>JBCCEL010000119.1:0-15477 GCA_039030315.1 Pseudomonadota bacterium
GGGTGATGTCGATTTCATCGTTGCCACCGACGCCATCGGCATGGGCCTGAACATGGATGTCAGCCATGTCGCCTTCGCCGCCACGCGCAAGTTCGACGGCCGCATGTTCAGGGATCTCACCCCGGCGGAAATGGCGCAGATTGCCGGGCGCGCCGGACGCTACATGGATGAAGGCACCTTCGGCATCACCGGCGAGGCCAAGGTCCCGGACAGCGACATCATCAACCGGATCGAGGACCACCGCTTCCAGCCCCTGCCCGTTCTGCAATGGCGCAACCGCGTGCTTGACTACGGCTCCCTGGACGGCCTGATGCAGTCTCTCCTCATGTTGCCCAAAACAAAAGGGCTGACCCGGGCCATGGGCGGCGACGATATCCAGGCGCTCGAGATGATGATGCGCGACCCGGACGTCCGCGACATAGTCAACGCGGAAGAGCATGTCCGCCTGCTCTGGGAGGTCTGCCAGATCCCGGATTACCGTAACATCACGAATGCCGAGCATGCCCGCATCATTGCCCAGGTGTTCAAGTCCCTGATGTCTTCAGAGGCACGCGTGCCCGAGGATTGGTTTCAGCGCCAATTGTCATATGCGGACAATGCCGATGGTGATATAGACACGCTCGCGACCCGGATCGCCCATGTTCGGACCTGGACTTTTATCGCCAACAGGCCCGACTGGCTGGAAGATCCTTTCCACTGGCAGCGAAGAGCCAAGGACATAGAAGACAAGCTGTCTGACGCCCTCCATGAACGTTTAACACAGAGGTTTATCGACCGGCGCACCAGCGTTCTGATGAAACGGCTGCGCGAGAAGGAAAAACTGATGGCATCGGTTTCCTCCGACGGAGAGATCCACGTAGAGGGTGAGTTCATAGGCATGGTCAGCGGATTCCGTTTCATGCCCGATCAGGACGCCGGCGACAGCCAGGCCAAAGCACTCAAGTCAGCTTCCCTGAAGGCCATCGCAGAGGAAATGGACAGCCGTGCGAAGTCGTGTACGAACGCACCGGATGGTGAGTTTTCGCTCGGCCGCGACGGTGCGCTGACGTGGAACGAGGCGAAGGTTGGCCAGCTTGAGGCAGGCCCGGATATCCTGAAGCCCAGGGTCCAGCTGATTGCGAACGACCAGCTGGAAGGGGCCAGCCGCCTGGACGTGCAGGCACGCCTGGAGAAGTTCGTCACTGACCATATCGGCTCGGTCCTGGAGCCGCTGGTTAATCTCGCCGCTGCTGAGGATATCGCCGGCCTCGCCCGCGGCCTGGCGTTCCGTTTGGTGGAAAATCTCGGCATCCTCGTCCGGGACGAAGTCGCAGAAGAGGTCAAGGCGCTCGACCAGCCCGCGCGCGGGACCTTGCGCCCATACGGCGTGCGCTTTGGTGCCTATCACATTTTCATGCCCATGCTCCTGAAGCCGGCCGCCGCCGAACTCAAGCTTCTCCTCTGGGCCCTGTGGCAGGTCGCCAATCCGGGACGTGCAAAGCCGATCGACATGGGCACGCTGCCGGAACCTCCCGGCCAGGGCCTCACCTCCGTGCAGTTCGACCGATCCACGCCGAACGGGTTCTATCGTTCGGTCGGTTATCGGATCTGCGGTACCCGCGCGGTCCGCATCGACATGCTGGAGCGTCTTGCAGACCTGATCCGGCCTTGTGTCTACTGGAAACCGGAAAATGATGGCGATGAGCGACCGGCCGGTTCCATTGCAGGCGGCGGTTTCACGGTGACGCCGAACATGATGTCATTGGTCGGCTGCTCCGGGGACGACTTCTCCTCGATTCTAAAGGGCCTCGGTTACCGGCTCGAACGGCGCCGCATCGAGACGCCGGAGCCAAACGGAGAAGCGGAACCGGCGCCGGGAACGCCGGCAGACGATCCGGCGCAGGCAGAGGGCGAAGCCGAGGTCGCCCAAGCTCAGGCACCGGAGCCCGAGTTTGCCGCGGAGACCGCGCCCGCGCCAGACCCCGCTGCCGCCGAACAGCCCGGCACGGAGGGATCTGACAGCCCTGGAGAGGAATCCGCCGAAGCCGAGGCAACTCCTGAGTTCCTGGAAGTGTGGTGGCCCGGCGGCAAACGTCAAAACAACCGCAAGCTCGACGGTCAGAACAAGAGGCAACGCAGGGGCCAGGGGCAGGGCCAGCGCGAGGATCAGAACCGCCGCAGCGGCAAACGCCCGCCGAAACCCAAGCAGCGCAGCTTCCAGTCCGGCTCGTCCAAACCGAAACGCCAGGAAGTAGACGCGGATTCGCCATTTGCCGCCCTCAGCGCCTTGAAAGCACAAATGGAAGGCAAGGAAAAAGCGTGACCGGGACGCAGGATACCGAAGAACGCCAGCGCATAGACAAGTGGCTGTGGTTCTCCCGCCTCGTCAAGACCCGCACCCTTGCTGGCGAGTTGGTGACTTCAGGAAAGGTCCGTGTCAACAGCACGAAGGTCTCAAAGGCCAGCCACAACATACAGGCCGAGGATGTCCTGACCTTCACCCTGCACGGCAGGTTGAAGATCATCCGCATTGTCGCCATCGGCAAGCGCCGTGGACCAGCGTCCGAGGCCCAGGCGCTCTACGAGGATATGAGCCCCCCGGCCGTGCGCACCGAGACGCCGGAAGCACCCAGGGCGCCGGCCGAGCGCGAGAGCGGCGCCGGCCGCCCCACCAAGAAAGAACGCCGCGACATTGACCGCTGGCTGACGTCGTAGGCCTTGTGGAGATCTCACTCGTCATGCCCGCGAAAGCGGGCATCCAGAGTTCAACGCCACCATCTTTCCCTTTTTGCCCTAGGCTCCCGCCTTCGCGGGAGCGACGATAGTTCCGCCAAGCCTGCAAAGCCCTCAGCCGTCATGCAGCGCAGACGGGAGCAACGATAGTTGCGGTTCGATTTTCGCCGGCCAGGCGGCCCTCAAATGCGGCATTCTGCAAGGCCGCTTGCCGGGTTTGGGGCTATCAGTTAGAACCCGCCGCAAATCAACCCGCCTTTCAATTCACGTCCAGGCACTCCCATGGCCAAGAAGAACAAAGTGATCCGGCCCAAGGCTCGGCTGCCGAAGGGCTTGCGCGATGTCGATGCGCGCGAGCTGCGGGCACAGAAGAGAATGCTCGCCGCGATCGAGGAGATCTACGAGTCCTACGGATTTGAACCGGTCGAAACCCCGGCTATTGAATACACGGACGCGCTCGGAAAGTTTCTCCCCGACCAGGACCGCCCCAACGAAGGCGTCTTCTCCTTCCAGGATGAGGACGAACAATGGCTCTCCCTGCGCTACGATCTGACCGCGCCGCTCGCCCGCTATGTCGCGGAGCATTATGACGGACTGGCCAAGCCCTACCGCAGCTACCGCGTCGGTTACGTCTACCGTAACGAGAAGCCTGGCCCCGGCCGCTACCGGCAGTTCATGCAGTTCGATGCGGACACTGTCGGCACACCCACCCCGGCAGCCGATGCGGAAATCTGCATGCTGGCCTCCGACACGATGGAGGCCCTCGGGATCCCGCGCGGCTCCTATGTGATCAAGGTCAACAACCGCAAGGTGCTGGACGGTGTCCTGGAGAGCATCGGCATCGCAAAGGATGGTGAGGATTTTGAGCTTCAGCGCCTGACCGTGTTGCGGGCAATCGACAAGCTGGACCGGCTTGGAAGCGATGGGGTCCGGCAGTTGCTCGGCGAGGGCCGCAAGGATGAATCCGGCGACTACACCAAGGGCGCCGGTCTCGCCGAGCCCCAGATTGCCCAGGTCATGGGTTTCGTCGATGCCGGCGCAGAAGACAACGCTACCGTTCTGGAACGCCTTCGGGGCGTCGTGGGCGGCAGTGAAACCGGACAGCAGGGCGTCGCGGAGCTGGAGGAGATGGCCGGCCTGTTCGACGCTGCAGGCTATGGTCATGACCGCATCCGCCTGGACCCGGCGGTTGTCCGCGGTCTCGGGTATTACACCGGCCCCGTGTTCGAAGCAGAACTGACCTTCGAAGCGGAGACGGATGATGGCGAGATCGCCCGCTTCGGATCGGTCGGCGGCGGCGGCCGCTATGACGATCTCGTCGCCCGCTTCAAGGGTATCGAGGTTCCGGCCACCGGATTCTCCATCGGTGTCTCTCGCCTGATGACGGCACTGGACCATCTCGGCAAGCTTCACACCGATGCCATTTCCGCGCCGGTCATCGTCCTTGTCATGGACCCGTCACGCAAAGCCGGTTACCAGCGCATGGTGCAGGCGCTTCGCGGCGCCGGCGTGAGAGCGGAAATGTATCTCGGCGGATCGGGCATGCGCGCCCAGATGAAGTATGCAGACAAACGGGGCTCGCCTTGCGTCGTGATCCAGGGTGAAGACGAACTCGCAGGCGGCGAAGTGCAGATCAAGGATCTGATAGAGGGTGCCAAGCTGTCCGAGGAGATCGAGGACAACAAGTCCTGGCGCGAGGGCCGGCCGGCCCAGTTTTCCGTGCAGGAGGCCGATCTGGTCGAGGCCGTCCGCTCCGTGCTGGCCCGCTACGCCGACTGAGGCACATGACCGGCAAGTCTCCAGACCAGCGGCAGGTTCTCGACACCCAGGCCGCCATTCTCACCGGCACGCTGGAGCATGCCGGCTATACCTATATCGAGCCCGACATCCTGCAGCCCGCCGGTGCGTTTCTTGACCGATCCGGCGAGGATATCCGTCTCAGGACCTACGTGTTCACCGACCCGGCCGGGAACGAACTGTGCCTGCGGCCGGACATCACCGTTCCCGCATGCCGGTATCATCTCGCTCATGCGGACGACCCTGGGGCAGAAAACCGCTACAGCTATCTCGGGCCGGCGTTCCGCTTCCAGCGGGACGGCGTCAGCCAGCTAACGCCGCGGGAGTTTGAGCAGGCGGGCGTTGAAAATTTCGGCGCGAAGGACCGGGAACGTGCCGAGGCTAAAACCCTGGCGCTGGCGATCGAAGCGGTTCAGGCCGCCGGTCTCAACACTTTCTCCGTGAAGGTCGGCGATCTCGGGCTTTTTGACGCGATGCTGGCCGGCATTGACATGCCGAACCGCTGGCGCGAACGCCTGCATCACCAGTTCTGGCGCCCTGAAGCGTTCCGCAATCTGCTGCAGCACTTGAGCGCTCAGGGCGGAGAGGGTCACGAAACCGCAGATGAACTCAGCGGCAAGGACGAAGCTGAGGCGGTCAACCTGGTCGAGGCGAAGCTTGAGGCCGGCCGCATCCCGCTGGTCGGGGGCCGCAACGTCGAGGAGATTGCCCAGCGGCTGCACGAAAAGGCGGCGGACCGCGTCGGCGACCCGCTCAATGAAGACGTGGTCGCCAAGATCGAATCCTACCTCGCTGTCATGGGCTCCCCTCTCGATGCCTATGGTGCCATTGGCGCACTAGAGCTTCCGGGCCCGGCGATCAGCCGGGCGCTGGATCTCTTCGCACGGCGTTTCGTTCTGCTCTCGGAGATCGGCATCGATACATCCGGTTTTGAGTTCTCCGCCGAGTTCGGGCGGAACCTGGAATACTACACTGGCCATGTCTTCCAGATCGAGGCGGAAGGGAAGAACGGGCCGGTGCCCGTTGTCGGCGGTGGCCGCTATGACCGCCTCCTTTCGGATCTGGGCGCAGCGGAGCCCATACCTGCCGTCGGTTTCGCCATCCATACAGAACGGCTGGCGGCGGTCGTGCAGGAGCATGCGGATGGTTGAACCGGCAATTATCGCCATTCCCTCCAAGGGCCGCTTGATGGAAGAGGCGGAGAAGCTCTTCTCGGCAGCCGGCTTCGAGGTTGAACGTGCCGGGGATGCGCGCGGCTACCGTGGATATCTCAAGGGCCTCGAGAACGTTGAGGTCGCCTTTCTCTCGGCCGGTGAGATAGCCCATCGCCTCGGCGACCGCTCAGTCCATATGGGTGTGACCGGGATCGACCTGCTTCGTGAACATATTGTCGATACCGACGACAAGCTCGACCTGGTCCGGCGGCTCAATTTCGGCCATGCCGACGTCGTCGTCGCCGTGCCGGAGTGCTGGCTCGACGTCGATACCATGGCCGATCTCGACGAAGTGTCCGAACGCTTCTTCGCCCGTCACAAGCACAGACTGCGCGTTGCCACCAAGTATCTGAACGTGACCCGCCGCTTTTTCGCACGCAAGGGGGTGACCGGCTACCGCACCGTGGAGAGCATGGGTGCGACAGAAGGGGCTCCCGCCTCCGGACAGGCTGAAGTCATCGTCGACATCACGTCGACCGGCTCGACCCTCAAGGCCAATCATCTGAAGATCCTGAAAGACGGCGTCATCCTGCGCTCAGAAGCCTGCCTTACCGTGATCAAGGATCACGGTCCCGCGGACGGACCGGTTGCAAGGCTCGTCTCCGCACTGTCGTGACACTGCATGCGGGTCTGGCTGGCGATCGTTTTCTTGTTCCTGAGCACGGCAAGCGTGCCCGCCGCCTCGACCAACTTCTCGCAATATCCCGGCTTTGCCGAATGGTACGCCGCCAACCCACCCTCAAGCACGCTGCCATCTGATGACGACCAGGCGTTGCTGCAAAAGCACCGCCCGCGCTTTTTCTTGGGGGAGGGACAAACCGGCTTCATCGATTTCTACCGCGACTACATCGCGCACGGAACATTGCGGACCGGCAGCGGCGACGTCATCTCGTCAGCCGTGACGCCGGAAGTGCTGAACGCCCAAAAGGACAACCCGACGGTGGAGTTCACACACCGGCCGCAACCGGGCCACACGCCTGCACCCGCCATTTACGCCCGCATCAGCCGCAATACGGTCGACTGGCTTGGCGAGGAAAGGGAGCTGACCTTCCTGAACTACACCGCCGTTTTCGCCCATTCCGGTCTCACCACCGGCCTGCTCGGCTGGCAGAAACTGGCGCTCGGCCTGATCGGTAACCTGCAGGACTGGCACCAGCTTGACCACTACACCGCCGCCACCCTGATCCTAGAGGACGGCGCCCGACCGTTTGCCCTGATGCTGCAGCAGCACAACTACCTCAGGACCTACCTGATCGGGGAAAGCGTGACATTGCCCGATGACGGCCGCCCGCTTGTCGCGGTCGCGAAGGGCTCAAACGAGCTCTTTCCCTACACCGAGGGCCGCACCAGCCACCGCGCGGTCCCGTTCCTGACACCGCCGAATTTCCGCTACATGGCCGGCAGCGGCCCGCGCCCTTTCCTCACGGCAGACGATATCACCGAGCCTGAAGTGGAACTGGTCTACCGCCTCGCCTTCCTGCCGCCGTCCGATGCGTTCTACACCTTCAAGGGTTACCTCGGCGCCCGGCGCATGCTGCCCGGCCGGGATGGTCCTCCGGGTGCGGACTACAACACCCTGCCAGATCTCAAGCCGCTACCCATCCAGATGCTGAGTGGCTACTGGCGCTTCGGACATGAGAGCGACATCGGGCGCCTGGAAGCCGCGTTGTTGCAGGAAAGATACTGGCTGGAGTTCGCCAGGGGCCAGGCCACGGTCTTCTACCGCAATGCCGCATGCGCCCGTGCCTGGGGCAAGGACTGCGCTTTCGAGTAACGCACGTTTGATGGAACCGGAGATGATCCAAACACGGAAGTTACGCAGCGTGTTTTCTCATTGATCGCCATGGCCACTAAATAAGCATTCAGTAAACGCACAAACCGCGACCTGATCACCCATGAACAAAGCACATTCCCGTTCCGACTTTCTGAAAATCGCAGCCCTGACAGCGGCAGCCCTGATCATCCTGGCCCTTGCCTTCAGCGCACTCTTGCCGGAAACCTTCAGCCGGGCGCAGGCGGCGTCCAGCCATGTCAGCGAGTTCGTCCCGGATGAGCAGGTCTACAGCGCGAAGAAAAAGCGCAAGAAGCGCAAGAGCAAGAAGAAGGGCCGCGGCTTCTTCGACAGCTCCTATGGCGGAGGCGAAGGCGGCGGTGGCGGCGGAGGTGGCGGCAGCTACCACACCAACCCCGATCCCGACCCGGAAGTCCTGCGCCAGCCCTGATTGTCCGCACCGGTGCGCCTGACATGGCGCGGCTTCCCTACATCTGGTGGCTTCTTGGCGCCGTCTTCATTGCGATGAGCGGGGTCCTGGCCGTCAACTCGCCGGCGTTCGGTGAGGATGTCGATCTCATCGACATGCCCATCGCCACCTACATCGCCGGTTACGCGCTCGCCGGCATACTGTTCCTGGCCCTCATCCCGCTGACCCGGCAAGGCGGCAGCAAGGGGCTGCTGATCTGGATCATCGGCGCCGGCATACTGATGCGGCTGATCCAGTTTACCGCCAGCCCGGTTCTCGAGGACGATTACTACCGCTATCTCTGGGACGGCGCGGTGACCGCCGAAGGCGGCAATCCGTTCCGCTACTCCCCCAACACGATGATCGACGATCCTCCGGCCGCGGCACCCTACGCCGAACTGACTGAGAGGGGAGACTACATCCTGGAACGGGTCAACTACCCCCAGTACCGGACCATCTATCCGCCGGTGACCCAGGCCTTCTTCGCCCTGGCCCACAAGATCGGCCCCTTCTCACTGACCGCATGGCGCATTGTTCTGCTGGCCCTCGACATCATGATTGCCGGTCTCATCCTGCATCTGCTTGCCACGCTCGGCCGTCCCCTCGTCGCGGTCGTCCTCTACTGGTGGAACCCGCTTGTGGTGAAGGAGATCTTCAATTCGGTGCACATGGAACCTGTCGTGGTGATTTTCGTCCTTGCCGCGCTTGCCGCACTCGCAAGCAACCGCAGGGCGCTCGCTGCAGCAGCGCTGGCCCTTGGCGCAGGGGCCAAGCTCTGGCCGGTCCTGCTGATGCCGCTGGCCTTGCGCGCCGCGTGGCCGTCAAGATCGAAACTGCTTGCGATCGGGGCGGTGTTTGCTGTCCTCACAGCAGCACTCTTCCTGCCCGTCCTGCTGACCCGACTGGACGGATCCTCCGGTTTTGTCGCCTACGCGGAAAAATGGCAAACCAACTCCGCCCTCTTCCTGATCCTGGAATGGCTCGCCGGACTGTGGCCCTGGGAGTGGCCGGTGCAGGGCATGATCGCGCGCGGCCTCGCCGGCGCCATGCTGCTGGCCGCTGTCGTCTGGATCTGCCGCCGGCCAATCGGCAACGACAAAGATCTGCTGCAGCGGGCATTTCTCTGCCTCGTGGCTCTGTTCCTGCTCAGTCCCGTCCAGTTCCCCTGGTATTTCCTCTGGGTTGCCCCATTGCTTCCACTCTTTCCCCTCAGAGGTCTCCTGCTGGCGGTTCCGCTGCTGCCTCTCTACTATGGATACTTTCATCTCCAGCCACGGGACATGGCGGATTTGCAAACCTACGGCCTGGTATGGCTCAGCTGGATTCCTGTCTGGGCCGTGCTGGGCCACGACTATCTGAGGCAACGCGGCTGAGCATGCTATTTTCGGGGAAGCGAATCACTGTCCTTCGAACCCATGGAGATGTGGCGATGAAACGGTTGGCATGGGCGTTCACCTGCGCAGGCATTGTTCTTATCGGCTGCACCGCACTGGCCATGGCGGAAGCCCGGGACGATGAAGAGGATTTCCCGCGCACCCAGAAGCGCGCAACGAGCGTCCAGAAGACTCCTCCGGCGGATGAAGCCGTTCCGCGCCCGTTGAAGAAGCCGGTCAGCATCAACAAGCAGGACCGGCTCGATGCGGCTCCGCCGGACCCCCAACCCGAGCCAGAGGTACAAAAGCCAGTGACCGCCAGCGCTTCCGGCGAGGTCGTGACCATCGTGGTCACCGGAGACACCGGCTTCAGCCGTAACCACTCGCCGGTTCATCCCGAAGGCGTACTGAAGTACGGCCGCCGCCAGCCCTTCGCCGAGGCCATGAGCGGCATTGCCGGCGAGATCAACGGCGATCTCAACTTCACCAATATCGAGACCGTGGTGACCGATCACAACCGGCTGAAGCGAGACAAGAAAGGGCAGAAGGGACCGTTCAACTTTCGCACCCACCCGAAAGCCGTGCAGCATCTGGTGAATCGCGGTTTCAACCTGATGTCCCTCGCCAACAACCACTCGATGGACTACCGCCTCGCAGGATTGAAGGAGACCCTCCGGCACATGAACCCGATGCTGCGCAAGGGCCTGAAGGCCCATGCCGGTGTCGGGCTGAACCGGGAAGAAGCCAGCCGGCCCCAGATGGTCAAGGTCAAGGGCGCCGAGGTCGCATTCTCGGCCATTGGCATCGTCACAAACAACCTCAAGCGACATCGCGCCGGCAAGAACACGCCCGGCCAGATCGCCTACCGCTTCGATGACGACTACCGCCTGTCAGTCAAACGTCTCGCCGGCACGCAGGCGGACTACCGCATCCTGTCCATCCACTACGGCATTGAAGGCCGGGTGCGAACGGACGCAAAGCAGATCAAGGAGTGGCGCGGGCTTGCCGCGCAGAAGAGCAAGATCGATCTGATCATCGGCCACCACGCCCATGTGCCCCGTGCTGTCGAGCGCGCCGGAGACTCTGTCATCTTCTACGGTCTGGGGAATTTTCTCCACCACGGTACCGCCAACATGAGCAAGAAGGGCATCTGCAAGGACTTCGGTGTGGTCGGCCGTGTGCATCTTCTCAAAATGCCCAACGGGCACCTGAAAGCACGGGCCGTAGAGGTCATACCCGTAACCCAGATGCATATCCGTCCAGTAAAGATGGAAGCCCGCAAGGCGGCCGACCGCATTCACGCTCTCAACTATCTCGCCCGCAAGTTGCCCTCAGGGGCGGAGGGCTTGCAATTCACCCCCCAGCGGGACGGCACAGGCCTTTATTGCTTTGCCGGGGCATCCAAAGACCCCGGCAGCATCGGGAAGCTCTGCCGCGGCTGGAAACGTCCGGGTGGAACCCCATCGTTCCTGGCGGGCAAGATCGCCAATTCCTGCGTCAAGTGACCGAAGAGCGGTCCGATCCGGACAGGGGGCCAACAAGTCCCCCGGGTTTCATTTCGCACTTGCAACATTGCGCATTTCCGCTATAAGCCTCAGCCTTCGTGAAGCTCCGGTTGGAGGCTGAACGGGAGACTGGCCCTTACGGACCGGCAGGACGGCTTCAGACCCATCCGGCTCCCCGTGTCTTCGTCCTTTTGAGTTCATCGGCTTTTGAGCCTGTTTCGCCAGGCTCTTAAGGGGCTCTGCGCCGGACATCACGACAAATGGAAACATTGGAAAAGGCTCAAGTCTCATGGCCCTTTACGAGCATGTGTTTCTGGTTCGCCAGGACGCATCTTCCTCCCAGGTTGATGCCCTGACCGACCAGTTCAAGACCGTTCTGTCGGAGAACGGCGGCTCGGTTGGCAAGACCGAATACTGGGGTGTCAAATCCCTGACCTATCGCATCAAGAAGAACCGCAAGGCTCATTTCTCCCTTATGAACATCGACGCTCCAAGCGCCGCAGTGGCTGAAATGGAACGCCAGATGCGGATCAGCGAAGACGTCATCCGCTTCATGACCATTCGCGTCGAGGAGCATGAGGAAGATCAGTCCGCCATGATGCGCTCGCGCGGCCAGCGCGACGACCGTGGCGGTCGGCGTCGCTTCGACGACGGACCCCGCGGTGACCGCAACCGTGATGGCGGCGGCGACCGCAACCGTGATGGTGGCGGCGATCGCAACCGTGATGGCGGCGGCGTCAAGCCTGAAGCCAAGACCAGCGAAGAGAGCGGGGAGTAAGAACGATGGCAGCACCTCAAGGCGGCGGTGGCCGCCGCCCTTTCTTCCGCCGGCGCAAGACCTGTCCGTTCAGCGGCGATAACGCACCGAAGATCGATTACAAGGACGTCCGTCTTCTGCAGCGCTACATCTCCGAGCGCGGAAAGATCGTCCCGAGCCGTATCACCGCGGTTTCGGCCAAGAAACAACGTGAGCTGGCCCGCGCCATCAAGCGCGCCCGGTTCCTCGGCCTTCTGCCCTACGTGATCAAGTAGCGGTCGGCCAAGACTCAACCCTGGTTGGGGCGAGGAATTGATATGTGACTCAGCCGTCCCGCTCCCCCAACCCGGCCATCCGTAGATTGCGATCTCAAGGGTGACCGGGTTGGGGAGCAGGGCCGGTCGAGCCAAGGCCGCATGGCTTTTCACATTAAACCCTCGCTTCTAACCGCTGAAAGCAGCGGGACAGCCCATGCAAGGCACAACGCCGGCATATCTGTTCATAGGTCTCATCGCAGGCCTCGTATCCGCGTTGATGTTCGCCGCGGCACAGACAGGCTCGGCACTTTTCCTGCTGTTGTTCTTCGTGATTCCGGTTCCCATCTACCTGGCAGGTCTGGGGTGGGGCGCCATCAGCGCGCTTGCCGGGGCCATATCAGGCGCATCAGCAATCGCCGTGATGGCAAATGTCCATTCGGCGCTGTTCTTTCTTCTCAGCGTCGGCGTCGCACCCGTCCTGATCAGCCATTTCGCCCTCAAGTCGAGGGCCTCGCTCAACGAGGACGGCAGCGAAGGACCGGGACGGGAATGGTACCCGGAGGGCAGGCTGGTGCTGATCAGCGCCGCGTTCATTGCGGGAGCGGTTGTGGTTGCGGTCTTCACCTCCGGCATTTCCCCGGCAGACCTCGTCAAGATCGGCGAAGAGCTGACAGATAATTGGCCCAAACCGCCTGCCGGCATAGATCCTCAGGCAGCCCTGGCGTTCGATCAGCTTCGCGAGAGCATGAAACGGTTTGCTCCGCACATGATCACGATTTCGGCCGTCGGCTGGACAGTATTCGTCGTCATCGGCTGGGCGCTAGCGGCCAAGATACTGTCCGCCGCCGGGCGCAACGTCCGCACCTGGGCACCGTTCCACAAACTGGACTTCCCCAGGACGGCTTCCGTCGCTCTTGCCGTTGCGGTTCTTGCAAGCTTCATGACCGGACAGTTCGGCCTGATCGGCTCGGCGGCCCTGGCCGCTTTGCTGACCGCCTTCTTCATTCTGGGTTTGGCCTGTGTGCATGGCCTCGTCGCCAAATCCTCCGCGCGTCTGCCGCTGCTCTTCGGTCTCTATGCCATCCTGCTGATCTTTCACGTCATAGCGGCACCTGCCGTTTTGCTTCTGGGGCTTGCCGAGCACATTGCCGGGCTGCGCGCCCGCTTTGCCGGCATCACACCAACACCATCCTGAACTCCAACGAATCGATCTGAAAGGAACCAACAATGGAAATCATTCTTCTGGAGCGCATCGGCAAGCTCGGAGCCATGGGCGACGTGGTCAAGGTCAAGGACGGCTATGCCCGTAACTTCCTGCTGCCGCAGGGCAAGGCGCTGCGCGCCAACAAGGCCAACATGGCCGTGTTCGAAGCTCGCAGGGAAGAGCTTGAAAAACGCAATTCCGAAATGAAGCTTACGGCCGAAGACGCCGCCAGGGCGCTCGACGGCAAGAATTACGTGGTCATCCGCTCCGCCGGAGAGGCTGGCCAACTCTATGGTTCTGTTTCCACCCGCGATATCGCCGCACTGGTCTCCGCCGATGGAGCTGACGTTACCCGCAACAACATCGTCATGCCGCAGCCGATCAAGAACCTTGGCATGCACGACGTCGAGGTCAGCCTGCATGCCGATGTCAGCGCCACCATCACACTGAACGTTGCCCGCTCCGAGGACGAGGCCGAACGGCAGGCCCGCGGCGAGAACATCTTCGCCAGTGACGAGGATGAAGATGACGACGTGATCGCCCCTGAGGACGTCTTTGAGGACGAAAGTGTTGCTGCGGAAGCTGCTGCCGAATTGAGCGGCGAGGAGGCAGAGGATCCCGGCGAGGCAGAAGTAGACGGATCTGCTGATGAAGCCGAGACGCCCGGGGAAGACGAAGAGCCTAAGGAAGCCTGACGTCAACTGCCGGCGGCGCGGAGGATCACCCCTTTTTCTTCCGCTTGCCGCCGGCGACGAGGTTCAGCACCTCCACGCCGAGTGAGAAGGCGATGGCAAAGTAGATGTAGCCGCGCGGGATGTGGAAGTGCAGCCCCTCGGCGACCAGCGCTGCGCCGATCAGGATGAGGAAGGACAGCGCCAGCATCTTGGTGGACGGGTGCTCCTCGATGAAGTGGCCGACCGGCTTGGCCGCGAACATCATCACGCCGATGGCGATGGTGACCGCTGTCACCATGACCCAGAGAATGTCGGTCAGGCCGATCGCGGTAATGATGGAATCGAGCGAGAACACCAGGTCCAGGATCATGATCTGCGTGACGACCGCCATCACGCTGGTGGCGGCCTTACCCATGCCTTCCTCGTGGTCGCCCTCGAATTCCTGATGGATCTCCTGCGTTCCTTTCCAGAGCAGGAACAGGCCGCCGCCAAGCAGGATCAGATCCCGCCATGAAACAACATGATCTCCGAACGAGACGATCGGGGTCGTCAGCTTGGTGATCCAGACGATGCTGAAGAGAAAGATCACCCGCATGCCGAGGGCCGCCATCAGGCCGAGACGCTGAACCGGCAGCCGCTTCTCCTCCGGCAGCCCGCGCGCAGCGATGGTGAGGAACACGAGATTGTCGATACCCAGGACAATCTCCATGATGGTCAGCGTCAGCAAGCTCGCCCAGATTTCAACGTTGTAGATCCATTCCATGATCGTTTTCCCGGACAGGAAATGTTCATCTGCGATCAGTATAGTCCGGGTCCGCCGCCAAATGGAGCATTGACTCGCAGTCAATTCCGTTTAGATAAGCGGGCGCGGATGAAGAGCGAATGGACGTGCGCAATGGCTCAAGGCCTGCACATTGAGAAAATGGACGGAACGGTGCTGACCGGCGCCGCCAAAGCCGTTTGCGCGCCCAAACGCACAAGCAAAACCACCACCAAACCCTGAAACCCTTCTCCCCGGCCAGCTCTCCCCGCGGGGAGAGGCACCCCCTGACACCAGCCGGCCTGAAGGCCCTGGGGAGAGGCAAAGGAGAAGAGCGATGAGCTACAAGGTCGCGATCGTCGGCGCCACGGGCAATGTGGGCCGCGAAATGCTCAATATTCTGGCTGAACGCGAGTTCCCGGTATCGGAAGTGGTGCCGCTGGCGTCGCGCAGATCACAAGGCACCGAAGTCAGCTTCGGCGACCAGACCCTGACCTGCAAGACCCTGGATAATTACGACTTCACCGGCACGGACTTCTGCCTCATGTCGGCCGGTTCGGCGATCTCCAAGGAATGGTCCCCGAGGATCGGCGCCCAGGGCTGCATCGTCATCGATAACTCGTCGTGCTGGCGCTACGACCAGGATGTTCCCCTCGTGGTGCCAGAGGTGAACGCCCATGTGCTCGAAGACTACATGGTCAAGAACAACCGCAAGAACATCATCGCCAACCCCAACTGCTCCACCGCCCAGCTCGTGGTCGCCCTGAAGCCCCTGCATGACCGCTTCAGGATCAAGCGTGTCGTGGTTGCCACCTACCAGTCCGTCTCCGGCGCTGGCAAGGCCGGCATGGAGGAGCTCTGGGACCAGACCAAGGGCATCTTCGTGACCGATCCGCCGGAGGCGGAGAAGTTCACCAAGCAGATCGCCTTCAACGTGATCCCCCACATCGATGTCTTCATGGAAGACGGCTACACCAAGGAAGA
>JBCCEL010000120.1:0-15458 GCA_039030315.1 Pseudomonadota bacterium
GTGTTCATGACGGCAACGATGATACCGACCACACCGACCACCATCAGCAGTCGACCAAAGGTGACGCCCCCTTTAGCAATCGCCCGCAACAGAACCGAAGGCTGCTCTCGCACGGTTGGGCTAAACCCGGACAGGATAATCAGTACGAGGATCGCGGTCAGCGCCGCACCGGCCGGGGAAGCGCCTTGTACCAGTCGCCAGATAACGATGAACAGCGGCAGGAAAACAAGAAGGCCGACGTTGATCAGGTCCTGCCGTTCGATGGGATCGACTTCGTCTAGACCTTGCGCCTGCATGTTCATACGGCGACTTTCAAAGACCACCGTGACAAACAACGATAGATAATAAGCGAGCGCAGGCACCAAGGCTGCGATCATAATGTCCAGATACTTGGTCCCGGTAAGGTCAGCCATCACCAGCGCCGCCGCCCCCATGATTGGAGGCATTATCTGCCCGCCTGTGGATGCCGTTGCTTCCACACCGCCAGCAAATGAAGGCGCGTACCCCCGCTTCTTAATCATTGGGATGGTTATCACGCCTGTTCCAACAAC
The DNA here is from genome assembly GCA_039030315.1 of Pseudomonadota bacterium. Lineage (GTDB taxonomy): Bacteria > Pseudomonadota > Alphaproteobacteria > Rhizobiales > CAJQND01 > JAAEUE01. Next base: position 552 of record JBCCEL010000120.1, read on the forward strand.
ATTGGATACTGCCGAACCCGATACAGATCCAAACATGCCCGAGGCCAAGATCGCGGCATGAGCTGGACCGCCGCGCGTGCCACGCATCAGGTTGAATGCGATAGTGATCAGCGATTTGGCAGCGCCCGTTGCCGACAGCAACGCACCAAAAATGATAAACGGAAGGACGTTGAGGAAATCGCGCGCGAGGTGGGTTTCGAGCTTCTCAAAATCCCGGTCGGCGTCAAGGAAATGCAGGATCAATCCTCGCAATGGCTGGAGATCCGCAAGGAACGTCCCGACTGGGTTATAATGTGGAGCTGGGGCGTCATGACTACTGTGGCGATAAAGCAAGCGGCAAACACCCGTTTTCCCATGGACCGTTTCATTGGAAACGTCTGGGCTGCCGAAAATGCTCAGGTGGCGGCTGCCGGGCCGGGCGCAAAGGGTGTCAAGACGGCCAACTTTCACGGTACCGGCAGTAACTATCCGGCCCTCAAGGATATGGTGAGGCTGGTGCTCAACCGAGGCAAGAGCCGGGCGGGGGCAGCGACCGTCGGAACCGCGTTCTACAACCGGGGTGTATTCAATGCCGTCATCGTTGCAGAAGCGATCAGAACGGCCCAAAATCTGACCGGGCGTGCCGCGATTACCGGCCGGGACATGCGCAAGGGACTGGAACAGCTGAACCTCAGCGCCGAGCGATTGAAAGAGTTGGGGTTGGAAGGGTTCATGGAGCCGATCCGCGGATCCTGCCGGGACCACAGTGGATCCGGCTCCATCTTCATTCAGCAATGGAACGGCTCTTCCTGGGAGAGGGTGTCCGAAAATATCGCTCCGGATGTTTACCGTGTCCGACCGAAGCTGAAGGCTGCGGCCCGGGCCTATGTGTCCGACAGGACCGGCTGGCCGACGCAAGTCTGCCCCTGATTGAGCCTGGGTGCCTTCCGCATCGGCGAGCCGCGCTTCCCTACGTCCGCGCCAGCATGCCTTCAATCAGCTCCTGGACATGCAGGGCTTCTGACGGCGTGGCCAGCTTGTGGCTCTTTCCGCGCACCGCTTTGTCCAGTTCATCCAGCTGGGCCTTGAGACTGACGGCCCGGGGATCTGCCGGAGGCGGAGAAACCTCCTCGAACGTGCCGCCGTCTGAGACCGAGAGTAAGTAGAATTCAGAGACACGATAACTGCGCGCGGCACTCTTGACCGTGACTTCCTGACGGTCGGGTTGGCGCCCGCCTACGGACGCGAACACGGAAACCGGAACGCCGTCGCCATTCTCCAGACGCGCTGCCATATGGGATTCGCACAGCTCAGGATCAGCCGGATATCCCGGCTGCGTCCAGATGAGGCGAAGAGGTCCCAACAGCCTTGTGGCGAAGAAGAGAAAATGGGAGATCACCTCGCGAGTGAAGCCGCCCTCTGCCGCAAAACGCAGCCAATCGGCCTCCTTCTGCCAGGCGCGCGGCCAGGTCGGGTAAGTCACGACGATGTCAATCCCCTGCGGCGGCCCCATCGTATCATCACCGGTGATATGTGCCAGAGCAGCGCCCCCGGCCTGGGTGAAGTTCACAGCCGCATCCACCCCCGATACCTCCAGTTGTGCAACCAGATCACGGCTCTCTTCGATATCGATCCCGAGGGGCTTTTCCAGAAACACCGCCTTACCCGCAGCGGCCGCAGTCAGCGCATAGGCCTTGCGCGGGACCGGCGGGCAGGCGAGATAGACCAGATCGGCCCCCTCGATTGCCTCAGCTGCCGATCGGGCAATCTCAGCGTCGGGGGCCAGCGCGGCGGCGGCTTCGCAAGCGGCCGGTTCCGGATCCCAGAGCCGAACCGGAGCGAACCGGACATGCAATGTCATGTGCTCCAGCATCCGCCTGCCCATTATGCCCAGCCCGATGATCGCGACCCGATGCTGACTGCTCATTCCATCCTCCAACTCTTCCGAACCTCCGGCCGCTGACCTCACGGCTCCCCGGCACGTCAGCCAGGTACTCCGATTGCAGCCAACTGAACCACTATGTCATTCGGTTCAAGGGGAGAAGTCGCAGGGGTCGGCGATGCGGTTCAGTATGGGCGAAATTTGCTCTAAGGTTGGTTGTTTTTCATTCTCTCCCGATTCAGAAGCAACCACCTCATGGCCCAGACACGCCGGAGCAAATCGATCCTTGCAGCATGCTGTGGCGCACACGTCGTTCAGGACGGTCTCGGCGCGGCGCTATACGTGCTGATGCCTATTCTGGCGCAGGTGTTTGGATTGAGTTATGCGCAGGTCGGCATGATCCGGGCGGCGAACAACTGCGCGTCCTCAATCATGGAACTGCCCTCCGGTGTTCTGGCCGAAAGGCTGGGGGAGAGCAGGCTGTTGGTCTTCGGCCTGATCTGCGCCTGCGCTGGTTACTTGTGCCTTTCGGTTTCTACTGGCGTGTGGACAGTGTTCGCCAGCTTGCTGCTTCTCGGCACCGGAGCTGGATTTCAACACGCTCTGTCGTCGTCTCTGATCAGCCGGACCACGGGCGAGCCTGGACGCCGCGCCGCCCTTGGCATCTACAATTCGTCCGGTGATGTCGGGAAGCTGGCTTTTGCCGGTTTGTTCGGACTGGCAACGGGTATCGGTATTGCCTGGCAGGGCGTGGTGGTCGCGCTTGCGCTGGTTGCCCTGGTCGCGGCGATTGCAGTCTTCTTCACATTGCGCGGTACTGATGTGGCTGTAACCCACAGCAGCACCTCCCACCAAGGTGCTGTGAGTATGCGCGGCGACTGGGGCTTTCGCGATCGCAAGGAGGTTATGGCGCTCTGCGTTTCGGTGTTTCTCGACACAGCGGTGCAATCGGGCTTTCTGGTCTTCGTTGCTTTCGTGATTGCTGAAAAGGGAGTTTCCGTCCACGTCTCCGCGTTCGCCGTTGTCCTCACACTTGTTGGCGGAATCGTGGGGAAGTTCGGCTGCGGGTTTCTCGCGCAGCGGATCGGCGTCCGGGCATCATTTTTCCTGACCCAAGGCGCAACAGCGCTGACCATCATGGCGCTCACGATCAGTTCGCCCGTGGCGGCTTTCCTGCTGCTGCCCCTGTTGGGCATGTTTCTCCAGGGGTCCACGACAATCACTTACGGAGCAGTCTCGGACGTGGTCCGCAGCGATCGCCAGTCCCGCGGTTTCGCCCTCATCTATACTGTCTCAAGTCTGTCCGCCATTGCCGGCCCCACCATCTTCGGCGTCCTGGGTGACCGGTTCGGGCTGGATGCTGCCATGCTGGCAATGGCCCTTGTGTCCTTGCTCGCCATTCCGCCCCTCATGGTGATGAGGACGGGCATAGAGGATACGGCTCTGCCTTGACCAGATGGAATGCGTTTGTCTGGAATCTCCATTCGGCTGGGCAGGAGAAATGTGCCTACTGGAAGGTGTCAGACCATGTGGCGTAGGACAGGAGGACATCTTCGATGGAGCCGGGGATGGGGGGCGGGTTGATTTCAGGTTCGGCAATATCCGGCAGCAGGCCGGCAATGGCGCATTCGCCGGTCGTGCCGGCAGCTGTGAGGAGTGTCTCCGCAATGCAGCTGAACTCATGCGGGAAGTGCATCCTGGGTGGCGCGTAGCGTTCTGGCTCCGACAGGTCCGGAATCAGAGGAGCAAAGATCTGCGGATCAGCCCAGAACATGCCGCCAGCGAATGTGGTCCATTCTTCCGGCGCTCGCAGTCCGGCTTCCCTCAGCATACTTTCGGCTTCTGCCGGATCGCAGGACGGGCGCGCCAGCAGACCTGACGGGCCGGCAAGAGACCAGTCCGGGCGATGTTTCAGGATTTCGCCGACATGCAATTTGCTCTCATGCGTCCCGAGGAGGCAGGCCAGCGCATACTCGAGCCAGGCGTGGCCAAGAATGGTGCCGTGTTCCTCCGAGGCGGCATAATGCTTCTTCGTGTGAAGTTTCAGGATGGTGTCGTACTTGTCCGGCCCGAGTTCGTTCAGGATGAACGAAAATGGCCAGATGTGCTCTCCCCGGTTGGGCAAGGGCACGACGATCGCAGCAGGTTTTCGATGGAGGATTTCCGATTCCATTATACCAGCGCTGAAGTCAGGTATCGTGCAGATCAGGTCGTAACTCCCGGATATCCGGCTCAGTTGGTCCAGCAGATAGACGGTGGTGTCGCGGTAATAGCAATGCAGGATAACCGCCAGCTTCCGTTTGCGCCGGGTCTGGGTCCGGAGCACCTCCCTGGCAAGATCGATAGTCTCGATCTCCTGCTCACTGAGCGGGAAGCGGCGCGGCGCGCCAACTTCGTCCGGCGACGGGTCGAGCGCCACGGCGCCCGCGTACGGCCCGGAGCTGGGGCCCCCGGGCGCGCCTGAACGCTGACGCCGCACTCTTCCGAACAGGTTGCCAATCAGGGACCTTCGCTTCGGCTTGGCCGTCGCGGTCTCGTCGCCTACTGTGGCAGGCTGTTCATCTGTGCGCGGAACCGGCTCTTCGCTGATTGGCGGAGGGGGCGGTAACTGCTCTTTCAGGAGTGCTTCCGGCTCGTCGGGTCCGAATGTCTCGATAAGCTCACGGAGCACCTGGGCCGGTGTCACTGAATGCCTTTCCATATTTCCAGCAGCGCTCAGGACCCGCTGCATGAAAACCGGGAAGGAGAAGACGTCCTCCCTTGAGACCAGACCAGCTCGGAGGATGAACGTGCGCAGGGCCCTGATGGCCTCTGGATACGCCTTGCGGTGAACCCGGCCGCGCACGATATCCTCCGGCTTGAAGAAGACCCCTTCGGGTTTGTAGTAGGCATCCCCGATGATGCTGACGGGCCTTTCGAACAGCATTGCCTGGAAGGCAAAGTGTCCGTTGGCGGTGATCACGCCGTCGGTAAGGTTGAGAAGCTGCAAGGCGCTGACGGGCTCGGTTCTCGGGTCAAGCCAGAGAACGCGCTCCGGCAGGCCGGTGATGGCGGCCCGCGCTTCTGCCATTGCGGCGTCGCCGCCTTCCGTTTCCCAGCAGGCGCGCTCCGGACGGACCGCTACCACGAGGCGCTTCTGTGCCAGGGGCACCACAATCTCGCGCAGGAACTCGGCCGGTGTCGAAAATCCGGAGTGAGCGAGAAAGTCCGGATCGTCGTGCGGGTGCAGCGGAACGTAGGCCGCGCGGCCGTCCCCCCGGTTGAGGATATGCTCGCAGCCCGAGAAGTTGACCGTTCCGTAGAGCGTTTCGGCAAGCTCGATCGGCTCCGGACCGGCCAGGGCGAACTGATCCGCAGAAGGCGGCCAGGCCTTGTCTTCCGCCGCTTCGATCACTGCCTTGATCGGTGTGCTCGCGAGCAGGCCGCCCGCGCCACTCCCGCCCGCATCGATGATGAAGGAATCCATCAAAGGCTTGCGCAGGCATCCCGGCGTGATGACCACCCGTCCGATGCCGTGCGCCTCTGCAAACAGCCTCACCGCTCCGTTCTCACCCCAGTGGACAATGAGGTCGAACGGAAACCTTTCGCGCAATGCGTCCAGAACAGAAAAATAGGCGCTGGTGACGTCGCCTTCTCCGCGCAGCAGGTCCCGCCAGCCGGCGATCCCGCCCGTTGTCCAGTCGGTCAACCCGGAACGGAAAAGATCCATCTCCTCGCGCTCCGGCCAAAGCAAGAACCTCTTGCTCGCAAAAGAGCTTTCCTGGACCCTGTTGAGTACATCGTGATTGCTGAAGAGCCTGATGTCGTGTTCCTGGAAATCCGGATCCTCGCCGCCGGCGATAAGCATGTTGGCGAACCCGATCGCGACATCGCGCAGATGGTCCATTTCATTCCGGAGCGGATAGGGCTCTATGTAGAGCAGAATGCGCATCAGCCGCCTGCCAGGAATTTGAGAAAATCGGCGACGAAGCGTCTTGATGCGCGGACCTCGATCGTTCGGTTGACGCAGGTCAGCATGTCGTCGGAGTGGACCGGTTTCTCCAGGACGTTCGTCAGATGCTCGTACCATTCCGTGGGCGATGGTGCGACTTTCAGGTTTGGCTGGCGGAGCGGGGGCAGGTCGGGCAGGGGGCTTGAAATCAGGCGTGAACCGGCAAGGGTTGCCTCCATGTAGTTTGCTCTGGAAACGCACTTGCTCTGCGGACCGGGGAGAGCCGGGTCGAGGATGCAGTCAAATCTTGAGTAGGTTGTCATGCGGTATGGAGTTCGCAGGACGGGCTGCACCGAGGCATTGGGATGGTTCGTCAGGATCTCCGGCACGTCCGCGGTTCCAAAAAGCGTGAGCGTTGCTTCTTCGTGTTCACTCAGAACCTTGTAGACCACGTCCCAGATCTGACGGAGCGCGAGCCCGTGTCCGCCGGGGGCCTGCACATAGGCCAGAGATTGTCGGGGACGTTCCTTCAGGTGAGGCCGCCGGACTTCATGCAAGCCCAGCAGACTGGCGGGCAGGCTGTCGGGCAGAACCATCAGATCGGTTCCACTCTGATGGTTGCGCAGCGCGTCGGCGAGGGCGTGGGTGGCGACGGTGACCTTTCTGAACAGTTTCAGCGCCTGCAGCTCGTTCCCGTATGCGGAACCGTTTTCTTCGCCCGATTCGGGGAAAATGTAGCGGTCAAGATCCGCGATGGTTACAGCGCCCAGCTGATGAAGTGCGGCCAAAACCGTCTTCAGCTTCGAATGCGCAACGCTGGGCCGGTGAAAGACGTAGACCTCGAAATCCGGATTGGGAGCTGTCAGGAAGGCCGCAAGCGGGGCTACAGCCGCTATATGCCCTGCCTGCTGAAGCGCTTCGGCCAGATGCAAGCATCTGTACCGGCTCGCCCGGTGGTTAAGGGCATCATCGCCGGCTTCCGCGCATGTCACAAAGCAGAAGCTGCGCCGCTTCTGAGGTCTGGGGTCTTCGGGGGCCGCCTTTTTTGGTGCCGCCCGCTTTAGCCGGCGCAGGGATTTCGGTCGCCTTTTTATCAACAGCTCAGCCCGTCTGTCGCGTGCCCCAGCCTCCCGGTGCCTATTTGGAGCGAAACCAGAAAAATTGCAAACTCGACCGTTGCCAAATGTGTGACGCTCAGGTTTTTCTAAACGCCCCACCTCCCGTCAGCCAAAGGCCCAGCCAAGATGCAGGATTTCTACTCAGACACCAAAACCAAGCCGACTCGCAAGATGCGGGAGGCGGTGCTGGACGCTTCGGTCGGAGACGAACAGAAGGGAGAAGACCCGACAACGAACAGGCTCTGTGAGCGCGTGGCCGAGCTGTTGGGCAAGGAAGCGGCGGTGTTTTTGCCATCAGGGACCATGTGCAACGAAATCGCGATCGCCATCCATTGCCGCCCCGGCGACGAGGTGCTGTGCGACCGGACATGCCACATCCTCAACTTCGAAGGCGGAGGCCCGGCCGCTCTGAGCGGTGTCGTGCTGACCACTCTCGACGGAGATCTTGGACGCTTCTCGGCCGATCAGGTCGAACATGCCATACGCGGGCCTTCGCGGTATTTTCCCCGGACCCGGCTGGTTTCCGTTGAGCAGACGGCCAACCTGGGCGGCGGTGCAATCTGGAAGCCCGAAGCGATAGATGCGGTGGCGGCCGTTGCGAAGGCGCACGGTCTGGCAACCCACATGGACGGCGCGCGCCTGATGAACGCGGTGGTGGCAAGCGGTGTGCCGGCCGCAAGATACACGCAAGGGATGGACAGCTGCTGGATCGACTTCTCCAAGGGGCTGGGCGCGCCGGTGGGCGCGGTGCTCGCCGGTTCGTCCGAATTCATCGAAGAGGCCTGGCGCTTCAAGCAGCAATGGGGCGGTGCCATGCGCCAGTCCGGAATTCTGGCTGCGATGTGCCTGTACGCTCTGGATCACCATGTTGACCGTCTGGCGGAAGATCACGCCCTCGCTGCGTATATCGGGGAAGCGCTTGGGGCGATGAAAGACGTGGCCCAAGTGGTCCCGGTGGCAACCAACATCATCTTCTTCGACATCTCCCCCGAGGGACCAGGCGAGGAGGAACTGACCCGGCTTGCGGGGGAAGCCGGGTTCATCATCGGCCCCTACGGTGGCAAGCGAATCCGCCTGCTGACCCATTTGGATGTTGATCGGGAAGCCGCCGACGCCCTAATCAGCTTCCTGCGGAAACATCTCGACTAGGGACGGGCGCATGGACTTCAGTTTGAACGAGGAGCAGCAGGCGCTGCAGGACACGGTGCGCCGGTTTGCGCAGGCCGAGCTTGGAGAAGCCGCCAAGGCTTGCGAGAGCGAGCACGCGCCGCCCGGCGAGGCGTTGCGCAAGACCTACGCGGAGATGGGCTTCCTGGGGCTCAACCTGCCGGAAGAGTACGGCGGCGGCGGCCAATCCCATCTCGATGCGGTGATCGTGCTGGAGGAGCTTGCCAGGGTTTCGCCGGCAGTTGCCTTTCCCGTCTTCGAAGCCTGCTTCGGGCCCGTGCTGGCCATCGCACATTTTGCGCCCGAAACGCTGCGCAAGAAGGTCATTCCCCGGGTCTGCTCCGGCGAAAGCGTTGTGGCCGTGGCCATGTCCGAGCCCAATGCGGGGAGTGCACTCACCGATCTGACGACGCAGGCGGAAGCGGACGGCGATGGCTATGTCCTGAACGGCATGAAGCGCTGGTGCTCCGGCGGGGGGCATTCCGATCTCTACGTTGTTTACTGCAAGATGTCCGATCACCCCGGCGCGAAGGGGATCGGCGCGCTCCTGGTCGACAAGGACATGGCCGGCTTCACATTCGGCAAGAAAGAGTATCTCCTGGGCTTCCGGGGTATCCCCAGCGCCGACATGTTCTTCGACAACGTCAAGGTGCCGGCCGAGAACCTGATTGTGCCTGCAGGCGGGTTCCGCAAGCTTATGGAGGCGTTCGACCTGGAGCGCTGCGGCAACACCACAATGAGTCTGGCAATCGCCCAGTCCGCTTTCGACACGGCACTTGCCTATGTGCAGGAGCGCCGGCAGTTCGGGAAGGAACTGGTCGAGTTCCAGGCCGTCCAGATGTCGCTTGCGGAGATGAAGATGAAGCTCGATGCCTCGCGCCTGCTGCTCTACCGGGCGGTCGTGAATGCCGAGGCCGGCCTGCCGAGCGTGGCCGACAGCTCGATCGCCAAGTGTTTTGCCAACGAGATCGTGCGGGAGGTGACGGGCAAGGCCATGCAGCTCATGGGCGGTTACGGCTATTCCACGGAGTACCCTATCGAGCAGAAGATGCGTGATGGCTGGGGCTGGGGCATAGCCGGCGGATCGATTGATATTCAGAAAACCAATATCGCTTCGGCTCTGGTGGGCCGCAGATTTTCCCAGCGAGGCTGACGAGCATGGCCGATGCGACGATCCTGCCGCTCGAGGGCTTCCGCGTACTCGACATGACGACGGTGGTGTTCGGACCCTATACCACCATGATGATGGGGGATTTCGGGGCAGAGGTTATAAAGATCGAGCCTCCGGGCGGTGACATGACACGCGCCATCGGCCCGACCCGGAACCCGGGCATGTCCTCCCTTTTTCTGGGAGCAAACCGCAACAAGAAATCCATGGTGCTGGATCTGAAGCGCGATGCGGCCAGGAGCGCGCTCTGGCGCCTGATCGACAGTGCTGACATGCTGGTGCACAATGTCCGGCCTCAGGCCATCGCCAGGCTGGGCTTCGACCCGGACAGCGTCCTGGCGCACAATCCCGGGATCATTTACGGCGCGCTTCACGGATACCGCGAAGAGGGGCCTTATGGCGGACGGCCTGCCTATGACGATGTTATCCAGGGGGAATCCGGACTGGCCGGAACCTTTACCGTGCGCGATGGCGCGCCTGTGCTGAACCCTTCGGTCATCGCCGACAAAACTGCTGCGCTCCTGGCCAGCACCGGCCTTTTGGCTGCTCTCGTGCAGAGATTGCGGACCGGGAAGGGGCTCTATCTGGAAACCTCCATGTTCGAGGGGCTGGCAGCCTACACCCTGCTGGAGCATCAGCACGGCATGATCTTCAGCCCGGCTCCGGAGGGATACGGGTACCCCAGGGCGATGTCTCCGGCGCGGCGGCCTCACCAGACCAGAGACGGTTTCATCTGCATGCTGGCTTACACCGACCGGCAATGGGCGAGGTTCTGGGAGATCGCAGGCAAGCAAGAGCTTGGAAGTGACCCCCGCTTTGCCACCATGCGTGCCCGCTCGGAGAACATTGATGCACTGTATTCCATTGCGGGTGAGGTTCTCACAGGCAAGACCACGGCCGAATGGCTGGACATCCTGAAGAAGGCCGAGATCCCTTGCGGACCGGTCAACACGCTTGAAGATCTCAGGGAGGATGAGCAGCTCCAGGCAACCGGCTTCTTCCGGTCGCAGAGCCATCCGACCGAAGGTCACCTGGAAGCGCTGGATACGGCGTTCCGGCTGGACCGCAAGACCTTGCCGCTGCGTGTTCATCAGCCCCGGCTGGGAGAACACGGCGCTGAGATCCTCGGCAGCCTGGGGTACGAAAGCGGGGAAATCGAAGAGATACTCAAAACCGGAGATTCCGCATGAAGGCGATGGCGATCAGAGACGAATGGGGCCCTGAAAACATCAAGGCGGAGGATCGTCCGGACCCTGAACCTGGGCCCGGCGAAATCGTGATGAAGATGGAGGCGGTGTCGATCAATCCGCGCGATCTCATCATGAGTCAGGGCGGTTATGGCCGCATGGGCGGTACGCTCCCGCTCGTGCCCTTGTGCGATGGAGCCGGCACAGTGGCCGCCATGGGAGCGGGTGTGGAGGGGCTGTCCGAAGGTGATCTGGTCGTTCCGCATTTCAGCCGGACGTGGATGCATGGCCAGACGAATGCCGCCCACCAGGTGGGAGCGCATGGCGGGCCGCTTGATGGAACCGCGCAGGAACTGTTCAGCGTACCGGCCCGCGCTGTTGTCAGGGCGCCGGCCCACATGGACGCGGCTCAGGCGGCCACGCTGCCCTGCGCCGCCGTCACCGCCTGGAACGCCGTTGTCGGTCAGGGTGCCGTAAAATCCGGCAATCTCATTCTCCTCCAGGGAACCGGAGGTGTCTCCCTGTTTGCCCTGCAGTTTGCCAAGATGCACGGCGCGGAAGTCATCATCACCTCCTCGAGTGACGAGAAACTCGAAAAGGCGAAATCGCTCGGTGCTGATCATGTGATCAATTACCGGGAGACACCGGACTGGCATAAGCCCGCGCGGGCGATTTCCGGCGGCGAGGGTGTCGATCACGTGGTCGAGGTCGGCGGCGGCGGAACCCTGGACAATGCAATCGCCTGCACGCGTCCGGGCGGCACCATAAGTCTGATCGGTGTCCTTTCAGGGGGCATGGCCAACGTCAATCTGGGACGTGTGGTCACGAGGAACGTGCGGCTTCAGGGTGTCACACTTGGCAGTCATGCGTTGCTCCGGGACATGTGCCGGGCCATGGAACAGCATGGAACGGCGCCGGCAATTGAGGAGCGCAGGTTCCACATTGACGAGTTAGGGGCGTCTCTCAGCGCCCTCCCGGACGGAAAGCATTTCGGGAAGGTGATCGGCGAATTTGGTTGACGAGGAAAAACGGCGCGCGGGCACGGCCGGCTTGACCAAAGCGTCGTGAGTCAAAACAAGATCCGGCGGCAATCTATGCCGCCGAATCCGGTTGGTTGCCACGCGCGGGCGTTACTTGATGCAGGTCACGTTTGCGATCACGTCGTTGTAGTCGGTGTCCGCGCCGTCTTCGCCGTTCATGATGGCTGAAGAGGTGCCGTCGGCGAAGCCGGAGTTTGTCCGCATCTTCACGTTCGTGTTGCCGTTGGCTGAGAACGTCACCGTAATGGTGTCACCACCTGCGGTGAACACGGCGTTGCCGCTGGTCCATTTCATCGGCGTGTCGTTTTCGCCTGAACCGGACTGCTCGTTGAACGTGCTGCCACCCTGTGCGGCGGACATATTCCAGGTGTCTGCAGCATTTGTGTAGGCGGACAATGCGCATTTCGCGCCGTTGATCACCGGGATGGTGCAGACGTTGCCGTTGCAGCTTGATTGCGCGGAGAACGCGGCAGTGGTAGCGGCGATCGAAACGATTGCGCCAACTGCGAATGTGGCTGTGAGAGTCTTGAGTGTCTTCATGGTATTGCCTCCAAAGTTGTCCTTTTGACTGAATGCACCGATGTCTTGGCCAGCCGAATTACATTGAATGCTTTCTCGGTGGCAGAAGATCCCCCGCACAAGCGGCACATATAAGCGTAGTTTATTCATTTGATCCCGGACAACCTCCGATTTTTCGGAGGTGGTGCACTAGAAGTTGAAACTCTGACCACTCTAAATTTTTTCATCACGCGATAGTGAAGATTTTGACTTGGGTCTATTGAGCCTGATACTTTCAGATGATACGATTTGGGTGATTTTGGGGTGGGGTGCGCGATTTGGGGCAACGGATCAGCGCATTCGAACGGATGGCATTTGGGGGGGCTGTACCTATGCCAGGACTATCCGCCGAGTTCTTCACAACGCTGGCGCGGATACAGGATGCCGTGCCGGAGCCGGAGGCTTTTGACTTTGCGGCGACGTACCTTGCCGGAGGCGGCTTCAGCCGTCTGACGCTGGACTATCTTGATCCCGATGCAGAGGCAGTTGGCGGGCCGGATCAGGAAGTCTGGATCGGCCGGCTCTACGATTCAAGACAACGGGTCCTGGGCAACGACGCCTACGAGGTCGCATTTCACATGTGCCCTGCGGACCATGGATTGCTGCGGCGTATCGCGGTGGGCGACAGGCGGCCTTTCATTTTCGGAGGAATGGACAGCGCCATATGGGGTGGGGAACCCGAATCCGACAGTGCGGATATGACCTGGGACCTCGTGCGCACCGGCGAGCCCAATTCTTCATCGGTCTGGGTGGTTCCGCTGATGTTGCCTATCAGCCGGCATGTGCCGACGGCCTACGCCGCTTTGCATCGTGACCGCGGACAAGACGAGCAGAAGAACATGCATCAACAGAACGGTGTCGATGCAATGATCATGGCCTATGCGCTTGCTCCGGCTCTCTCCAAGGCGGTGCTGGTGCGGCGTGAAGCGGGAAAACAGCTGACGAGCCGTGAACTTGAGGTGCTCCAGCACATCGCTGGCGGTTTGCGGCCGGCACAGATCGCCGATCGGTTGAGCATCTCGCCCCACACGATCGAGTTTCACCTGCGGTCCGTGCGCAGCAAACTCAATGCGCCGACGCTCGCGCATGCCGTATCCCAGGCCTACCGGAGCTATCAGATCTCGGTTTGACGGCGGTTCATGTCGCGTTTGGCCACGCTACATGCGCATTCTTTCGCCCTTTGGATCGTACGGGGAGGTTTCGATGATCCTCGCCTTGCGTTCCACACCCACGATGTGAACATCCACTTCGGTCCCCGGATTTGCATGCGCCTTATCGACGAGGGCCATGGCGAGTGACTTGCCGATGCAGTGGCCGTAGCCGCCGGAAGTGACGTAACCGATGCGCTTGCCGTCAATCCAGATCGGTTCGTAGCCGGAGGCATCGGCGTCGGATGCATCAACCTCCAGCGTGACCAGATGCTGGGCGGCGCTGCCGCCGTCCCGCTCCGCCACGGCGCGATTCCGGCCGATGAAATCTTCTTTCTGCCAGTTGATCCAGCGGTCCATGCCGGTCATCTGCGGGGTGTAGCCCCACATGAACTCGGCCGACCAGACGCCGAAGCTTTTCTCAAGGCGCATGGAGTTCATGGCGTTGAACCCGAACTCACAGGCATCAAACTGGGCGCCGGCTTCCTTGAGAAGACCATAGAGCGTGATGTGTTCAGCGGCCGAGCAGTTGATTTCGTATCCGAGCTCGCCAACGACGGATAGACGGCCGACCTTGGCCCGGATGAGGCCGACATCGACTTCCATGCAGCTCATGAACGGCATGGCCTCGTGGGAAAGGACCTGGTGGGTCAGCGATTGGAGGACGTCGCGGGATCTCGGACCGGCAAGGCCAAAGCCGCAAACGGCATCCGAGATATCCCGGACCGTCACGCCATCTTCCGCAAGATCATGGAACCAGCGCATGTGCCAGGAGCGCAGGTAGTACGAGCCCATCAGCCACCAGGTGCCGTCGCCCCAGTTGAAGACGGTGAGATCGCCCTTCATGCGGCCGCTCTCGGTGAGCAGCGGCGCCAGCCTTGCACGCCCCGGGCCTGGCAGGCGGCTGGCGCAGAGCCTGTCGAGCCACGCCTCTGCATTCGGTCCGCTCACCTCGTACCGGGAGAACCCGGAGATATCGATGATACCGACACCGTCCCGGGTGCGCTTGCATTCCTCGGCCACGAGATCGAAGGCGTTGGAGCGCTTGAGAGTGCGGTTTTCCTCAAAGTCCTTTGGTGCGAAGTAGATCGGTACCTCGAGGCCCCAGCTTTCGCCCCAGCGGCAGCCGTTTTCGGTCATGGCATCGTAGGCAGGCGCCTTCTTGAGCGGCCGGCCGGCCCAGAGCTGTTCGTTCGGATAGGACATGACGAAACGGCGCGAGTAGAACTGGCCGGTCATTTCCTTGATATACTGCCGGTTGGAGGCGAATTCGCCGTAGCGGCCGACATCCATGCCGTAGATGTCCTCCTCCGGCTCGCCTTCGATCATCCATTCGGCAAGGGCCTTGCCGACGCCTCCGCCCTGGAGGAAGCCGGCCATGACGCCGCAGGCACACCAGTAATTATTCACGCCCTGCACCGGGCCGACGAGCGGGTTGCCGTCGGGCGTGAACGTGAACGCGCCGTTGACCCAGCGCTTGATGCCGACATTGGCGAGCGCGGGATAGCGATTGAAGCCGATTTCAAGCTCGTTCTCGATCCGGTCGAAATCCTCCTGCACCAGCTCGAAACCGTAGTCCCAGGGGGCGCCGTCCATGTTCCAGTGCTGGTGCTGAATTTCATAGATGCCCACCAGCATGCCGTGCTGGTCCTGACGGGCATAGGTGAAGCCGTCGAGGTCCACCATCATGGGCATTTCAAAGCCCGCATTGGCGATTTCCGGCACATCA
>JBCCEL010000121.1:0-15443 GCA_039030315.1 Pseudomonadota bacterium
CTCCCTGACGCGTCCTCCTTCCGCGTCGTCATCAAGCCCCGCTCAGCGGCCGGGCGGATTTCTCCGGGGTCAGTTCCCCCGCTTCCCCGAAGACGTCATTGCTGCTACCACCAGCGCCCAACTCCTTCCTCGCTTTAGGCAACCGGACAAGGCGCTTGACGACAACATTGGCAGACCGGCCGTCGCTGTTCTCGGACCGGCGGTTCACGCAAGTCTGGACGGTTGGCAGCTTGACCGGCGTCGTCCGCTGGCTGGAGCTTCTTGCGTTTGGCCTCTACGCCCTGGACGTTACCGGTTCACCGAGCCTGGTCGCCTTGTTAGCGCTCTTGCGGTTCCTGCCACTTGCCCTGTTCGGCATATTTGTCGGCGCGATCGCTGACCTGATCGATGCCCGCAAGCTGCTGATCGCATCGTTGTTTGCCATTATCGCGGTCAACATCGCGATGGCCGTGCTTTTCGTTCTGGAGATCGCGGAGTACTGGCACGTCGCGGTGGCGACGGTTCTGTCGGGCACGTTCTGGTCGGGCGATCTGCCGCTCAGGCGCAGAATGCTGGGCGAGTTCGTGCCGTTCGAGCGCCTGGCCGAGGCCATGGCTCTCGACAACGCCACTTCCAACGGGACCCGTATGCTGGGACCACTTGTCGGCGGCATTGTCTACGGTGCAATCGGAATCACCGGCGTCTTTGTGATCGGCGCCGTCCTCCACGCAGCATCGCTGGTTCTGATCCTGCTCCTGCGGTACGTGCCACCGGAACCGGACGTACAGCCTGGCAACATTCTCATGCGTCCGCTTCGCGGCGCCGCACGGGCCTTGGATTTCACCTGGAAGCGTAGTGATGTCGTATTCATTTACGCCGTCACGGTTGTGTTCAACCTGTTCGCCTTCCCGTTCGTCGCTATGATCCCGGTCATCGGCAAGGAGGATCTGAACCTGACGCCAACCGTGATCGGCTTCGTGGCCTCGCTTGAAGGAACCATGGCGTTCATCGGTGCTCTGCTCATCGCCCGTTTTGCCCGCAACCCGTACTGGTACCGCAAGATCTACTACTACGGCGTATGGATGATCCTACTTTCGCTGCTCTTCATCGGGAACGTGCCCGGACTCATTCCGTTGATGATCGGGATTATTGGCGCCGGCTCGTTCGCGTCCTGTTTCTCCACCATGCAGTCGACCCTGATCTATTCCGTTTCGCCCACCGACATGCGCGGACGCTTGCTGGGCCTGATGACGATCTGCATAGGGACCGGGCTTATCGGATTTGCCAATGTGGGGATAACAGCGGAGTATTTCGGTGCGGCCAACGCCGTCTGGATCATCGCCGCGGAGGGCATTCTGCCCATGCTATACATCGGCTGGCGCTGGCGCGAACTTCACACGTGAGCGTTATTTGCACTTGAAGACGTCCGTGTGCAGATAGTTTATCAGGCTGGCCACCCTCCAACTTGCAGGTAGGTACATGAAGACCATTCTCGCAGCATTTCTGCTTTCCATCGCCCTTGTCAGCACGGTCTCCGCGCAATCTGACGGGAAAAAGACCGCAATCTTTGCCGGCGGCTGCTTCTGGTGCGTCGAATCCGACTTCGACCACGTGAAGGGCGTTGTGAAAACCGTTTCCGGCTACATCGGCGGCACCAACGACAACCCGACCTACAAAAACCATGGTGCCGGTCGCCATCGCGAGGCCGTGGAAATCACCTATGATCCAAATCAGGTCACGTACAAGCAGTTGCTCCATGTCTTCTGGCGGAGCGTCGATCCGACCGACGGCGGCGGCCAGTTCTGCGATCGCGGCTTCAGCTACACCACGGCAGTTTATGCGGTGGATGACGAGCAGAAGCAGATCGCCGAGAACTCGAAGGCCGAGCTTGTGAAGTCGGGAGTGCTTAAGGCGGACGTGGTGACGCCGATCGAGAAAGCCGCAAGGTTCTGGCCGGCCGAGGGCTACCACCAGGACTACTACAACAAGAACCCGAACCGCTACAAACTCTACCGCTTCGGCTGCGGCCGCGACCGGCGGGTTCGCGCCGTCTGGGGCAATCAGGCACATTCGGGCATTGACCCGCACTGAGACCGGTCTGCCTGACATGACGCATTGGCAAATCGCCTCTTGCCGGTCTAGCGTCGCACCGCGAACCGGCAAGAGGGATGAGCCACGTGAACGCACGATTGTCCGCAGCCCTGGCTACCGTATTGGCTCTTGGCATGCCGGGACAGGTCGCCGTCGCCGACACGATGAGGTTTGACAATGGGTGCAGCTCCGGCAAGCGCCTGACGATCGCATTTGCAGGTGACATCCTTTTCCACCGCAAGCTGCAGGTTCAGGCCTACAGCAAGGGCTCGTCGTTCAAGCGCTTCTTCAAGCCGGTTGAAGGCCTGCTGAAGGCCGCGGACCTCGCCTACGGCAATCTTGAAGGTCCCGCTGCGCGGGGCGTGTCCGCCGGCGGCCGTGCGGTCAAGGATCCGGGCAAGCGCATGGGCGCCGTCTACGGCGCGCCGCTGAAATCTCTTTCGTTCAATTTCCACCCCTCGGTGGTGGGAGACCTGAAAACCGTCGGCTTCGACGTGCTGTCCAGCGCCAACAACCACTCCATGGATCGCGGCAGGCTCGGCGTCGATCGGACGATCGAGGCTTTCCGCGAGCACAAGATGCCCTTCACCGGCACCCGCAAACGCGGCGAGACACCGGCACGCTGGAGTGTTGTCACCAGGGCAAAGGGCTTTTCGGTTGCCTGGCTTGCCTGCACATTCTCAACGAACGGAATTCCCGATCCCAAGAAGCAGGTCCTTCACTGTTACCGGCAGACTGAACAGATCCTGAAGGAGATCAGGCAGCTCAAGGCTGACCCCAAGATCGATGCGGTGTTCCTTACGCCTCACTGGGGCGAAGAGAACTGGCACCGCCCGGGTGCCCGGCAGAAGAAGCTGGGCAGGCAGGCCATAGAGGCCGGTGCACTGGCGGTCTTCGGCGCTCATCCGCACGTGCTCCAGCCCTGGGAGAAAGTCACAACGAAGAATGGCCGTGAAGGCCTGATCGTCTATTCGGCCGGGAACTTCATTTCCAACCAGCGCCGCACTGCCGAACGGGCCGGCATTCTTGGTCTCGCGCAACTGGTCAGGACCGGAAAAGGCAAGGTCCGGCTTGCCGCCGCCGGCTATGTTCCGACCTGGGTGGTCATCGACAACAAGGGGCACCGCATCACGGTCAACACCAAGACCGGAGGGCGCGAGGGCGAGGCCCTCTCCCGCACCCTTGGTCTGCTGCCTGAAGGCAATCGGATGACCGGCAAGGCGCCCTTCGTTTTCCCCACGGGGTGCAAGGGCTCGAAGTTTGTTGCTCTCACCCGGCCCCGCGCCGATACCTACTGGGTGCGCAACCCGAAATCGCCGAAATCCGGCTCAGGGCAGCACAACCGGAGCTGGAACCGGGTCTTCGGCAAGAAACGGCGCTCCGGAAAGCGAAAGAGGCGCAGCCGGGTCAGGGATTCGCGATGAGCGAACGCAACGGTGGCTGCGCCTGCGGTAAGGTGCGTTACAGGCTCACCTCCGCGCCGATGTTCGTGCACTGCTGTCATTGCCGCTGGTGCCAACGCGAGAGCGGCGGCGCCTTCGCGCTGAACGCCCTGATCGAGCGGGATCGCGTGGAGATCCTGAAAGGTGAGCCAGAATGCGTGCCCACACCTTCAGAAAGTGGTGATGGACAGAAGTTCTTCCGCTGCCCGGTCTGCAAGGTCGCGCTCTGGAGCCACTACGCGATGGTCACCGGCGACAGGATCGCCTTCATCCGGGTCGGGACCCTCGATGATCCGAACCAGACGCCGCCTGATGTCCACATCTTCACCGGGAGCGCGCAATCCTGGGTGCCCCTGGACAATGATCTGCCGGTGTTCGCCGCCTACTACGACCGGATCGCCTTTTGGCCACCGGACAGCCTCGCGAGATTTCAGGCCCTGCTTGACTGACCAGGGTGGCTTGCAAGTTACAAGTTTGTTCACCCTTTCCCGCCAAAATCCGGTGCAGTTCAGAACCGTCCGGGAAAGGACACGCCATGACTTCACTGCGCTCGGACTGCCCCATTGCCGGCGGGCTCGATATGGCGGGCGACCGCTGGACCCTGCTCATACTGCGCGACATGTTCCTCGGCAAAAGGCGCTATTCCGACTTTCTGAGTTCGTCAGAGAAGATCACAACCAACATTCTGGCCGACCGGCTCGCGAAGATGGAGCGCGCCGGGCTGATCAACAAAAAGCCGTATCAGGACCGTCCTGTTCGCCACGAATACCGTCTCACACCCAAAGGGCGTGCGCTGCTTCCGGTTCTCCAGCAGATGAGCCTTTGGGCAGCCCGCTATGTCGACGGCACGGCGGCACCGGAAGATGCCCTCATGAACCGCGCCATAGCCCCTAGCCGGCCAGTTTCAGTCCTCTGATCAGCGCCTCGATCTGGGGGGCGTCGGCAATTTCCGCAAACACGAAGACATCCGGATCATCGAATTGGAACCCGAAGCCTCCGGGATCCGCCGTGAAGAACGGAGGCACGCCCAGTTGCAGCGAGCCGCGCGGTCCGGGCCTGCATTCCAGGGGCATGTCGGACGCAACCCGCATTTCCTTGGCAATATTGCCCGAACCCGGACGAACGATCATTGCTCTGCGGTCCGTCAATGCGTAATGCGTTTGCCGCCTGTGGCGCGCATAGCTGAAAACAAACCAGATTGATCTGTAGTAGGCGATGGCGAAGACAACCGCGTTGATGAGCAGGAAGTCGGCCTTCACCTCGGAAAGAACAGCCCAGGAGATAACTTGGGTAAGGACGATCAGCCCGAATATGGTCGCTATGACGAAAAACAAGGGCACTTTGAAATAGTCCATGCCGGAGAACAGGAAGAAGCGCTGATTTGGCTGGCCGTGCCAAAGCAGCTGTTCATCCGGAGCGATCAGGGAACGCCAGCCGCGGAAGCGCCCGTGGTCAGTTTCACGAGTGTCGCCGTTACCTCTGAGCATGATCGCTGCGCCCATCTCCAGATTGCGGCAAATATGGAAAATATCAGACAGCTAGGCAACTCGGCGGCTCGCGCATAGACTGCCCGGCGCAGCAGCATTGGCAGAATCCGTTGAGCGAACAATGATCAAGCGCGTCTCTGCACAGCAGTGGTACCGGGTCCGGACCGTCGGTGACGACGTCACGCATATAGACGAGCCCCACATCAAGACCTTCTACCGTTGCAACATCTGGCATGTGCGCGGCCGGGACCGTGATCTCCTCGTGGACAGTGGCATGGGGGTGGTAAGCCTGCGCGAGCACGTGCCGCTGGTCACCGAGAAGCCCTGCATCGCGCTCGCCAGCCACACGCATTTCGATCATATCGGCTGCCATCACGAGTTTTCAGAACGGCTCATCCACCCGGCCGAGGCCGACCTGCTGGCAAATCCGACACGTGAGAACACCTTCGCGGACAAGTATGCAAGAGACGACATCTTCACGATGCTGCCGCCTGAGCCCTATGTCTCGGCCGAGTACGCCGTGAAAGGTGCGCCCGCCACCAGAATGGTTGTGGATGGCGACGTCATAGATTTGGGCGACCGTCATTTCGAGGTGATCCACACACCGGGCCATTCTCCGGGCGGGATTGCCTTGTGGGAGCAGGCATCGGGCATCCTGTTTTCCGGCGATATCGTCTATGACGGCCCCTTGATCGAGGGCACCACCGAAGCAGAGGCCCGTGAGTACTACGACAGCATGACACGCCTGCTATCGTTCCCGGTCCGGGTTGTGCACGGCGGCCATTTCCCAAGCTATGACGGACAGCGCCACCAGGAAATCATCCGGAGCTGGCTTGAAGAAAAGGACAAGGTCTGAGCCCCTTCCCTTGACATTGGCAGCACTTGCCATGATGTGTCGCCGGATAGATTTCCAGCCAAGGTCACGCACGAAATGACAGCAGCCTTCACCTTTCCTGGCCAGGGCAGCCAGGCGGTCGGCATGGGCAAGGAGCTTGCCGACAACTTCTCCCAGGCCAAAGCGGTTTTCGACGAGGTCGATGACGCACTCGGCCAGAAGCTTTCCGCCATCATGTGGGAAGGTCCGGATGAAACGATCACGCTGACCGAGAATGCGCAGCCCGCCCTGATGGCGGTTTCTCTCGCCGTAACCCGGGTCCTTCAGGAGGAGAAAGGGCTTGATCTGGCGAGCCATGCGAAATTTGTCGCGGGCCATTCCCTCGGCGAGTACTCCGCGCTGGCCGCGGCGGGCGTTTTCTCACTCGCCGATGCGGCACGGCTGCTCAAGACTCGCGGCCAGGCCATGCAACAGGCCGTCCCGGTCGGCGAAGGCGCCATGGCCGCACTCCTGGGCCTTGACTTCGAAGATGCGGATGCGGTCGCCCGGGAAGCTGCCGGCGGCGAGGTCTGCGAAGCAGCCAACGACAATGCGCCGGGACAGGTCGTCGTCTCCGGAAGCAAGGCGGCTGTGGAGCGCGCTGTGGAGATTGCCAAGGGCAAGGGCGCTCGGCGCGCAATGCTGCTGCCCGTCAGCGCACCGTTCCATTGCGCCCTGATGCAGCCTGCAGCCGATGTCATGGCCGATGCTCTGGCCGGCGTGGAGATGAACGCCCCGGCCGTCCCGGTCATGGCAAATGTCAGCGCCGCGCCACTCAGCGATCCGGGCGAAATCAGAGACAGCCTTGTGAAACAGGTCACCGGCATGGTCCGCTGGCGCGAATGCGTGGGTGCAATGAGCGAAGCGGGTGTGACGCAGCTCTATGAGCTTGGCGCAGGCAAGGTCCTAAGCGGCCTCGCACGGCGCATCAACCGGGATCTCGGTGCAACGCCCGTCGGAACGTCCGACGACATCGCTGCCGTCTCATTCTGAGGAGAAAAGCTCATGTTCAACCTCGAAGGAAAATGTGCCCTGGTCACCGGCGCGACCGGCGGCATCGGAGCGGCAATCGCAAAAGCCCTGCATGGAGCCGGCGCGACCGTCACGCTCTCCGGCACACGTGAAAACGTTCTTGCAGAGCGGGCCGCTGAACTAGGAGATCGGGTGCATGTCGTGCCGTGCAACCTCTCAGACCCCGATGCAGTTGCAGCACTGATTCCGGCATCTGAGGAGGCCATGGGGCAGGTCGATATCCTTGTCAACAATGCGGGCATCACCCGGGACAATCTCGCCATGCGCATGAAGGACGAGGAGTGGGACGCCGTATTGGCCGTCAACCTCACCTCGTCGTTCCGCCTGGCACGCGCGTGCCTTCGGGGAATGATGAAACGCCGCCACGGGCGCATCATCTCCATCACTTCGGTGGTCGGTGCCATGGGCAACCCGGGCCAGGCAAACTATGCAGCCTCGAAAGCCGGCACGGTGGGCATGTCGAAGGCTCTCGCGCAGGAAGTGGCCAGTCGCAGCATCACCGTCAATTGCATCGCGCCTGGTTTCATCGAAACTGCAATGACGGACGCCTTGAACGAGAAGCAGCGCGAAGCCATATTGGGCACAATCCCTACGGGTCGTCTGGGACAAGGTGAAGAAGTCGCCGCAGCGGCTGTTTATTTGGCAAGTGAGGAGGCCGCCTACGTCACCGGCCAGACCATTCACGTCAACGGCGGCATGGCCATGATCTAAACCCGTCAATTGGCTGAAAGCACGACGCTTACTGCTGTTTTACGGCGCAAATGGTCATGCTGGAGTGCCGCAGGCTGTGGCACTTGGATTTTTGACGGGACTTATGGTAATGACGCCGCGGTTTCACTGGGATCCGGGCACGATTCCAACGTCCCCTAACGGAGTGCGTATCAGCCGCGGTGTCGATGGCAGTCGCGCCAAGAACGCCTTCGGGCCCAAACAAATGTAAATGCACGCCGCTGGCGCCGACCGGCATCAGCGTACCCAAGATTAACTTTGAGGACTGAGCTAATGAGTGATGTACTAGAGCGGGTGAAGAAAATCGTTGTTGAGCACCTCGGCGTCGACGCCGGCAAGGTGACCGAGAAGGCCAGCTTTATCGACGATCTGGGCGCAGACAGCCTTGATACGGTCGAACTGGTCATGGCCTTCGAGGAAGAGTTCAGCATCGAGATTCCCGATGACGCCGCCGAGAACATCCAGACCGTCGGCGACGCCTGCTCGTTCATCGCTGAGAACTCCGAGGCGTAACTGCCTTGCTCGGCCGCCGGTCCCCGGCCCGGCCGAAATCCACTTACCCACATTGGCGGGGCACGGGGTTTCTGTGCTCCGCCTTTGTCGTGTAATACGGCTGCACGCTGCGGACTCGGATTCGGTATCGGAGTCCCGGTAGCTTCCTCGGTCGTTTGTCTTTCGAAAGGTCACTCACATGCGCAGGGTCGTTGTCACCGGTCTTGGTATGGTCTCCCCGCTTGCAGACGGATACGAGGCCAGCTGGTCAAGATTGCTGGAGGGCAAGTCCGGCGCAGGCCCGATGCAGGGCTTTGAGACTGCCGATCTCGCCTGCCGGGTCGCCTGTCACGTGCCCCGCGGCGACGGATCAGACGGAACATTCAACCCCGACCGGGCGATGGAGCCGAAGGAACAGCGCAAGGTCGACGACTTCATCCTCTACGGTATGGCAGCCGCCATGGAGGCCGTGGAGGATTCCGGATGGGCTCCGGAGGATCACGAAAGCCAGTGCCGCACAGGCGTTCTGATCGGTTCCGGCATCGGCGGCCTTGATGGCATCGCGCAGACCGCACTGACCCTTGAGGAGAAGGGACCGCGCCGGGTCAGCCCGTTCTTCATCCCGGGCAGGCTAATCAATCTCGTCTCCGGTTACGTCTCCATTCGCTACGGCTTCAAGGGCCCGAATCATGCCGTGGTCACCGCATGCTCGACAGGCGCCCACGCGATTGGCGATGCCTCGCGGCTGATCGCACTGGGAGACGCGGATGTCATGATTGCAGGCGGCGCCGAAGCAGCAATCTGCCGAATCGGCATTGCAGGCTTCATCGCCTGCAAGGCTCTGTCGACGCATTTCAATGACACACCTGAGAAGGCTTCCAGGCCCTACGACGAAGCCCGGGACGGCTTCGTCATGGGTGACGGCGCCGGGATCGTGGTGCTCGAGGAACTCGAGCACGCCAAGGCGCGCGGAGCCAAGATCTACGCTGAAGTGGTCGG
Source organism: Pseudomonadota bacterium (assembly GCA_039030315.1). GTDB lineage: Bacteria > Pseudomonadota > Alphaproteobacteria > Rhizobiales > CAJQND01 > JAAEUE01. The sequence goes on from JBCCEL010000121.1 coordinate 9,126, forward strand.
CTACGGTCTTTCCGGCGATGCCTATCACATCACAGCGCCAGCTTCCGATGGCGATGGCGGTTTCCGCTCCATGTCCGCCGCAATCGCCAGGGCGGGCATCACGCCTCAGGATCTTGACTATGTGAACGCCCACGGCACCTCGACGCCCCTGGGCGACGAAATTGAACTCGGGGCCGTAGAACGGCTCTATGGGAACAAGGGCAAGGGTCTGACCATGTCCTCAACCAAGTCGGCGATCGGCCATTTGCTCGGTGCTGCCGGCTCCGTTGAAGCCATTTTTTCGACGCTGGCAATTCGCGACAATGTTGCGCCGCCGACGCTCAATCTGGACTCCCCCTCGGTCGAAACCGAGATCGATCTCGTCCCCTACGAGGCGCGCGAAAAGCCGATCAACACAGTTCTGTCGAATTCATTTGGTTTTGGTGGAACGAACGCGTCGCTGGTTCTGACAAGGTACACCGGCTGATCTCGATCAGGTTCACAGCGGAGCAGCGCCTGTGGCAAGCGGCCAACCCTACTACGACGACGAACCTCCGAGACGGCGGTACCGTTCCTTGAAGGTGCCTGACCGCTCGACCTTCGGCGAACCCCCGATCCAGGATTACTCCACCGGACGCCGAAAGAAGCGCCGGTCGGTGCTCGCCCGGCTTTCGACCTTGCTGATCATGCTGATCGTGGCCGGTGGAGCCGGTATGGGGGTCCTGTACTACGGCAATCTCCAGTTCCACAGTCCCGGTCCCCTGACCGAAACGAAGACGGTTTTCATCGCCCGCGGCTCCGGCACCTCCAAGATTGCCAACACCCTGGAGCGGGAGGGCGTGATCTCAAATGCCGCCATCTTCCAGGCGAGTGTCCTGGCGCGCAACGTGCAGAGCCGGTTGAAGGCAGGCGAGTACAGTTTTGAGCCGGGCATCAGCATGAAAGCCGCAATGGAAAAGCTGGTGAGCGGCAAAGTGACCACCTACAAGATCACCATTCCGGAGGGCCTTACCAGCCAGCAGATTGTAGCACGTGTCATGGCCCATGCAGACCTTACGGGCGAAGTCGCCGAGGTGCCCCCGGAAGGCTCTTTGCTGCCTCAGACCTACGTATTCCGCCGCGGCGAAAAACGGGCGAACGTGCTCGAGCGCATGCGCGCCGGCCAAAAGAATCTGGTCGAAAAGCTGTGGCCGGCGCGTGCTCAGGGCCTTCCGGTAAAGACACCTGGCGAAGCGCTCATCCTGGCGTCAATCGTTGAGAAGGAGACCGGGGTTGCCTCTGAGCGCCGTCACGTTGCGTCGGTGTTCGTGAACCGGCTGCACAAGGGTATGCGCCTGCAATCGGACCCCACGATCATTTACGGCATTGTCGGCGGCAAGGGTAAACTCGGCCGCCCGATCCTGCGCAGCGAAATTGACAAGAAGACGCCCTACAACACTTACAGGATTGACGGCCTGCCGCCGACGCCGATTGCAAATCCCGGCGAAGCCTCGATTGCGGCGGTTCTCAATCCCTTGCAGACCGATGACTTGTACTTCGTGGCCGATGGCACGGGCGGGCACAGCTTTTCCAAGACCCTCGCAGAGCACAACAGGAAAGTTCGGGCGTGGCGCAAGATCGAAAAGGCCCAGCGCGCAAAGGCAGAAGCTACTCAGGCGGCGGCTGAAGCAGCAAGTGCTGCGACGACATCTACAGAGTCCACCTCCAGCGAGCAGCAGGCAACAGTGATCCCGGGAGTGCCGCTGCCACCGGTCCCGGATACACCAGCGCCTGCGGACGAAGCGCCAGCTCCCGAAGCCACGGCACCTGAAGCCGAGGTGCCGGACTCGGCGGCCGCAAGGTCCACCAGATCAGCATCGGCCATCCCGGTGCCTCGCCCCAAGCCCAACATCAAGCTCAAGCAGTAGTCCGCTCAGAGGGCGGGACGGGATCGTGAATCGGCGTACCAGGGGCCGACCTCGGCCTCATACGCCATCGCGGCGCGGAAGACATCCTCATCACAGTACGTCTTGCCAACAATCTGGATGCCTGTCGGCACACCATTGCTGGCGTGACCTGACGGTACTGAAATGACCGGGCACCGGCTCAACATGTTGAACGGCGCGGTCATGACCCAGCCAAGCATGGGGTTCACGTCCACTCCATTGATCTGCAGCGCATCATTCGCCTGGTCGAAGTCTGCCGGCACGGCCGGAAGCGCATTGGTGGGACAGATCAGAACGTCAAAATTCTCCATCAAGGGTCCAAATGTGGAATAGGCCTCGCCCGCCACCTCCAGCGACCACAGGAACTCCGAAGGTGTTCGCTGCAGCCCCTTCTCCGCAAAGGCGCGGGCATAGCTGGTGAGAACATCGCCATGCTTCTTGAGGGACTTCGCCGTGTAGGTTCCGAACAGATGCTCAAGATAGGTGAGCGCCGCATCGAGAACGTCGGGGCTCCACGGCAATTGCACTTCCTCCACAATGGCTCCGAGGGATTGGAAAACCTCCAGCGCAGCTTCAGTGTTGCGCCGGACATCAGGATCGACCTGATAGAATCCCAAATCGGGAGAATAGGCGATCCTCCAGCCTTTGACCGGCTCATACCGCGCCGGCAAAGTCAGTTTGGGCCGCAGAGAGGCAATATCGCCGGGGTGCGGTCCTGCAAGTATATTCTGCAGCAGGATGGCGTCCGAGACTGACCGGGCGAGCGGGCCGGTATGGCAGTAGAAATCCAGATTGAACGGCGGATCATCCGGATTTCGGCCGTAGGGTGGTTTGAAACCGACGACGCCGCTGCAGCCCGCCGGTATACGGATGGATCCGCCGATATCCGAGCCGGTGCACAAAGAAGAGGTTCCCGAAGCCAGCGAAGCAGCTGATCCACCTGAAGAGCCACCCGGTGTAAACTCCGGGTTCCAGGGGTTTCGGGTCACCCCCCAGCGCTTGGAGTGGCAATAGCCGGCACAGGAAAACTCCGGCGTGGCCGTCCGCGTGTGCACGATTGCGCCCTCGGCGAGAATTCGCGCGTTCCCGATGGACGTGACATCCGGCACAAAACCCTCGGTGCTGAGCGAGCCGCTGGAGGTCGGCTTGCCGGCAATATAGCTCTCGTCCTTGATCCCGACCGGCAGCCCTTCAAGCGCCCCGGCCGCTTCACCCGCCGCATATCGGGCTTCGGCCTTCCTGGCACCGTCCAGAGCTTCCTCGAAATAGGTGAAGGTCAGTCCGTTGACCGTGGGTTCAACGGCTTCGGCACGCGCAATCTGCGCCTTGAGGAGCTCAACCGGGGAAAGCTGCTTCGCCGCGAACATGTCCAGCGCCTTGGTCGCTGGAAGGTAACACAGATCCAGATCAGTCATTCCACGCATCCTCCGTCCTGCACGCGCAACTCATCATACGTCTCAGCACCGGTAACCGGGAGCACCTCCTCCCTCCAGATCTCATCAAACCGCTCAATCATCTCCGGCGCGAGCACGGCCTTGTGGCCGCCGACCCGGCCCGTATTGACCTTGGAAGATTCAGAACCGGGCGGAAACCCCAACACAGGATCGCGCGCGTCTCTCAGCAGGTTATCGTCAAACCGGTGTTCATGGGCCTTCATGAACTCCATTGAGGATTGCCGAAGCACGATCTCAAGAAGTTCGTCATCCAGATCTATGCCGGTAAACGCCGCAACATCCCGGACAACGGGTTCAAGATTCCTTTTCATGTCTTCGAAGAAGTAGAGGCGGACATCATCCCGGTCCCGCAGCGCCCACCATGAGGTAAGGTGCGACCAGTAGCGATCCTCCTTCTCCCCATTGAGGACAAGCTCCTCAACGAACGCTTCGACGGGTACGGCTCCCGTCTCGAGGTACCAGCCGTCCATGAACCTGTAGAACGAAACGGCCGCGTCGAGAGGATTGCGGACCACCACGATGTAGCGGCCGCCCTTGGGTACGGTGTGAGCGTCGGCGTGGGTCTTGAAGGCGCGGGGCTGCTGCGGCTGCGGCGCATTCAGGTCGATCCCGCAATCCCAGGCAACCTCGATAAAGGGGACAACTTCAGAGATCTCCCGAAAATCCATGCTGCCGCGGGTTTTCAAACCATGCACGATCTGCTGCATCCATGTCGTGCCGGACTTGGCGAAGGTCGCGATAAAGACGTCCGTCGGGTCCACCCTCATTTCGCGCCAATGGCGTGTGCATTCATCGCTGTGGGTGCGGCGGAACAGATCAAACAGTTCGGGGATGTTACGTGCACGCGCCATGTCATTGCATCTTCGGGGCTGGTATTGGGATATGCGGGTCTAAAGCCCGATAGGCAGAAATGGCATGGGCCTGAGACTGGAGTAAAGGGACAGCCGACGCGTTCCCGGCTTTGCATCTCCCCTACGGTGGAAGCCGAGCGTATCCGCGATAACCAGAGTGTTGGCCCTGACGGTCAGGCTCTGCGGTGCCGGCAATCCGAGTTCGGCGATTTCGCCCTCCAGGATTCGAAACGCTCCCCCCTTTGCCGAGCCGAACGTCAATTTGGCCTCAACCGCTTCACGGGCCTTGGCATTTTCCCATAACAGACGCTTGCGATCCAGGCGGTGGCTTTGAGGCACGAAGACGAAGGGACCATCGTCCTCCTCCACGTCCTGCAGAAAGAACCAGTACTTCATTGAGGAGAAGAAGGTATCGCGATGAAAATCCTTCTGAATATCGTGGTTCACCGTCTCGTCGCCATTGATGGTCTGATAGATGCGAACGTTGGCCGGATTTCCCGGCAGGCCGACGATCAGGCGCGCAAGATTGGCGATACGGCCGTCGCGCGCAAACTTCAGCACTTCGGGTGTGAGTCCCGGATCGCTGCGGATGAACCGGTTGAGCGTGCCTCCGTCGAAGCGGTCATAGCCCCATGGCCGCTGACATTGCGGCTGGAAGCCCGGCTTCATGTTCTGTTCCGGCGGATCGCTGCGTTCGGCCTCGCCGACTTTCCTCGTCACTTCCGCAAGAAGGCGTTCAAATTGAGCCGGGGGCAAGAAGTCGGAAAGCACCAGATAGCCGTCACGACCGAAGCGTTCTGCGTGCGAGTTCCGGCGCCACGAAACCTGCCAGCGCCGGAACGCCGCACAGCGTTCGGCCGCTTTCATCCGCGCGCCATGCAGCCCCCGTTCCACCCAGGCGGGATTTCCTATCCAGGGATCGTCAAAGCTACGGTTTGAGGTCAGCAATGAAAACATCGTCCGCCCGTGCGCACCCCGCAGGATCTGGCTAAAGGTCTCTGCCCCGCGCTATACAGATTTTTGCAATCGAGATGGAGTCTCTAAATGCCTGAGAACAGTGGGCAGGATCATCCGGGCGTCCGCATTCCACCCCCGCTCATATTCGGCGCCCTGCTGTTCGCCGGTCTCTGGATCAGTTCGGCCTGGATCGAGGGCGAAATGGCCCCGTTGTCCTGGACCGTGGCCGGGGCTGTTCTTGCTCTCACCGGGGTCCTGCTGATCCTTTTCAGCATCCCCGGGTTTTTCAAGCATGATACCAACATTGAACCGTGGAAACCGGCGTCGGCAATAATCTCGGACGGCGTATACGCCTGGTCCCGCAATCCGATCTATCTCGGGATGGCTGTTGCAAGCTCCGGTCTGGCCATTGCGGCGAAAAGCTGGCCGGGACTGGCTGGTGTGGCCATCGCGGTCCTGATCGTGCGCCACTATGTCATTGCGCGCGAAGAGCGCTATCTCGAAACCCGCTTTGGCGAGGAATACAAGGCCTACACGGCTAGGGTACGCCGCTGGTTCTAGCGCTCCAGCGCTCTACTCGCAGGGCCAGCTGGACGGTGCGCTCAAACCGTCCGGGAGTTTTGTCTCCCCATCCCCGCAGGCCAGGTCCAGTTGGTCGGCAGTGAGCCCGCTCGTACCGGCAAGATCCACCCCTTCAAACCGGGTGAGGAGGGTGTAGGCACCCTTGAAGGAAACGCCGCCAAGCTTTGAATCGCGAAAATCGGCGCGCGAGACATTGGAGAACGACATGTTTGCGCCGGTCAGGTCGGCACCCGAGAACACGACCCGCGGGAAGTCCGATTTTGTCATGTCCGCACCGGTCAGGTCCGCTCCGGAGAAATTTGCGCGGCTCATTTCAGACTTCGTGAGGTTGGCACCCGAGAGATCCGCACCTTTGAAGGAAGCCCGCATGCCTTGCGCCTTGGACAGGTTGACCTTGTCCAGCTTCGCGTCGCTGAGGGAAGTCTTGACGAGAACCGCCCGCTGCATGTCGCTGCCGGAGAGATTTGCGTTACGTAACGTGGCGTAGGTCATGTCCGTTCCAACCAGCTTGGAGTCAGAGAGGTCCTTGCCGGGAAACTTCTTGTTCCGCTTGTTGCAGCGCGACCAATC
>JBCCEL010000122.1:0-15340 GCA_039030315.1 Pseudomonadota bacterium
AGAAGGACATCGTGGTGCATCACCCGTACGAATCCTTCGATGTGGTGCTGCAGTTCTTGAAACAAGCGGCGGCCGACCCTGATGTGGTGGCGATCAAGTGGACGCTCTACCGCACGAGTAAGACGTCTCCGATTATCGAGGCGCTCAAAGAAGCTGCCGATGCGGGCAAATCGGTCACGGCCGTGGTCGAACTCAAAGCGCGATTTGACGAAGAGGCTAATATCAAATGGGCGCGCGACTTGGAAAGTGCGGGCGTCCAGGTGGTCTATGGGTTCATCGAACTCAAGACCCACGCCAAGCTTTCTCTGGTCGTGCGCAAGGAGGGCAGCCAGCTGAGGTCCTATGTGCACTTCGGGACCGGGAACTACCATCCGATAACCGCTAAGGTTTACACGGATCTGTCGTTCTTTACCGCGGACCCGGCCTACTGCCGGGATGCTGTGCGGGTGTTCAACTACATCTCCGGCTACGCCGAACCGACAGATCTGGAAGAGTTGGCGGCATCACCCCTAAATCTGCAGGACCGCATCATCCAGCACATTGAAGAGGAAATGGAGCACGCCCGAGCAGGCCGGCCGGCCCAGATCTGGTGCAAGCTGAATTCGCTGGTTGATCCGAAGACCATCGATGCCTTCTACAAGGCCAGTGCTGCAGGCGTTCAGATCGATATGGTGGTGCGGGGGATCTGCTGTCTCAGGCCGGAAGTGCCGGGCCTCTCTGAGAACATCCGCGTCAAATCAATCGTTGGACGATTCCTGGAGCATTCGCGAATCCTGTGCTTTGGAGGCGGATACGGTCTTCCTCACAAGAAGGCCAGGATCTATATCGCGTCCGCCGACCTTATGCCGCGGAACCTGTATCGCCGCGTGGAAACGATGGTGCCCATCAAGAACCCCACCGTACATGAGCAGATCCTGTTCCAGATCATGGTCACGAACTTCCGCGACAACAAACAGAGCTGGGACATTCTTGGGGATGGCTCGGCGCGGCGGATCGTGCCGGAAGAGGGAGAAGAGCCCTTTAGCGCTCATGAGTACTTCATGACCAATCCTTCGCTTTCCGGACGCGGAACCGCGCTGCAGAAAAAGACCTTGCCCGCAAGCATCGCGCCCCGTCGCGCGGCCAGGGGCACCTAGAAGCGATACGACGTCCGTGCCGATCTCCAGCTTGAAAGTCCACCGCGCGCCGCGCCTCAAACCGGTCGCCATCGTCGACATTGGCTCTAACTCGGTGCGCATGGTTATCTATGACGGGTTGCGCCGCGCGCCGACGCCGATCTTCAACGAGAAAATTCTCTGCGGCCTCGGGCGCGGTGTCTCGCTGACGGGGCGCCTGGCAGACGCGTCGGTGGAGCGTGCACTGAGGGCCCTGAACCGGTTTCGGGCGCTGTGCAGGCAGATCGAGGTGGAGCACGTCTTTGCCGTGGCCACCGCAGCGGCGCGTGAAGCTGAAAACGGCCCGGCATTCATTTCGAAAGCGGCCGAAGCCCTCGGCCAGAAGATTACCGTCCTGTCCGGACGCAAGGAAGCCCGCTTTGCCGCGCTTGGCGTGCTGACCGGGATTCCCGGCGCCAGCGGCCTGGTGGGTGACCTAGGCGGCGGCAGTCTTGAGCTGGTGGAGATCAATGACGGCGAAATCGGCGGCGGCGTGACCCTGCCGCTCGGCGCGCTGCGGCTGATTGATGCCTCAGAAGGCGACATGTCGGCCGCCCGGGAAATCGTCAATGCTTCCCTGGAGAAACTGCCTGTGCTCGCGGGTCTTCGCGGCAAGTCTTTCTATGCGGTTGGAGGCACCTGGCGGAACCTCGCCAGACTGCACATGGCGCACAACCGGTACCCGCTGGGCGTCCTTCACCAGTACGAGATCCCGTTTTCTCCAGCACGTTCAATTGCTTCGCTGGTGGCCGGGCTTAGCCCTGAGGCCCTGCGCGGAATGCCTATGGTGCCATCCAGCCGCGCTGAGACCCTGCCGTTCGGATCCATGGTGCTGGACCGGCTGCTGTGTCATGGCCGACCCGACAAGGTCGCCATATCGGCAACCGGGCTTCGCGAGGGCCTCCTGTTCTCCAAGCTGAAAAAGAAGAAGCGGTCCGAAGATCCGCTTTTGTCTTCGTGCTGGGACTTTGCGCGCAACATGGCCCGTGACGCCGATCACGAGCGTGAACTGTGCGCCTGGACCGACCAGCTCTACGGTGAGAACGGACAGAAGGAAACGCCCGAGCAGCAGCGCTTGCGCCATGCCGCCTGTCTCCTGGGAGATATCGGCTACCGGACGCACCCGAACTACCGGGGAGAACACTCCCTTACAATTGTCTCGCAGGCCGGGTTCACCGGCATCGATCACCCCGGCCGCGTCTTTCTCGCCCTCAGCGTCAAGTTCCGCTATGTCGGCGTGCAGGGCGATGATGCACCGGCGGACCTGCTGACCTTGATTGGCGAGGATACCCTCGACCGTGCCCGCCACATCGCCGCGGCGCAGCGCCTGGCCTATGTCCTGACCGGCGCCATGCCCGGATTGCTGCCGAAGATCCGCCTGCACTACACGGCCAAGAAAAGGCTTGTACTGACCCTGCCGCGCCGCCACCGGGACATTGTAGGCGAGCGGGTGGAGAAGAGGCTTGCCGAACTGGCAGGCCTGACAGGTCATTCGCCCGAGCTGATCGTCAGCTGAGTTACTCTGCCGCGCGCGCTCTGGTTCCTGCTCTGGGCTCGAGGACGACCTCGCCGTCTTCCAGAGCCAGAGCGAGTTTGCCGTGCTTGATGTCGAGGGCGAGCTCGCCGAACAACTGGCGCCTCCAACCCTTCAGGGCGTTCACATCGGCCTGATCGTTAAGCGCAATGGCCTCCAGATCGGCCACGTTCGCCACAAGCTTCGGCGCAACGCCCTCGCGTTCGCACACAGTCTTGAGGGTGACTTTGAGAAGATCGACCACCGAGGCGGGAGCGGGGATCTGGTTGTTGTTCTGCTTGACGAAGGGGATGGAGTCCGGATCCCGTGACAAACCTTCGGCAACCGCCTGCAGGATCTCTCTGCCCTGGCGCGAGTGAGCGTAGCCTTTGGGAATGGCCCGGAGCCGGCCGAGAGCGTCCGCGTTTGCGGGGGCCTGCATGGCGAGCTCGCCAAGGGCGTCATCCTTGAGAATACGGTTGCGCGGCACGTCCCGTTCCTGTGCCTCCCGTTCACGCCAGGCGCAAACCGACATGAACACACCCAGGGTCTTGCGGTTGCGGGCTCTGAACTTGGAACGCCGCCAGGCCTGTTCCGGGTCAGTCACGTAGGTGGACGGGGAGGTGAGGATCCTCATCTCTTCCTCCAGCCAAGCTTCCCGCTTCGATTTGTTCAGTTTCTTGCGCAGGCTCTTGTAGACCGTACGCAAATGAGTCACGTCGGACATCGCATAGGCCAGCTGCTTCTCCGACAAGGGCCGCCTGCTCCAGTCGGTGAAGCGGGACGTCTTGTCGATCGACGCTCCGGTCAGCTGCCGGACGATGTTCTCGTACCCTACAGAATCGCCGAAACCACAGACCATGGCTGCGACCTGTGTGTCGAACATCGGAGAGGGGATCACGTTGCCCATGTGGTGCATGATTTCCACGTCCTGCCGGGCTGCGTGGAAAACCTTGACTGTGCCTGTCGCAGCCATCAGCTCCCAGAAGGGCGCCAGCGAAAGGCCCTCGGCCAGGGGATCGATGATCACCTCGTCGGCATTACCTGCCACCTGAATCAGGCAGAGCTTCGGCCAATAGGTCGTCTCGCGGAGAAATTCGGTGTCGACGGTGATGTGGTCGTCTTCGCCAAACCGCGTACACACTGCGGCAAGTTCGTTCGTCGTCGTGATAATTTTCATGGGGTTTCTATTAGCAAGACCGCGGCGAGTCGCGTGCCGGACGCGAAGTTTTACCAGGGTTTTATCAATTCGGGCGTGCCTGCGCCCTTCCTCTGGCGGCGTCTCTGGGCCGCCTTTGCCCGGCGAGCCATACGATAGATGATCGGGGAGGTCTTTATCAAGGCAACGAAAGGTGTGCGCACAATCACGCCGGGGTTGCGGATCTTGCGCCAGACGACATAGAGCACAAGCGAGCCGTGGATGGCGCTGGTGTAGGTGAAGAAGGCTGGTGCGCCGTAGGTCTGTATCATCCAGGACGCGATCACCGGGCCGATCAGGCCACCCACCGAAAAGAAGAACGTGAGGCCGGCCGACACGATGACATACTGCCCTGCTGCGGCCTGGTCGTTGGCATGAGCTGCCGACAGGGAGTAGAGCGGCAGGCTGAAACCGCCAAAGAGGAAGATGCCGAGATAGACCAGCCAGGGTGTCTCGCCCGAGAGGTTGGTCAGGAACAGACCGGATGCGGCCGCGCAGGCCGTAGCCAGCATCAGGACCCAGCGCCTGCCCATGCGGTCCGACATTGATCCCAGAGGGTACTGAAACAGCGCGCCGCCGATGATGCCGGCGCTCATGAAGATGGCGACGCCGGATACATCCAGCCCCACATTGGTCGCGTAGAGCGGGGCGACGAGACGAAAGGCCGACCCGGTCATGCCTATGGCGAACGATCCGACACAGGCCATGGGCGAGATGGCCCAGATTGTCCTTAGGTCTAGCTTGATGTTCTCAGGGGGATTTGGACGCGAACGATCGGAAAGGGAGATCGGGACGAGCGAAAGACCGAGGATGATCCCAGCCATGATGAACAGCTCGTAGCCTTCTGTGCCCATGGCCGGTATCAGGAACTGCATGCCGGTCACCGCACTCAGGTCTACGATCCGGTAAATGGACATGAGCCGGCCGCGGTCCTCGTTATGAGCGCTTTCGTTGAGCCAGCTGTCCACCACCATGAACAGTCCGGAAAAGCAGAAGCCCATGACGAAGCGGATGATGATCCAGGCGACCGGATTCAAGGCAAGTACCATGGTGAGGGTTCCGGCTGCCGTTATCGCCGCAAGAGCGGCGAACACCCGGATATGGCCCACGGCGCGGATGAACTGGGCGGCGGTAAAACAGGCGATGATGAAGCCTGCGAAATAGGCCGCGCCCATGACGCCGATCAGGATCGGCGAAAAGCCTTCCTGGTCAGCCCGCAACGCAATCATCGTACCCAGCAGACCGTTGCCGGCCAGCAGGATTCCTGCAGCAGTGAGAAGCGGGATCAGGGCGGCGAATCGGCTCACGGGAGAGCTTCCGGACGGCGTCGATGGTTCAATGATAGCAAATTTGATCGGGCGCGGGTCTGCAAATGCCGCACATGTGGCTTGCGTGTAACACATGCTTTGCGATCAACCTCACAGGGTGCGTACCGGGGCGATCACTCTTGACAATGAGAGGTGGAAATGGATCAAGTGAAGGTCACCTGACGGGCTACGGGTGTGTGCGATATGAAAAACATCAGCATCTCAACCGCCACATATACCGCGATCTGGGCCGCGCGGCGCGATGGCGAAGAGACCGAAGAGCAGATTCTCTCAAGATTGCTCGGCGCAGAGGCCGGAGCGGCCAAGCCGAAATCAGTGCCATTGCCCAAGCCAGTGCCGCAGAAGCACAAGGCAGTCAAGCCGGTGCAACTGGCCAAGCCGGCGCCCAAACCTTCCGCCGCCCCGAAAGAGGCCGGCAAATACAAGACATCGGATCTCGATCTGTTGTCCTGAGCCATCTGCCACCGCGGGCATGCCCGCCAATGATGTTCCAAAGGCTGCCGTTATGGACGCTCCCAATCTTGCGCCGAACGCCGCGGACAAGCCCAGCCTGCCGCTGATTGATGTTCCCCTCATTGAGGCGACGCCAGAGATGCTTGATGGCTATGGCGAGATCATCCATGCGCAGGACGCGCGGGACATCGAGATCGTGCGCTGGCCGCAACCTGACTGGCGCCCGGTCGACCCGGGCACGGGCGATGAAGGCGGGACGACCGAGGGCATCTTCCACTTCACATGGCAAGGCGATGTGCTGCGCGGAAAAAACGAGGCCGTGACCGACCATTATGTGCTTGGTTGGAGCTGCGATCCGCAAACGGCCTCCGAAGAAACTGAATCGGTTGTGCGGAATAAGGTCTTGTTATGGCACTGCAATTACCATCCGGACGGCGGGCAGCTGTTCTTTCCGCTGGACCCTGGTCCGTTCGTGGTGCCGCTTGCGCTCCCGGGCGATGATGTTAAGCCGGAGGATTTTCGGGCCTTCTGGTTCGACGGCAGCACAGGCCTCTACATCCACCCCAGCATCTGGCACGAGGGCGTGTTTCCGGTGAACGACAAGCAGCGCTTCTTTGACAAGCAGGGCAAGGTGCATGCGCGGATCAGTGTCGATTTTGGCGCCGAGTTCGGGTGCTACCTGTCGGTTCCGCTCAGGAAGTAGCAGCACTCGCTACGTGATCACCGGCATTTCGCGCTGGGCGCGGCGGGTCAGCAATTCGCACCCATCCTCGGTGATGACAACATTCTCCTCATGAACGATCATCTTGCCGGGGGCGTATTCCATGCCCGGTTCGATGGTCATCACCATGCCCGGCACCAGCTCGGTTTCGTCGCCGGGCATGTTGGAGGGCGGTTCTGTCAGCTGCATGCCGAGGCCGTGGCCGAGCCGGCCCACATTCAGTCCCTTTGATCCGTTTTCCTCCAGCACCCTGGCCATGGCATTGAACAGATCCGTTGTCGTAGCGCCGGGGCGGGCAGCAGCGATCCCCTCTTCGGTTGCGTGCCAGACGGCCTCATGGGCGCGTGCCGCCTCATCGCTCAGACGGGCGAAGGCGAAGTTCCGGTCGAAGTCGCAGGAATAGCCGTCGAACAGCGCGCCGAGGTCAATGAAGAGGATGTCCCCGTCGTCCAGGGGGCGCGGCCGGGAGCCGACAATGATCTGGTCGTATCCCCCAGGACCCGAACAGGCCGCGATGAAGGGAATCGAATCTGCGCCCCGCGCAATCAGCTCCGCGCTGAGCTTTCGGGCCGCCAGGAGTTCGCTGTCACCGCGCTGGAGCCTGGACGGAAGGGCTTCGAAGGCATGGCTGGCGAGCTGGCAGATGTAGCGAATATGCCCGACCTCCCGCTCTGACTTCACCATGCGCAGCGCCCAGATGAGGGGCGAGGCGTTGACGAATTCCAGGCCAGACACCTGCGCCCTCAACGTGTCGAAATCGGATATGGGCATCCGGATGACGGATTCTCGGCCCATCTCCCATCCGATCTTTCCGGTTGACCTGGGTAATGCCTCCAGGGCCGAAGCCAGCAGCGAAACGCCGTCGTCCTGAGGCTGCGGTGCAGGCCAGGTACGGATGTCATCGATCCAGGTCGGCACGAAACCGGGCGCGCCTATCTCTGGTACGACCGCAACCGGAGTTCCGGTGCGGGGCACAATGAGGAACCACGGTCGCGTTGGGCTTTCCCAGAACTGGGTGGCGAAGCCAGAGAAATAGCGGACGTTGTGCGGCGAGGTCACGACGACCGCATCGAGACCGTCCCGTGCCATGAGCGCACGCGCTTTCTCGGCGCGTGCTTCGTACTCGGCGTGCGGAAAACCGCGCTGAGGCTCTTTCAGCATATTCAGGGTCAGAGCGGGGGCAGGCCCTTTGAAACGCCGTCCTGCATGACGTCCGGATCGTAGGCCTTGCGGGAGAAGACTTCGCGAACCATTGGGGCGAAATGCTCCAGTGGTTCGTAATCGTAGCCCGGATCAAAGGACGACTGGTCCCAGCGCTCGCAGAAGTCCGCGCAGGCCTGGTAGTGCTTTTCACCCTTGAACTTGTCGCGGGCGTTGCGGTCCCAGCCGTAGTGATGACCGTAGTAATAGGTCTGGAAGAGGCCGTGATGCTCCACCACCCAGGCACATTCCTCGCGGACGAAGGGCCGCAGAATCTCGGCGGCCATACGGTCATGGTTCTGCGGCGCCAACCCGTCACCAATGTCATGCAGCAAGGCACAGACGATCCAGTCGATATCCGCGCCCTCGCGCTCGGCACGCGTTGCGGACTGGAGACCGTGTTCCAGGCGGGTGATGCGGTAGCCTTCCAGGGTCTGCTCGCCCTGCTTTGCAAGCTCGTTGAGCAGCCGGTCAGCCGTGCCTTCCAGGAAGGGCGCTTCCTTCTCATGGAGGAACTCGTAGTCCTCCTTCGTTCCGTCCTTCATCTGGGTGAAAGAAACAGCTTCCATAGCCCGTATCTCCCTGGCGTTGACGCCTCATTCCTGTCTGATGAGCGCCCGCCTTGTCCATCAAAAAATGCTCACCCGGTCAGGCTGCTTCAGAATACACCCGCCTCCAGCCCGGCGGCCATCAGGGTTCCAAGCTCTTCGCACTCCTGCTCGAACCGGGGCTGGTATTCGCCGCGAAGCACGAGCGGCTCCTGCACGGCCTTCCAGCGCAGCCCCGTCGTGATGGAAGCGACTGCCCGGCACGTGCCCGTCCCATCCATGCCGGCGCGGACATAGAGCACATACGGCTTGGCCTGGGTTTCCTCCAGGCAGGGATAGTAGACACGGTCGAAGAAGTCCTTGAGCGCACCGCTCATGTATCCGAGATTTTCCGTCGTCCCGAGGATGATTGCGCCCGCCGCCTTGACGTCGTCGGGAACCGTGTCGAACGGGCTGAGGGCGCGCACGAGGACGCCATCTATGTCGGCATGATTGGCGCCGCGCTCAACGGCATCACGAAGGATCTGAGTGTTGGGGGAGGGGACGTGTCCCACGATGAGAAGCTGCTTACCACCCATATGACAGTAACCGTCCGTTGACTTCGCGGCGAAATTGTAACTGCCCTTACGTCAATCTGTGTTATGATCATCGAATCGGGTCAGGCTTGCTCTGCATATTGCAGCAAGTGCTACCATAACTCGAGACCGCTCATGTCTAAACCGGGGAAACATGGCGGATCGGGGCAACGGTCCTTTGCCGAGTCGGCGAAGGCTTACGAGGTCTCGACCTATCCCAACCGCCCAACTACGGCCTCGCGCTTGCGTGGTGACAGCTTGAGGATATGCTGTATTGCTCCTGGCGGAGCGAACGATCGGGCCTGTTCGAACATACTCGCCACCGCTCGTGCCTTGGCCGACTTGCATGATGTCACTCTGCTGTCGGTTGCGGGAAGCGAGGGTGTGGAAAGGGCACCCGTCGGAACTGACGGGATCAGGGCCAAGGTTCTCGTGCCTGAAGGTGGCGCGAAAAGCCCCCTCGCGGAGGTCGCGCGGGCACCTGCGGCGGTTTACGAGTGGCTGAAGTCTCAGTCCAGGTTCGATGTCGTCTGCACTGCCGATGCGCATGGGCTGGCCTACTACGCTCAGCTTGCAAGACATCTCGGGCTTGGCTTCACAAACACCCGATTTGCGGTGGTCAGCGTTGTGCCCATCCTCTGGCAGGTTGAGCAGGCCCAGACTCTGATCGGCCGGGAAATCATGCTTGGGCGCGGTTTCGTCGAGCAAAGGTCTCTCGAACTGGCCGATATCCAGGTGGTGTCATGCCGCGACCTGCGGATGTGGATGGCCCGCCGCGGATATCAGCTGCAGCCTGAAAAACTGCAGGAACAGATCGAACTGCCGAAAGAGGCGCCGGTTCCGGTGAGAGAGCCGTCTCCTGTTCTGCCGAGTGTCTCGGTCTGCTTGACGCACCACAACCGGCCCGAGTTGATCGAACAGGCCCTGTCGAGCATCCGCGCGCAGAATTACGAGGATATGGAGGTTGTCCTTGTGGACGACGGCAGCACACAAGCCAGCGCGCTTGCGGCGCTGGACCGCCTGGAACCCGAGTTTGCAGGGCGTGGCTGGCAGATCGTACGCCAGCCCAACCGCTATCTGGGCGCTGCGCGCAACACCGCGGCTCGCCATGCGCGGGGCGATGTCCTTCAGTTCTTTGACGATGACAATGTGATGAAGCCGGAGATGGTCAGCACGATGGCCAGAGCACTGATCTGCTCCGGCAGCGACATCGTCACCTCGTTCTGCCGCCAGTTTGAAGGGAACGGTGCTCCCGGCAGTCCGGGCGCGAGACTCGGACATGAAATCCGCTTCGTCGGTGCAGCGGAGAGCTGGAGCTACCTGCGCAACGTGGTCGGGGATGCGGCCTGCATGATCAGGCGCGAGGCCTTCGACGCGATTGGTGGATTCTCCGAGATGCAGCGCACCGGTAAAGAGGACATGGAACTCTACCACTCCGCCATGGTGCGCCGCATGAAGATCGAAGTGGTTCCTGAAGCGCTGTACTATTACCGCCGTTCTTCAGACAGCATGAAACGCCGGCACACGAACTTCGACGCCGGGGTTCTGCGCGCGCTCAGGCCTCATCTTGCCAGGCTGCCCTTGCCCGCCGCAGAGGCGATAAGACATCTTGCGGCCGTCTATCATCGGGATCAGCAAAGGCGAGCGGAAGATCCTGTGCGCTCTGTCGGCTCATGGATACGCAGGCGCTGGCCGGGTTGACCCTGCTGTGCGAGCCTGGGAACCAATGCGCTCCGGGCCCCGCAGTTGTGTTGTGCGTCGTCCGGAACGAACGCGACATTCTTCCCGCCTTCCTTGACCATTACCGCGAGCTTCAGATCTCGGAGTTCGTGTTCATCGATCACGCCAGCACCGATGGCACGGGCGCGTATCTTCATGGCGAGGCAGGCGTGACACTTATGGAGGCCCACGGGAGCTACCGCACCAGCTATGACGGCCTCGCCTGGCTGAACGCCGCCGGGGAGAAACACTGCGCGGGGCGGTGGACCATAGTGGTCGATGCGGATGAGTTTCTCATCCTGCCCTTCGGCTCCGGCAAGGATTTGGCGGGTGTGATCCGGCGGCTTGACCGGGAGATTTCGCTCGGTATTTTCTGCCCGCTGGTGGATTTTTATCCTGGATCGCGCACTGCCGCTCCGTCGTCTGAGCCCTATCGTTCGTTTGCGGAACTGACGGAGCGGACCCCCCACTTTTTTCCCGTCAACACCGTCACGTTGCGGAAGCTGCCGCATTTTCCATGTGCTGAACTGCGGAGCCGCATCCGCGAGCAGGTGACGCGGACACCCGGCTACATTCCACCTCTGGGAAAGGTGCCCTTGTTTTTCTGGCACGAGGGATTTCGGCTGAAACGGTCATCTCATGAGGGATCGATCCTCCCTCTCAGCGACGAAACAGGGGTTCTCTGCCATTTCAAGTATCGCCCGGGTGCGGAGCGCCGCGCAAAGGAGGAACTGGCGCGTGCTGAGCGTCAGGATATGACGCCGGTCCAGTCTGTGCTGAACGCCGCTTCGGCCGGTGATCTTTCTCCGGGCCTTGCCGGCGCGTCAGAGTTCCGCTCAGAAGAAGATCTGGCCGACGCGGGTTGGCTAGGGGACGCGCCGGGGTCATTTGCCGAGTTCTGGATCGCCGCCAACCAGAGCAGGCAGGAGTGGACCCGGCACCTGCTCAAGGACCAGGGACGCCCGCTTGCTCAGACGGATGCTGCCGCGAGTTCTGATCGTCTTTTCCGCGACCTGCTGAACTCGCGCTCGTGGCGCCTCACGTATCGGCTGCGTTCCTGGCTTGTGACGCGGCAGCACCTTCCTGTCCGGCACCTCCCGGAGCGTTATCCCGATCCGCAGGGACCGGCGGAGGCTGCCCGATTCATCACGGGCTCGATCTGGTGGGACCTGACGTTTCCGGTCCGGCTTGCCGAACGCCTGGGGCGCAGAAAGCGCTGGCGATTGTTGAAATAGTTGCATGAAAGGATATTGCAACTTTTAAGAGAAATACTCCTTCCTACACGCATCCGGCGGTGGGCTGCCGGTGCGCCGAACCAAGGTTGGAAGGGGATCCGCAATGGCGTTTCTGGACCGCGTCTCGCTTTTCTGGTGTCTGCATAAGCACTCTATCGGCATCACGCTCTTCGTTTTCATGTCGGTGGTTCTGGCGCTGGCGCTCTCCGGCTTTCTGTCTGTCAGCAACCAGATCGTGGTGGGTTTTCTCTACGTCTCGAACCTCTTCGTGCTGATGACCCTGTTCGGAAACACCTGGCAGCGGATCTCGACGGCGGAAGTCATTCTGCCGGCGCGCCGGCGGGCCCTCGAAACCCCCAGCCTTGTTGCAGAGGACAAGGTGGTCGAAAAGTCGGCTTTCGTGGCGGTTCTCGATCAGTTCCTGAAGTTCCGCGCCAAGGACGGCCTGGAAGTGGGCACCATCTTTTGCGATGTCGATCTCTTCAAGCAAATCAACGACACGTATGGCCATCCCGTCGGGGATGCCATCATCAAGACCGTCGGTGAGCGACTGCGCCGCGCCGTGCGCCAGCAGGACGTGGTTGCACGCATGGGGGGTGACGAATTTGCGGTGGTCCTGCCGGGCATTGAGGATGACATGCAGGTGCTCTGTATCGCTGACCGCGTGATGCGCAGTTTTTCAGAGCCCGTCGATGCGCTGGGCAATGAAATCTATGTGTCCCTCACCATGGGTATTTCGATTTCAGATGAAACCGTTGTCTCAGCCGACGAACTCCTCGCCCGCAGCGACAGTGCGCTCCTTCTCGCCAAGTCGGTCTGCCGCGGCACAATCCACTTTTTCGACAAGAACATGGAAGTAGAGGAGCAGACCAAGCGCAAGATCGAAGAGCAATTGCGCCTGGCGGCCCGCAATGGAGAGTTTTCGCTGGCCTATCAGCCTGCGATTGATGGCGTCAGCCACCAACCGGTCTATCTGGAAAGTGGGCTGCGCTGGACCAATCCGGCTCTGGGTGAAGTGCCGCCGGAGAAGTTCCTGCCGGTTGCCGAGGCCAGCGGCCTTATGCAGACCATTGGCATGTGGATGCTGGAACAGGCCTATGAGGCTGTCCGCGCCCTGGACGCCGCCGGCTGGACCGAGGCCCGGATCGCGGTCAACATCTCCCAGGAACAGCTCAAATCCAGCACCTTTGCTTTGGACGTGCTCAAGCTCGCGGAAGAAAACTACACCGCGACCCGTCGGATAACTCTCGAGGTGCATGAGGATGTCCTGGCCGATGACCGCTTCAACATGCAGGCGAAGCTCGGCAGCCTCCGCGATATGGGATTTCAGGTTTGCCTTGATGAATTCGGGACCGGCAATGCATCGATCGGCATGGTCCGGCGGGCGAAGTTTGATGCCGTCAAGGTGAGCCGCCGGCTGGTGCGCGAAATTCCGGACAAGCCGGAAATGAGAAATCTCGTCTCGGCAATTACCGAGCTCGGGCGCAGTATGAATGTGACGGTGCTGGCGGAAGGTGTTGAGAACAGAGAGATTTGGGACGAAGTCCTGAGTTTGAGATTCAACGCGTTGCAAGGAAGCGCAATCTGTGCGGCCAAGCCGCTGGAGGAGCTGCTGCAGACAAATCTGGTGCGCCCGGGATGTGCTGCCTAGGCCCGCGGCCGGTCTTTGCCGTTACGCGGCTGACAGTGCCGGTTGTGACTTAAATCACTTGAAACGATTGAGGAATCCGGTAGCATGCTTTCGCGAGGGGGTGCCTGGAAACAGCAAACAGGTGCCGATATGAAAGAAGACTCAAGGAACTTGCTGAGCCGCACATGGTCTTGGCTACGTTCCGCCTTTACCGTCTCAGAGACGGCAGATGGCCCCGATCCCAGCCGCCGCATGCTGCTGGTCGGCGGTGTGGCTGCTGCGGTAGCAGTCGTTGCCGGTCTGACACTTGGATCCGATGAAGCGGAAGCCCACCATGGCAGCCGGCGCAGCCGCCGCTGGCGTCGCAGACGGCGGCGTCGTCACCGGTGGTGGCGGAGCAGGGGCTGGCGGCATCGCCGCGGCCGGAGCCGTCGGCGTCGGCGTCGGCGCTACTATGGCCCACCTGTCATCCTGTACTTCTAGTTTCAGCTGAAACTTGAGCCAGCGGCCCTCCGGATCGGGGGGCCGTTGTGCTTTAGTCCGTCCATTTTCGCGGGTGTGCTTCCATGCGCGGTGTTCGACACCTTATCCTTCTTCTGATTTCTGTTGTCTGGCTAAGCGCCCCGGTTCTTGCGGAGAGCAAAAACTGGCCGAAACTGTTTACCAACCAGCGGGATGTCGAAGCCTGGTCGGGCACGGCAAGGGTGGATCTGGATGACACAAAGGCGGTTCTCCGCTTCGTTCTTGCTTCCCTTCCGGACGAAGTGAAGGTCTACCCGACGGAGAACTACTACTATTTCTATTTCTATCAGGACGGTGTGCGGTATTCGGGGAACCTCCGCCTCAGTCCCGAACTGGCAGAGAACGGCCGGATCATGTTCGCCTATTTTCTGGCGTCCACGCCCTGGGGGCAAGACCGGAAGGATTACGGGAAGATCCTCGGCAAGGAGGACGGGGTGGAAGTTACACCCGCCGGCCCGCTGGCCTATTCGGTCAAATTTGAGGACCGTACGATCGTGTTCCGTTTCAACGATCTGCGCGACGTCAAACCGCCGGAAGAGGTGATGGCTGACGGCGAGACCTATATCGGGCCGGTATTCGATGAATCCGGCATCCGGTTCTTTCTGCTGTTTGATGAGAAGCGCAAGCTCTTCCACTACGTCCTCGACGAGACCGTCCGCGTGAATGACCGGCTGCGCTCGCCAAAGGGCATGGAGAAAATCTTCGTTGGCTGGCGCACGGGCTTTGCCTTCTACGCCCAGGAAAAGCCGAAGCGGAAGATCCTGATCGGGGTCTATCGGGCCAACGCGGAAGCGAACACGTCATCCGACGGCCCGTTCGACCAACTTCCGGACAATTTCATCAGGGGCAACACGCTTCGGGACGCCTTCATCGCGCAAAAGCCGGACCTGAAAGGTACGATCGATCGTTTCGGCAACCGCAAAAACACCATGGAACGCGAAATGATCGCGCCCTACATTGAGTACGAAATCCTCCCCGACCTCGAACTCGCCCAGGCCTGCGCCCGGGACGAGCCGGATGTCTCGGTTGCCGACTGCATGGACGCAAAGGCTCCGGCGGAATGAGCATTCCGCTTGTCTCTGGGCTCAAACGCCGCTATCACGCACCTCAAGTCGGAGCGTAGCGCAGCCCGGTAGCGCACCACACTGGGGGTGTGGGGGTCGTGGGTTCGAATCCCGCCGCTCCGACCATCTTTCTAAAATCACCTATCTGGTGTTTGGCTGCCGCCACGCGGGAAGACCCGTGCTGAGCCGTTGATTCGCAAGGCAGACGCTGCATACTTCCTCCCAACGGGCCGTTCCCACAGCGCCCGGCCAACCCCAAGGGAGGATCTGCAATGAAACTCAAGACCGTCCTGCTCGGCGCCGCGAGCGCCGCGCTTCTGTCCGTCAGCGCGCAAGCTGCTGACATGACACTGAAATTCGGCCATGTCGGAAAGCCTGGCTCGCTGTTTGAAGCCAGCGTCAATGCATTTGCGGCCTGCGCTAACAAAGCCCTTGGCTCCAAGGCAGAGGTGCAGACCTTCGGGTCATCCCAGCTCGGCA
>JBCCEL010000123.1:0-15186 GCA_039030315.1 Pseudomonadota bacterium
CAGACCACGTGTTGAAGGCCGCTTGGGCCTTCCGGAAAATTTCTTCAACACTTGACTTAGTCTTCAGATTTCGGCTCAGCGTATCTGAATGACCTTCATAGGCCAGCGCAAGCTGATTGCGAAGATCGATGCAGCGCTCAAGCGGCTTGATGACGGGTCTTACGGCTATTGCGATGAAACGGGTGAGCCGATCAGCATCAAGCGGCTGGATGCGCGTCCGATCGCTACCCTTTCCCTGGAAGCGCAGGAAATGCATGAGCGGCGCGAACGCGTCTACCGCAGCGACTGAATCTGCCGGTATCTGATCATTACGCACCTAACAAGGCAAGGTCAGCCAATTTGGCTGGTCCTTGTTGCATTTTGCGACAGGTGAAAACCCTCTGTTAACCATCCCGCCTGATGCTGCGCAGACGAGGATGCAAGGTGGGGATTACCATGGACGCAAGCAGCTGCGATCCAAACGATGCCAGAACTCTGGCAGAGATGATAGACGCGGATCCAATGCCCTGTGCGGTGTACGCACCAGAGGGCAGGCTGATCAGATGCAACGATGCGTACCGGGAAATGAACCGGATCGCCTTTGCAGGCTTGCCGCCGGGGCTTGATCGCAACGAGCTGACCTACGAGCTCCTGATGCGCGCCCGCGCGCAGCAGATGTATGCGGCCGACCGGATCGATGAATATGTCATACAGCGGCTGCGCGAGCACAATGCAGCTTCCGGGGTGGGTGTTGATCGCGAAATCGCCGGCAAGGGCTGGTTCCGAATCTTCAAGTACCGCACGCCGAGCGGCGCTGTTCTAACGCGCTGCGTGGATATCAGCGAACTCAAGATGCGTGAGGCCGAGCTGGAAGCGGCGCAGAAGCTTGCTGAGGCAAGTACCCGCAGGCTTGAAGCGGCGTTGGAGGTCATGGAGGACGGCTTCGCGATCTATGATAGCGATGACCGGCTGGTTATGGTCAACTCGGCCATGAAGCGCCTGCACGACAAGATCGCCCACGAGCTTGAACCTGGTCTGTCCTATGAGGAGGGGCTTCGCCTCGGCCTGCGCCGGGGCATGTGGGACATTGGCGATGCCGATCCGGATGAATGGGTGGCCAGCCTGATCCGGGACCGGAAGGAGAGTCCGACATTCGAGTCCGTGGTGCGGTTCGCAGACGGCAGGTGGATGCGGCGCCTGGAGGCTACGACGCCGGATGGTGAACGGGTGGGCATCCGCACCGACATTACCAAGATGAAGCTGCGCGAAGCCGAACTGCGCGATGCCAGGGAGCGGACCGAACAGGCCGCGAAGGCCAAGAGCGAGTTTCTCGCCAACATGAGCCATGAAATTCGCACACCTCTCAATGGTATCCTTGGGATGGCAGAGCTGCTGGCCATTACCGAACTCGACCAGAAGCAGTCGCAGTTTGCGAACACGATCGTGAAATCAGGCCATGCCCTGCTCACCATCATCAATGATATCCTCGATTTCTCGAAAATCGACAGCGGACAGCTTGAGCTGGACATCCAGTCCTTTGAAGTGGCCGAAGCGGTTGAAGACGTGGCGGCGCTGTTGTCTTCTGCCGCTGAGGACAAGGGGCTGGAACTTGCCATCCGTATCAGTCCGGAAGTGCCGCCCAAGCTCAACGGCGATGTCAGCCGGATCAGGCAGATTCTCACCAATATGGTCGGCAATGCCCTGAAGTTTACCGACAAGGGGCATGTGCTCGTCGATGTCGGTGGCGCCAGGAGCGGCGCGCGCTGGAACCTTCATATTCAGATCGAAGATACCGGCATCGGCATTCCCCAGGACAAACTGGACCGGATTTTCGACAAGTTCTCACAGGTCGACGGCAGTGCGACGCGGCGCCACGAAGGCACCGGGCTGGGGCTTTCAATCTGCAAGCTCCTGTCCGAATGCATGGGCGGCGATATCGGCGTTCACAGCAAGCTGGGGCAGGGGAGCACGTTCTGGATCAGCGTCCCGCTGGAAGTGGCGGAGAATGCTGGAAGCGTCCTGAAGATGCCTGTCGACGTGACCGGTACGCGTGTTCTGGTGGTGGACGACAACGCGGTCAACAGATCGATCCTCGAAGAGCAGCTCACGGCCTGGGAATTCGATGTCAGCTCCCGACCGACCGGCTGGGAGGGACTGAGCGCTTTGACCGAAGCAGCGGTTGAAGGGACGCCCTATGAGCTTCTGATCCTGGATCAGCAGATGCCGCACGTCTCGGGCGAAGATGTGCTCAAGATCATGCGAAGCCAGGAGAATATTTCCTCGACGAATGTCATCATGCTGACCTCGGTCGGCCAGTCGGGTGATGCGAAGCACTGGCGGAAGCTGGGCGCCAGCGGTTATCTCGTCAAGCCGGCCCGGTCGCAGGAGCTGTTCCAGACGATCGTCGACTGTCTTCGCCCCGTTGAAGCGGAAACGGCGCGAGCAGCGCCGGTGGTGGACGCGGTGCCTGTTCCATCCGCCTCTGGAGGCCTAGCGCTGGCGCGTGGCGGCGAGGTTACGCCCATGTCGGAGCTGGCCGAACTCGTCGCCGGTCCGGTCAAGACGCCGACGTTCACCTCACATTCTTTCGATGACGTTTTCGCCGAGGCTGAAAGTGAAGCCGCACCGGCACCTGCCGAGAGCCCGGAAAGTGTTGCACCGGATAGCGCAGCAGAGGAGGTCCCTGAGGCGCCGGCTATTCAGCCATCGCCGCCGCCTGCGCACGGAGCCAACCTCGCTGATGTCGCCGCAGAGGTTTCGGCGGCGGCGCCATCGCCATCGCCGTCGCCGTCGCCGGCACCATCGCCAGGGCCTGCCTCCGGTGAAGCTGAGCCCTACATTCTGGTTGCCGAGGACAATGATACGAACCAGATGTTCATGGAATTCGTGCTTGGCGATATGGGATACGACATAAAGCTCGCGGATGACGGCGCGATAGCCTTCGATGACTACAAGGCGCGCCGGCCGGTCCTGATCTTCATGGACATTTCAATGCCGAACATGGACGGCATCGAAACAACGAAGTCTATCCGCGCCTTTGAGGCAGAGCACAATCTGTCACCGGTACCGATCGTTGCGGTGACAGCGCATGCCCTCAAGGGCGACAGCGACCGCTTTCTTGCAGTGGGGATGGATGACTACCTCTCCAAACCCGTGGCGCCGTCAAAGATTGCCGAGAAGCTGGACAAGTGGCTGCCATCCGAACTGGCCCTGTCGGCGCCGCGGTTGGCCTGACCGGCACCAAATGAAAAAGCCCGGCGAAACCGCCGGGCTTTTTCTTTCAGAATTTCTCGTGCGGCGCGCTATTCGACGATGACCTTCGCCCCGACCGAAGCACGCTTGTAGAGATCGATGATATTGTCGTTGGTGAGACGGATGCAGCCGGATGAAACAGCCGTTCCGATGGTCCAGGGCTGCGCAGTCCCGTGGATGCGGTACAGGGTGTGGCCAAGGTACAGCGCGCGTGCGCCAAGAGGGTTGTCCGGTCCGCCCGGCATGACTTTCGGAAGATCCGGCTCGCGCTGCAGCATCTCTGCCGGTGGACGCCAATCCGGCCACTCGGCCTTGCGGGTGATCTTTTCCGTTCCGTTCCAGCGGAAGCCCCAGCGGCCTACACCGATGCCGTAGCGGATCGCGCGATTGTTCCCCAGCACGTAGTAGAGGAACTTCTTGCGGGTGCTGACGACGATCGTGCCCGGTTTCTCGCTCGTGTAGTAATCGACTTCCTGGCGCTTGAACTTTCTTTCCAGCTTCCAGGATTGAGCTCCAAAATTGAACTTTCTGGTCGCCTCGGCGTTCGTCGTGAATGCAGTTCCAGCAACTGCGAAAGCGACTGCCGTCAATGCCAACTTGCGAAAGAGCATTTTTTCGATCTTCCCTTTAGACCTCTTCGCCCACCCCAAACCGGGTTCATGCGGTGGACCACATTAGCAGGCGATTGCAGATTCTTGATGGCGCTATTGGCCCCGAATGCCCCCATTTCGTCAAGAGCGTCTTGAGCGGCAGAGGCAATTTTGCTGTTCGTGTTGCACACTTGCATCGCACCTCAAGTAAACGTGATCGGCTTTGTCCGCAATTAGCGGCGCGGCCTGGGGCCCGCCGGTCCGAGTGTGGGAACCGGCTCCTCCGGCTCCATGGCATACTCGTCATAGGCCGGCGGGGGCACCTTGGCCTCCGGAGGCGGAACTCTTCGGACGCCGACCGGGCCATCCGTGGTCTCGCCAATGTTGGTTTCGACCACAACATCCTGGGAGCCGCCGATGAGCAAAAGGTGCTCTGCATCGTCACGGCGAACAAGGACAAGGTGCCTGAGCTTGTCGACCTCCTGGAACTCCACAACAGCCAGGCGGCTTCCGCGTTTGCCTCTCACCTCTCCGCCGATATGGCGAAAAATGGCAAGCCCGATAATGATGACAAGAAGGATGACGACGATCGCGCCGCCGACTTTGATGATGGTGGCTGGATCCATGACTTCCCCGTCCGACATTACGCAACCAACGACCGGTCCGCGTGACCGGCATGGTTTTGAACTACCAGCTTTTGCAGGCTGGCAAAAGACTGGATCTGGCAGTGGAAACTTTTGCAGGTCCGGGAGAGGCCGGCACTGCCTCGGATATTGTCCACACGAACGACACTTTCCACGCCGTAAAGACTGAAATTGCCTATAGTCTGGCGGTGATTCGGGGCTGTGAAAGCGATTGAGCGGCAACGTCACGGTGCACGTGCAACGGAGCGGCTATGCGGCAATGACGGACAGGAACGTCAAAGAGGTAACCGGAGGGCAGCAGTCACGGTCCGCCTACAGGGCCGGTGACCGTTCGCAATCAAGCAATCCCCTGATTGCGATCCTGATTGCCGTCCTGCTTGCCGCCGCCACCGGCCTCCTGGTGTTCCGCTACCAGTCGGCGGCGCCGCCTTGGCTGCTCGGCGTGGCGGCGGTTCTCGCGTTCTGCGGGTTGTTCGCGCTACTGGGCTGGATCGGGGGCGTGGTCCATTTCGGACGCACCTCAAAGCAGATCACCTTTCTGGAGGGTGTGCTGAACGGCCTGGGAGATCCTGCCGTCGTCACCGACCTTCGCGGCCGCGTGGTCTTCGCCAATGGGCGCTATGTGGCCCTCAGCTCCGGAGCAGAACGATCGCGCATGGCCGGTGTCGAGAATCTGTTCGCCGGCTATCCGGAAGTCGCGGGGCGAATCTACCGGCTTGCCCAGGCGGCGAAGCAAGGCACCGCGTCCAAGGAGGACTTTCGGCTGGAGGCGGGAAGCGCGGCGCCCGGTGCGCGCATTGATTCGCCATCCTGGCACACCATTTTCGTGGAACCGGTGCTGCAGAACGGCAAGCAGACGCATACCCTGTGGAGGCTGACCGACAATACCGACGCCCGAATCGAACAGGAAACCGCGTTCGAGAAGCTGCAGTACATCATCCGGTATCTTGACGAAGCGCCCGCCGGGTTCTTCTCCGCCGACGCCCAGGGCTCGGTCAGGTACATGAATGCGACCCTCGCGACCTGGCTCGGTCTCGATCTGATCGAGGCGACCAGCGGCTCGGTGCAGGTCAGCCAGTTCACGCCGAAGGAAAGCGCCAAGTTGCTGGGCCGGGTAAACGCCACGCCGGGTGAGACCTTCACCGACATGTTCGACCTGAACATGGTCTCCCGTGATGGCACTTCCCTGCCGGTTCGGGTGCTTCATTCGGTGCAGTTTGCCGAAGACGGCAAGCCGGGCCCTTCGCGCTCCCTGGTGCTGCGCGAGGATCTGAGCCGGGGCGGCACCGTCGGCTCGGGGCCGGCTGACCAGCGCCTGGCGCGCTTCTTCAACAACGCGCCGATCGGGATCGCGGAAGTTGACGACGCAGGGCGCATCGTGAATTCCAACACCACGCTCGCCACCATGGCCGGCCCGATCGCGAGGGAGACAGAGATCGTTGCTCTTGTGGACGACGCCCACCGCCAGGCCGTGTCCGACGCGATTGCAGCGGCACGGGACGGCAAGCGAGTGGCGCCGATCGAAGTCCAACTGGGTGGCGACGAGGCGGGGAAGGGAACCTCCGGGCAGCTCTTCGTCAGCCGCATGGAGGAAAGCGGCGAGGATGCCGCCAGCGTCATTCTCTACATGATCGATACAACCGAGCATAAGGCGCTCGAGCTGAAGTTTGCTCAATCGCAAAAGATGCAGGCGGTCGGACAGCTCGCCGGCGGTGTCGCGCACGACTTCAACAACATGCTCACCGCGATAATCGGCTTTTCCGATCTGCTCTTGTCCAAGCACCGGCCGACCGATCCGTCCTTCCAGGACATCATGAACATCAAGCAGAATGCCAACCGGGCCGCCAATCTGGTGCGCCAGCTGCTGGCGTTCTCCCGCCGGCAGACCCTGCGGCCGGAAATCCTGTCGCTCACGGACACTCTCAGCGATCTTGGCAATCTGCTGAACCGTCTTCTCGGTGAGAAGGTCGAGCTTGAGATCACGCACGGCAGGGATCTCGGCCTGGTCAAGGCGGATGTGAACCAGTTCGAGCAGGTTGTGATGAACCTGGCGGTCAATGCCCGGGATGCCATGCCTGAGGGCGGAAAGCTCTCGATCCGGACGTCGAACGTGTCGGAAAGTCAGTCCCGGGAGGTCGAGCCCAACCTCATGCCGGCTGGCGAGTATGTCCTTTGCGAGGTCAAGGACACCGGCGTCGGCATGCCGGAGGATGTGCTTGAGAAGATCTACGAGCCATTCTTCTCTACCAAGGAAGTGGGCAAGGGCACGGGCCTCGGTCTTGCGACGGTCTACGGTATCGTCAAGCAGACCGGCGGTTTCATCTTCTGCAACAGCGAGGTCGGCGAGGGCACGGCTTTCCAGATCTATTTGCCGCGCCATCACGTGACACCGGAGGAGGCAGCCGAGGCCCGGGAGGACGAGCGCAAGGAGGTCAAGCCTGCGGATCTCACCGGCGAAGGCACGATCCTCCTCGTCGAGGACGAGGATGCGGTGCGGGCCTTTGCTTCGCGTGCGCTGGAGGCGCGCGGATACAATGTGCTGGAGGCCGACAGCGGCGTTGCCGCGCTGAAGGTCATCGACGAACACGGTGGCGACCAGATCGACCTGGTCATCTCGGATGTGGTCATGCCCGAGATGGACGGGCCGAGCCTCCTGCGCGAAATCCGCAAGCGCGAGATCAAGTCGAATATCATTTTCATCTCGGGCTATGCCGAGGACGCGTTCGCCAAGAATCTCGATGACAACGAGCGTTTTTCGTTCCTGCCGAAACCGTTCTCGCTGAAACAGCTCGCCGGCGCGGTCAAGGACGCAATGAAGAGTTAAGCCCCCGGCCAGAGCTCGTCTGACAGCAAGGCCCTGGCGAGGGACCTGGCCATCACGTCAAACAGCTTCTCACCTTTCTCGGGCGTCGATCTGCGAGCATCTCCCAGGACACCGCTTGGCGTCAGCTCCTTGAAGGAATGCCAGCGGTGAACCGGGGGTTCGAGAACCTCGGTCATACTGGAATTGAGGCCATGGGCGTCCTCAAGCCGGGAGTGCTCCACCAGGTCCGGATGGGCACACATCATCATGGATGTTTCCGCCTCGCAGGCATGAATGACGCCGGTCTGGTCTTCCAGAATGTCGACCAGCTTGCCTTCATGAGATGCCGGGATGAGGTAGGTGGTGGTTGCGATCGACATTCCGAGGTCGCGGGTCAGGTCGGTGGTGAGCGCGTTCAGGGCGGAGATGTTGCCGCCATGGCCGTTGATGATCGCGACCTTCGTGAACCCGTGACGCTGGATGGCGCGGCAAAGATCCTCCAGCAGCGCATGCCACGTCCTCAGGCTGACGGTAAACGTGCCACCAAATTCCATGTGATGCTCCGCCAGACCCATCCAGACGCATGGCGCAACGACAACAGGGTGATCTGCAGCCATCTCCAGGGCCGTGCGCCGGCATGCCTCGGTGCACAGAAACGTATCGACGCCGGTCGCCAGGTGAGGCCCGTGCTGCTCGGTCGAGGCGACGGGAAGCAGCACCATCGCACCTTCGTCCGCCTTGGCGCGGAGTGTTTCGGCAGTCATCCGGTTCCACATGACTTCGTTCGGATCGAGGCTCTGGCCCATAATGTGAATTCTCCCAATGTCTTCTCTTGGTAATCGCGGGGAAGGTGTGATCATATGCTGGCCCGGTTTGTTGCGCTTGGCCAGAAAGAATGTCGTCTTCTCTTCCCTCCATGATTGATCCGAATGCGCTGCCGCCCTCGTTATGGGCGGACACCGTCGAGGAGAAACCCGACGCGCCCCCTCTGGCCGGTGATGCCGAATGCGATCTGGCGGTGGTCGGGGCAGGCTTCACCGGGCTCTCGGCTGCGCTGCACGCCGCGAAGGACGGCGCCTCGGTCATCGTCCTTGAGGCGAGCGAGCCTGGCTGGGGTGCCTCGGGTCGGAACGGTGGCGAAGTTCTGCCGGGCCTGAAGCTGCTTCCGGACGAGATCGTGGACCGGCTGGGTCAGGAGGCAGGGGAGCGGCTGGGGTCCTTCAGCGAGACCGCACCCGATCTCGTGTTCAGTCTGATCGAAGAGTACGGCATCAAGTGCGAGGCCACCCGCGCCGGCTGGATCCGCCCTGCTCACGCCAGGTCTGCCGAGGCCGAACTCAAGGAGAATATGCGACAGCTCCAGGCACGAGATTACGACGTGAGCTGGCTGAGCCCCGACGAAGCTGCCGCACAGCTGGGCACGGACACCTGGCACGGAGCAATCCTCGACCGGCGCGGCGGGACGGTTCAGCCCTTCGGCTATGCCCGGGGCCTGTGTCGTGCCGCGCAGCAGGAGGGCGTGACTGTCCATGGCTCAACGCCGGTGAGAGAGGTGGAGCGCCACGGCGGTGGCTGGTCCGTCCGGACCGGGCAGGCTATCGTGCGTGCCCGCAAGGTGCTGCTGGCGACGAACGCCTATACCGGTTTCCATTCCCCGGAGCTGCATGACCGCCTGGCGCGATCCATCATGCCGGTTGCCAGTTTCCTCGTGGCGACCGAGCCGTTGTCGGACAATCTGCGCCGCACAATCCTGCCGGAGGGCCAGTGCTTCTCCGACAGTCGCCGGTTTCTCCTCTATGGCCGGAAGGATGCGGCCGGCCGGATGCTGTTGGGCGGCAGGGGACTGCTGCGCGAGCCGAAAGGTGCTGAAGATTTTGCCCATATCGAGCAGGCTTTGCGCACCGCCTATCCGGTGCTGGAGGATATCCAGTTCACCCATCGCTGGTCCGGACGGCTTGCAGTGACGCCTGATTATCTCCCGCACATTCATGAGCCGGAACCGGGCCTGCTCATGGCACTCGGATATACCGGTCGGGGAGTCGCGCTGGCCACGGCGGTCGGGATGGCCATGGGGCGCTATGCAGCGACCGGGGATGAGGTACATCTGCCCTTGCCGCTGACTGAGATCAAACCTATTCCATTCCACTCCGCGCGCAAGCTCTATGCCGGTGCCATGTTCACCTGGTACCGGATGCTGGACGCGCTTTCCGGAAATTGAGCGAAGGGCGGGAAGACAGGAATGAAGACGCTTGATGAACTGGCGGTTGAGCTGGAAGCAGGCCGGGTAATGTCAAGGCAACTGGTCGAGCAGGCGCTGGCTGCCATTGACGACCCCGCGGGTGAGGGCGGCCGGGCCTTTCTGTCCGTTGACCGCGAGGGTGCGCAGGCATGGGCGGACCTTATGGACGACCTGAGAAAGCGCGGCCGCGCACCGTCCCGCTGGGCCGGAATTCCGTTCACTTCCAAAGACCTCTTCGATCTGGCCGGAGAAGTGACCACCGCGGGCTCCAAGGTGCTCGCCACCGAAGAGCCTGCGGACAGGGATGCGCGATGCATCGCCAGGCTGAAAGCGGCCGGCTTCGTCTGCATGGGCAGAACCAACATGACCGAGTTTGCCTACTCAGGTGTTGGTCTGAACCCTCACTACGACACGCCGCGCTCGGTCTGGGACCGGGAAACCGGACGGATTCCCGGAGGGTCCTCATCCGGCGCCGCGGTGTCCGTCGCCGACGGCATGTCGGCGCTCGGCATCGGCACGGACACTGGCGGCTCGTGCAGGATCCCGGCAGCGTTCAACCGGGTGGTCGGCTACAAGCCCTCCACCGGACGCGTTCCGAAGAACGGGGTGTTTCCCCTTTCTGAAACCCTGGATGCGCCTGGACCGTTCGCGCCCTCGGTGCGCTGTTGCGCCCTTGCGGATGCGCTCATGGCGGAAGACTGGAATGGTGAGATCGCGGGGCGCGACATCGGATCCATCCGGCTTGGCGCGCTCAAGACCATGGTGACCGAAGATCTCGACGAACACGTTGCGCCGGCCTTCGAGGCTGCGCTCACGGCGCTGAGTTGTTCGGGTGCGCAGGTCGCCGATGTCGCGTTCGCCCCGATATCCGAGCTCCCTGAAATCAACGCCAAGGGCGGCATTGCCGCGGCTGAGGCGTATTCAGTCCACCACGGCCTGCTGGCGGAACGGGGCGACGGCTATGACCAGAGGGTCAGGACGCGGATTAACTCCGGCCACCTGATCACCGCCCAGGAACTCATCGAGATCCACACCCGGCGCAACACGATGGTTGGTGCGGCGCACAGGATGATGTCCGGCTTTGATGCACTCGTCATGCCAACCGTCCCCAACGCTCCATTGAAGATTTCCGACGTGGATGATGACGAGAGGTACGGGCCGCTGAACCTGCGCTGCCTGCGCAACACCTTCGTAGGCAACTTCCTGCACACCTGTGCGATCTCCATCCCCATCGGGGAGCCGGACGGGGCGCCGGTCGGCCTGATGCTGATGCTGCCTGCCGGGAACGATGCGAAACTGTTCTCGGTGGCCGCGGCCGTCGAATCGGTGGTGGGACTGAACCCGGCATAATCTGTGCAAGCAATCCCGGGCAGGGGAACAGGAGAGTGTCATGAAATGGCTCGCCGCACTTGCCGTACTGCTTGCTCTGACAACGGCAGCACATGCCGCAGAGGAGAAAACCGTAGATCTTGAGCTGGTTCTGCTGGCCGATGCGACCGGCTCAATCGATGATGCCGAGATCCGCTTCCAGCGTGAGGGCTATGCCCAGGCCATCACCTCGCCTGAGGTGCTCGCTGCCATCACCGGCGGCCTGCACGGCAAGATCGCGGTGACCTATGTTGAATGGGGGGACTTCACATCGCAGCAGATCGTGGTGCCCTGGACCATTCTTCAAGGCGCGGACGATGCGCAGCGGGTGGCCAAGGTTCTGACCGATACCCCGCGCCTGGCCTACGGTAGCAATGCGATCGGCGCTGCGCTAGTGAAGGGTATGCAATTGCTGGAGACCAACGAGATTCGCGGTCTGAGACGTGTCATTGATCTTTCAGCGGACAGCGCGAACAACTGGAACGGTCCACCGATTCGTGAGGTTCGCGACGTGGTGACATCCAAGGGAATCACCATCAACGGCCTCGCCATTCTCTGCCGGGACATCGATTGCGGCGGGCGTCCGGTCACCTATAACCTGGAAGAGGCTTTTCGCCGGGATATCATTGGCGGACCGGGTGCATTCGTGGTCACGGCCGGAGACCGGAACAGCTTTGCCAAGGCGGTGAAACGCAAGCTTATCCTGGAGATTGCGGGTACGGCTCAAAAGAGCTTTGCCCGAACGGCCCGCTAACGTACCTGACCGGACGAGAAATCTTGAAATTCCGTCTACTTTGCCCTTGACCTTGCTGCACTGCACACGTATATCCCCGCTCGTCTTTCGGTAGCAGGCCGTGGGCGACCGCTCGCCTATACGCTGTTTGAAAGCAATCGAACAAGACACTGAAATGCATGACCGCCGTCGTTCGCGGCGACCGGTCCTCTGAATCGCAAGGGCGCCCCGGCCGGCTTTCGAGCCAAGGGATTGGGTGCGTTTGCACATGCGCTTTCCAGGGCAGGGGCTTTGGACAGTGCGGGAGACAAGACGTGCCGGAGCGCCGGCCGTCAGATTTGAGGGTTGAGGCTTACATGCCCACGATTAACCAGCTGATCCGCAAGCCGCGCCAGCCGCTTGTGAAACGCAACAAGGTTCCGGCCATGGAGGCCTGCCCGCAGAAGCGCGGCGTTTGCACCAGGGTCTACACGACGACACCGAAGAAGCCGAACTCGGCTCTTCGTAAAGTGGCTCGTGTTCGCCTGACCAACGGCTTCGAAGTGACCTCCTATATCCCGGGCGAAGGTCACAACCTTCAGGAGCACTCCGTGGTCATGATTCGCGGCGGCCGCGTGAAAGACCTTCCGGGTGTGCGCTACCACATAATTCGTGGTGTGCTTGACACCCAGGGCGTATCCGCCCGCCGCCAGCGCCGTTCCAAATACGGCGCAAAGAGGCCGAAGTAAGCCCTGGCAGGATCAGGGAAAGACCCCGGAAGACGATAAGCGCCTTCCGGGTTTGTTTTCGAAAAGACGAAAAGAGCAAGACTGGAACAAGATATGTCACGTCGGCATCGCGCAGAAAAACGTGTCATCAACCCGGACCCCAAGTTCGGTGATTTGGTTCTCTCCAAGTTCATGAACAACCTCATGATCGATGGAAAGAAATCGGTTGCAGAGCATATTGTCTATGGCGCCCTGGATCAGGTCGAAGCCAAGGCAAAGGCCGAGCCCGTCGCTCTGTTCCATCAGGCTCTGGAAAATGTTTCTCCGGCCGTTGAGGTCCGCTCCCGCCGTGTGGGTGGCGCGACCTATCAGGTGCCGGTGGAAGTGCGCCCCGACCGGCGCCAGGCCCTCGCAATCCGCTGGATCATCTCAGCAGCGCGCGGGCGCAACGAGAACACAATGGTCGAAAGACTGAGTGGGGAGCTGTTGGACGCCGCAAACAATCGCGGAACAGCTGTGAAGAAGCGTGAGGATACACATCGGATGGCCGAAGCGAACCGTGCGTTCTCGCACTACCGCTGGTAGCCGACATCAAGATCTAGAGAGACCTTAGAGATGGCCCGCACCCACAAGATCGAAGACTATCGCAACTTCGGCATCATGGCTCACATTGATGCCGGCAAGACCACTGCGACTGAGCGCATTCTCTATTATACCGGCAAGAGCCACAAGATCGGCGAAGTCCACGACGGCGCTGCCACCATGGACTGGATGGAGCAGGAACAGGAGCGCGGCATCACGATCACGTCCGCTGCTACCACGTGCTTCTGGAACAACAAGCGCCTGAACATCATCGATACGCCCGGCCACGTTGACTTTACGATCGAAGTCGAACGATCCTTGCGCGTGCTCGACGGCGCGATTGCATTGCTGGATGCCAATGCGGGTGTGGAGCCGCAGACCGAGACGGTCTGGCGTCAGGGCGACAAGTACAATGTCCCGCGCATGATCTTCGTCAACAAGATGGATAAGATCGGCGCCGACTTCTACAACTCGGTGGAGATGGTCAAGAGCCGTCTCGGCGCAAAGCCGCTTGTCATGCAGCTGCCGATTGGTGCTGAGAGTGATTTTGCCGGTGTCGTGGATCTGGTGAAGATGCAGGCCATCGTCTGGAAGGACGAGAGCCTTGGCGCCGAGTTCGAATACACCGATATTCCGGCTGATCTGGCTGACAAGGCTGCGAAATACCGCGAGGCCATGATCGAGATGGCCGTGGAGTTGGACGAGGAAGCCATGGAAGCCTATCTGGAAGGCGATGAGCCTTCCGAGGACAAGCTTAAGGCGCTTGTTCGTCAGGGCACAGTGAACTCCGAATTTGTCCCGGTTTTCTGCGGTTCTGCTTTCAAGAACAAGGGCGTCCAGCCGCTGCTTGACGCTGTCGTGGATTACCTGCCGAGCCCGATCGACATTCCGGCCATCAAGGGGATCGACGTCAAGACCGAGGAAGAGACCACGCGTCCAGCCTCAGATGATGAGCCGACTGCGATGCTGGCCTTCAAGATCATGAACGACCCGTTTGTTGGTTCGCTCACGTTCTGCCGCGTCTACTCGGGCAAGGTCGAAAGCGGTTCTTCCGTGATCAACACGGTCAAGGACAATCGTGAGCGCGTCGGCCGCATGCTGATGATGCACTCCAACGACCGCGAGGACATCAAGGAAGCCTATGCGGGCGACATCATCGCCATTGCCGGTCTCAAGGATGTGACCACGGGCGACACGCTGTCCGACCCGAACAACCGGGTCATTCTTGAGCGCATGGAGTTCCCCGAGCCGGTCATCGAGATCGCGATCGAGCCGAACACCAAGGCCGACCAGGAAAAGATGGGCATGGCCCTGCAGCGCCTGGCGCAGGAGGATCCGTCTTTCCGCGTCAAGTCCGATGAGGAAAGCGGCCAGACCATCATTGCCGGCATGGGCGAGCTTCACCTCGACATCATCGTCGACCGCATGAAGCGCGAGTTCAAGGTTGAAGCCAACGTAGGCATGCCGCAGGTGGCCTACCGCGAAACAATCGGCAAGGCTTCCGATGTGGACTATACCCACAAGAAGCAGACTGGTGGTTCGGGTCAGTTCGCCCGCATCAAGATGAGCATCGAACCTGGCGAGCAGGGTTCCGGTTTCACCTTCGAAAGCAAGGTGGTTGGCGGCAACATTCCGAAGGAATACATCCCCGGCATCGAGAAGGGCATTCAGTCCGTTATCGACACCGGTGTGCTGGTCGGCTTCCCGATGCTCGACATCACGGTGACCGTCACGGACGGCGCCTACCACGATGTGGATAGCTCGGTGATGGCGTTCGAGATCGCCGGCCGCGCCGCGTTCCGCGAAGCTGCCATGAAGGCCAATCCGAAGCTGCTCGAGCCGATCATGAAGGTCGAAGTCGTCACTCCGTCCGAGTTTGTCGGCTCGGTCAACGGTGATCTCTCCAGCCGCCGCGGTCAGGTTCAGGGCCAGGAGATGCGCGGTGTCGCCACGGTGGTCACCGCCATGGTGCCGCTCGCTAACATGTTCAAGTACGTGGATAATCTGCGGTCCATGACCCAAGGGCGGGCGCAGTACTCCATGCAGTTTGATCACTATCAGGTGGTGCCGCAGAGCGTCGCCGAAGAAGTTCGCGCCAAGCTCGCCTAAGAGCACGGCGCAGGTATGAAAAAGAAGACGGTAGTTCGTTAAAGGAGACGGATTATGGCCAAGGAAAAGTTTGAACGTAACAAGCCGCACTGCAACATTGGCACGGTTGGCCATGTTGACCATGGCAAGACGACGCTGACGGCGGCGATTACGAAGGTTCTTGCGGAAGCCGGCGGCGCG
>JBCCEL010000124.1:0-15011 GCA_039030315.1 Pseudomonadota bacterium
CCGGACCATCAAGGGCACGATCCTGGAGGATGCAGAGGAAGGGGAGGCATGACGCTCAAACCGAAGGAAGACTACGCGGCTGAGCGGGGCTCGCTCGACCCGATCGAGGTTGCCAGCCGGGACGAAATCTCCGCGCTTCAGCTGGAACGCCTGAAATGGACGCTGAACCGGGTCTACGCGAGCGTACCTCACTACAGGCAGGCCTTCGATGCGGCGGGCGTTCATCCGGATGACCTCAAGTCCCTGGAAGATCTTGCAAAATTCCCCTTCACGGTGAAGGATGATCTCAGGCAAAACTACCCCTTCGGCATGTTCGCGGTGCCGCGCGAGGAGCTTGCGCGGATCCACGCCTCTTCCGGCACCACCGGCAAGCCCACGGTTGTCGGCTACACGCAGAACGACGTGGACATGTGGGCCGAATGCGTCGCCCGCTCCATGCGTGCCTCCGGCGTGCGCCCCGGCGACATGATCCATTGCGCCTATGGCTACGGGCTGTTCACCGGCGGGCTCGGCGCTCATTACGGGGCGGAGAAACTGGGCTGCGCGGTGGTCCCGGTGTCGGGCGGGATGACCCCGCGCCAGGTGCAGCTGATCGTGGATTTCGAGCCGCGGGTGATCATGGTCACACCCTCCTACCTGCTCAATGTCCTGGACGAGATGGAGGCCCAGGGGGTCGACCCGGAGAGCACTGCCCTGGAAATCGGGATCTTCGGCGCAGAGCCCTGGACCAACGAGATTCGCGCCCAGATCGAGGAGCGCAGCCACCTGCATGCGGTGGACATCTATGGGCTCTCCGAAGTCATCGGGCCTGGTGTGGCCAACGAGTGCATCGAGACCAAGGACGGCCTGCACATCTGGGAAGACCATTTCTACCCCGAGGTGATCGACCCTGAGACCGGCGAGGTTCTGCCCGACGGCAAGTTCGGCGAACTGGTCTTCACGTCGCTCACCAAGGAAGCCTTCCCGATCATCCGTTACCGCACGCGTGATCTGACGCGCCTTCTGCCGGGCACCGCGCGGTCCATGCGGCGCATGGAGAAGGTCACCGGCCGGTCCGACGACATGATGATCGTGCGCGGCGTCAACGTCTTCCCGACCCAGATCGAGGAGCAGATCACCAAGGTCGACGGCCTATCTCCCCACTGGCAGATCGAACGGGTCAAGGAAGGCAACCTGGAAGGCCTGAAGGTCCATTGCGAGGCCAATCCCGATGCCGCCTCGGAGGGGGCGCGGGGCGCGGCCGGCAAGAACCTGGAGAAACTGGTGAAGGACTTCATCGGCATTTCCGTTGCCGCGGTGGTGCACGAGCCGGGCGGCGTGGCCCGCTCGGAAGGCAAGGCGAAGCGAGTTGTAGACAGCCGGTGAACGCGCCCGCCACAGAACCGTCCCTCAGGCCGGATCTCGCCGCATTGCTTGAAGAGCTGCGCCCCAAGGCCAATTCGCTCATTGTGACCGTGTTTGGCGATGCGATCATGCCAAGAGGCGGCACTATCTGGCTGAGCGATCTGGTTCATCTCATGGCATTGTTCGGCCTTTCCGAACGGCATGTGCGCACGGGCGTCTACCGGCTTTCCCAGGAAGGCTGGCTGACCTCGCAAACGGAGGGCCGGCGCGCCCGGTACACCCTGTCAGGCGAGGGTCTCAGGCGGTTTGCCGAAGCCGACCAGCGCATCTACGCCCTCGGCAAAGCTGAGGCATCGGACCAATGGACCCTCGTCCAGGGGCTGGCCGATCTCGTCCAGAGCGAACGGCAGGCCCTGCGCAGGACCCTGAAATGGCTTGGCTTCGGGCAACTTTCAACATCGCTCATGGCCCTGCCTGCGCCCGCCCCTCCGGGCTTGAGCGCGGCACTGGAAGCAGCCGGACTGCAGGACCGGGTGGTGGTGTTTCATTCATCCGTCGCACCCGGTTTTTCCCGGAGCGCCCTGCCGAACGCTGCGGTCCAGGCCTGGCCACTGGGCGAGTTGAGCACCGAATATGAGACCTTCGCCAACCGCTTCAGGTCACTTGTGACGGATCCGGACCACCTGACCGGGCAAAGCGCCTTCGCCGCAAGGGTGCTGCTGATACATGAATACCGGAGGATTCTCTTGAAGGACCCGCACCTGCCATCTGCATTTCTCCCTGGGGAATGGGCGGGAACAGCGGCAAAGGAACTCTGCTCCGGGGTCTATAGAGCCGTGGTCAATACCGCGGAAGACTGGTTGTCCCAAACACTCTCGGCCCCGGCCAAGGCGGCCCCCACGCCAGCTTCCGAGTTCTGGCAGCGCTTCAGCATTTGAATCGCTCCGCATTTCAGACCTTATAAATCTCCGCCTCTGCCTCGCAAGGGCCCTGCGAAGTAACCGGTATTCTCTCATCCTTGCCGTCCGCGGGCTTGACCCGAGGACCCACGGCAAGGAGGGGAAAGCTGATGTTTCTCACGATGTTTCAGCATTTCAGGTGACGGAAGCTTCCAGGTGAGACTGTGGCTCTGGGCCTTCGGCTCAAGCCCGGGAGCGACATTTCAAGCCTTCGCCATCTCTCAGATGCAGGCTCGATGGCATGGGTCGAGGTTCTTTGCTAGCCTGGCCAGTTCATGACCGCGCGGACGAAGCCCCTCGCCTCGCCTGTCAGCTCCTCGGCGACGGAAAACGGCGTCGGCCAGGGCGGGTCGAGCGACGCCGTTACTTCAGCCGGGTGAAAGCTGAGCACCGCATCATGCTTTTCGGCCAGGTGCTGCATCTTGCGATTTTCCTTCAGGCAGATCATGTGCAGGCTCTTGATGCCGCGGTTCTGGGCAGCTGCAATGATCCGGGTCATCAGGGCCTCGCCAAGCCCCTGATCCTGCCAGGCCGGTTGCACGGAAAACGCCGCCTCGGCTGTTGCCGGCCAGCCGTCCAGAACGCCGCGCAACTCGCCGACCGCCCGCAACCGGTCATCGGGAAACGCCCCGTAGATGGCGGAGCCGATTTCGAGAATGCGCCGCGCGTAGTCGCGCACGAACTCATCGGAGACACCGCCGCCGAATCGCAAGTTCAGCGATCCGGCGTCAAGGCTCGCAAAATGGGCGCTGATCTGCTCCTGATCGGCCGGCCAGAGCCGGCGGATCATGGGAAGTTCCGTCTTGGTCTGCATGCCGTCATCCCTCTATCCTTGAGATGCGTTGAGTGACAATTGCGTATCGGTCCACCCACAGACGCGCGACGATCATATTGCATTGCGGCAGAAAAATGATGCAATGCACAATAAAATTTGATGCCTGAAGGAAACCGCTGCCTTGGGGGCTTGTGCGCCGACTTACCGGACCGGGGGGAGTTCCCCGCGCTCGCGGTCAGCCGCTTCCAGCAGCCACTGGACGAAGGCTGTCACCTCGCCGCGACGGGCGGCATCGGGCGTGGTCACGAGGTCATATCCGATATCCGTTGTCACCTTGTCGGCGAAGGGGCAAACCAGCAGGCCCGCGGCAATGGGCTCGCGCAGGATGGGCCAGCTGGCGAGCACAACCCCCTGCCCGGCCACGGCGGCCTGGACCGCGAGACCGTAGTCGCTGAAATGCAGGCCTTCATCCGTCGACAGATGGCTGGCTCCCACTCGCTCGAACCAGCTTTGCCAGGTGAACCAGCGCCGCGTCTCCCGGGCCCAGGCCAGCTGGGAGATGTCCCAGTGGATCAGGGTGGCGGAGGCCAGATCCTCAAGGACCGACAGGCCTGACGGCCCTTCCGCCAGTCCGGGGCTGCATACGGGGAAAACCAGATCGTCGAAAAGCCGGTTTACAATGAGGCCTTCATCCCGTTCGACCCCGTAGCGAATGCCGACATCCGCGTCGCCCCGGCGCAGATCGACAATGGTTTGCGAGGAATCGATCAGGACGCTGATTTGCGGATGCCCCACCCGAAACTCTTCCAGCCTCGGAACCAGCCAGGCGGTCGCGAATGAGGCTTCGACCGAGACAATGAGCCGGTCCGGCGACCGTTGCGCCCGCATCCTCGCGACCGAAGCTGAGATATGCCGCATGGCTGCGGCGAGATCGTCCTGCCCGGCCGCGCCCTCTTCGGTCAATTCCAGCCCTCTGCCCTTTCGGCGCAGAAGCTGTGCTCCCAGGGCATCTTCCAGCTTGCGCACGAGCTGCTTCACCGCGGCCGGTGTAACATTCAGTTCTTCTGCGGCGTTAAGATAGCTGAGATGCCGCGAGACCGCTTCAAACGCCCGCAAAGCATGCATGGATGGTAGCCAATCGCCGGACATGAACTAAGATTATCTAACTTCCTGATTAGATCAAATCAATTCCGGAGCGCCGCACCGAAGCCTATCCTGCGCGGGCTTTCCATGGAGGAACCGATGCGCTCAAGCGATGGACAGACGCGGGACCTGGTGACCGGCATGCCAGGTGCCGGCTGGGACTATTCCCTCAACCGCCACCCCTATCACGAAATCGA
The DNA here is from genome assembly GCA_039030315.1 of Pseudomonadota bacterium. Classification (GTDB taxonomy): domain Bacteria; phylum Pseudomonadota; class Alphaproteobacteria; order Rhizobiales; family CAJQND01; genus JAAEUE01. Next base: position 4,419 of record JBCCEL010000124.1, read on the forward strand.
GCGCCCGCTGGGTCCTCACTACTGCGTCTACAACAGGCGGCACATGGCCTGCTGCCTCGACAGCCAGAGTGTGGAAGACGGTTACTGGCTGCTCCGGCAAAAGGCCGCCGTGCTGCACACGGGCGAGCTGCCGCTCCAGTTCGAGGGACCGGACGCGGAACGTCTGCTGGACAGGCTCTTCACCAAGGACATGACCAAGGTCAAGGTCGGCCGCTGCGGCTACGGGCTCGCCTGCTACGAAGATGGCGGGCTGCTGGTTGACGGCATTGTCCTGCGGCTTGCGGAGGACAGGTTCTGGTACGCCCAGGCCGATGGAGATTTCTACAGCTGGGCACGGGCCCACGGCGCCGGCATGGATGTCACCATATCCGACCCGGACGTGTTCGTGTCCCAGGTCCAGGGCCCGAATTCCCTGGAGGTCCTGGAGGCGGCCAGCGATACCGGCATGCCGGAGCCATTCGGCTATTTCGCCGTCGCCCGTGTCCTCTTCGGCGGCCAGGAGGTTGTGATCACGCGAACCGGCTACACCAACGAGCTCGGCTGGGAATTCTACACCGAACCCCACCATGACGCAGAGGCGCTGTGGGCGCATCTGGAAGCCGCGGGCAAGCCGTTCGGCATGAAGATCTTCGGCCTGGACTCCATGAACATCCGCCGCATCGAGGCCGGCATCCTGAATGCGGGGTCCGATTTCAACCCGACCACGACGCCATACGACGCTGGCCTTGGGCGCTTCGTGGATGAAGACAAGGCGGACTTCATCGGCAAGACCGCACTGCAGTCCGCCTCGAGGGAGCCCAGACTGCACGGCATCAAGTGCGCCGGCGGTGAGCCTCTCATCTCCGCGCCTGTCTTGGTTGGCGGAGAACGGGCGGGTATGGTCACCGCCGGTGCCACATCGCCCTATCTCGGCCACGGAATCGGCTATGCGCTGATGGACACGAGCGAGGCCAGCGCCGGTTCAAAGGTGATAGTCGGTTGCCGCGACGGATCCCTTCAGAACGCCGAACTGGTCGAGCTGCCGATGTACGACAAGCTCGCCGAAATCCCCCGCGGCAAACTCGTGGACATTCCGGAGCGGCGCTGAACTCCGGCCTGGCGGTGTCGCCAGGCCGGATCGCGCTTGCACGCAACGCTCCGCCGTCAGTCCGCCGGCTGAGGTTCAGGGCTGGGCGCGGGCGGTGTGTCTTCCCCTTTGCCGATGGCGTGCCAGTCCACGTTCCGGGTGACGATCATGATCACGGCCAGCACCACGAAGATCAGCGCTGACCCCATCACCAGGGCGTAGTCTTCAGAGCCGATGAGGATGAACAGGGCGGCGTAGAGCGCCGCGAGCCCCGCTCCGAAGCCTGTTCCGCGCCGTACACTGCCCAGTACGGCGCTCACGTAAAAGCCGATCAGGCCTGCGCACGCCGCCGCGGCGATTACGTAAGACAGAACAAATTCAACATGTTCCGAAAGCGACAGAAGAAGAAGGTAGAACAGAGCCAGCGCAAAGCCAACAAGGCCGTACTGGATCGGATGGATTCTGAGATCCTTCAGGATCTCGAACATGAAGAACGCCACGAACGTCAGTCCGACGAAGAGCAGCGCGTACTTGATGGCCCGGTCGGACTGGACATAGACATCCACCCCGCTCTGCAGCTGCACGCCGAACTGGTTCGACAGGAAATCCATGCATTTACGCCTCAAGGCGCAGTTTTCAAAGTCCTGGCCCATGTTGCTGGAGAAATGAGTGGTCTGCCAGGATGCCTCGAACCCGGCATCGCTGACCTGCCGGCTCTTCGGCAGGTAGCGGCCGACAAAGCTCGGATGGGGCCAGGGCGAAGCCAGAGTGACGCTGGACGAACGCCCGGTGGGGAGAAACGAGAGCTGCTTCATTCCCTGGAGGGACAGCGACATGTCCACCTTCCAATGCTGCGGCTCGTCCGGCAGAGGTTTGAGCGTGGCATGCACGCCCTGTTTGAGGAAGCGGACATTGGTGCCGGGCCGGATGTCGATCGCCTCGCCGTTCACAACGACTTCCGGTGTCTTGTTGATACCCCGGATGTCCTGGACACCGAACACAAGGAACGGCGTTCCCCACTCCACACTTGCTTTCTCGTCGTCAATCTCCACGGCATTGGAAACCTCGAACCTGGCGGCAATCTTGAGATCGGACACGTATACCGGCACGCTGTAGAGGCCCCTGTGGCGGAACTGGGTATCGGCTATCGCATTGACCGTCAGACTCTCCGGCAGAAAATACTTCGCCTTCTCGGTCACTACCTTGTCCGAGGTCGAGATACGCTTGCCGTCTTCGTAGAACCATTTGTCGATGTTGCGGACAATCTTGTAGGGCGCCACGAGCAGCGGACCCACCATTTTCTGTTGGCCGGTCCAGCTTGAGGCGATGCTGTCGGCAACCTGGTCCCGGTAGCTTTGCCGCTCCTCGATAATTCCGCTGATCAGGTGCAGAACGACGAGGAGGATGAGCGCAAACGCACCGATGGCCAGCAGTTTGCGGAAAAGGCTGAAGGGCATGGATTTCTGAAGGCGGAATTGCATCGCCGAAGGCTCCCGATCTATGGCATGGGAGCCCTTCCCTAGAAGCGGCGGATGCAATCCATTGTCAGCTGACGTGCGGAAATGCCGGCTGTTCCCAGCAGAATTCGTGCAGAACGCTGCAGCTTGAATCCGAAATCAGCCGTTGCGGGCCGTCAGATAGGCCTCGGCCCCGATCTGCGACCAGTTCCGCGCCCGGGCCCGCATGGTTTCGTAGGACAGGTAAATGCGCTGTTCGATGTCGCTGCCCTGACCGAATTCGAGGATGACCTGTCCGGCCGCATCCCGGGCGGCGCGAACGATGTCGTCCGGCCACCGCCGCAGGTTGACGCCATCCTTCTTCAGCGCCTGCAAGGCTTCGGCATTGCGCCATTCGCTCTCGGCAAGACCAAGAACATTGGCCGCGCGGCAGGCATTCTTGACCACCAACTTCAGTTCGTCCGGCAGGTTGCCCCAGGACTTCAGATTGACGAGGCACTCCGCTGAGCCGTTCGGTTCATGGAAGCCCGGCCAGTAATAGTTGTTGGCCGCCTTGTGGAAGCCGGCAGCACGATCGCTCCAAGGCCCGAGGAACTCGGTCCCGTCAATGGCGCCCGATTGGAGCGCAGGCAGGATCTCGGACGGCGCCATCAGGACCGGCACCACACCCAGCTTCTTCATCATCGCTCCGCCGAGACCTGGAATTCGGAAGCGCAGGCCCTTGAGATCCTCCAGGCTCTTCACTTCCTTTTTCAGCCAGCCGCCCATCTGCATGCCGGTGTTGCCGGCCATGAGGGGTTTGACCCGGAACGGCTCGTAAAGCTGATCCCACAGATCCTGCCCACCGCCCTGCTCGACCCAGGCGATGTGCTCAAGCGGCGTCAGGCCAAAGGGCACGGCTGTGAAGAAGGCCGCAGCCTCCATCTTGCCGGTCCAGAAGAACGACGCGGTATGGCCCATCTGCGCAACCTTGCCGGCCACAGCATCAAGGACGCCGAGACCGGGCACCAGCTCGCCTGCGGCATGGACCGTAACGGAAAGCCGGCCATGGGACATGGCCGTGATCTGGTCGGCCAGAAACTGGGCGGTCGTGCCCGGCCCGGGCAGGTTCTTGGGCCAGGACGTCACCATTCTCCAGGTGCGCGTCTGGGCACGGACCACTGCCGGGGCCGCCACACCTGCGCCGGCAAGTGTTGCTGATGCTGCCAGGAACTTGCGCCGGTTTGCTGTCATCGAATTCGTCTCGCTCACAACTGCATCCAGTTCTGGTCATCGCCCCCAGAAATGGTGAAAGTGGTGCACCGGCCCGTGCCCTTTGCCGATGCCCAATCCGTCCCCGGCAGCTATCGCTGCGCTGATGTAAGTCTTAGCCGCTGCCACAGCCTCCCGCAACGACAGACCCTTGGCGAGACCTGCGGCAATTGAGGACGACAGGGTGCAGCCTGTACCATGCGTGTTCGCCGTTTCGATACGTCTGCTTTCGAAGGCTTCCACTCCGTCCTGACTGACGAGAATGTCCGGGCTCCCGGCTCCGGTCAGATGCCCACCCTTCAGCAGGACCGCGCCGGGTCCCAGATCAAGCAATGCGCGGGCGGTGTCCGCCATCTGCTCCGCAGAGGTTACGGGGTCCGTGCCCAAAAGGGCCGCCGCTTCCGGCAGGTTTGGCGTGATCACGCCGGCCAGGGGAAGGAGCCGGTCCCGGACCGCCGCAACCGCGTGCGGCTGGAGCAGCGCATCTCCCGACTTTGCGACCATGACCGGATCCAGCACGATATTCCGGGCGCCGTGCCGCTCCAGTCCTGAGGCCACTGTCTCAATGGTTTCGGGGATTGAGAGCATGCCGATCTTCACCGCATGCACGACGATATCAGAGAAGACCGCATCGATCTGGGCTGCGATGAAATCGGCCGGCACATCCATGACGCCGGTGACCGCCTGTGTATTCTGGGCGGTCAGCGCAGTGAGAACCGAACAGCCGTAGACTTCCAATGCACTGAACGCCTTCAGGTCAGCCTGGATACCCGCGCCACCGCCGGAATCGGAGCCCGCGATGGTCAGCGCTGCCGGATGGCTCATGCCGCCGCCTCCCCTCTGCCAAGGACCGCATTAGTCAACCGGCGCGCCGCCGCCTCCACATCGTCCGCCATGAAGATATCCGATATCACGGCAACCCCTTGCGCCCCTGCCGCCATTACCGGCCCGCAATTGCCCGAAGTGATACCCGCAATGCCGACGACTGGAGCACCCGGATGAACCCTCGCAAGCTCCGCGCGGATCCGGGCGAACCCGTCCACGCCGATCGGCGGCACATCCCGGTCCTTGCTGGCCGTGGCGTAGACAGCGCCGACGCCGTAGTAGTCGGCAAATTTCACCGGCGCAGCTTCTGCCTCTTCAAGAGAGTGGATGGTGGCACCGATAATGGCGTGCTCACCGAGCCGGTCGCGTGCTTCCTCGGGGTCCATGTCCTCCTGGCCCAGATGGACACCCTGAGCCTCAACCGCGTAGGCAATGTCGACCCGGTCGTTCACGACGAGCGGAACACCGAGGCGCTTGGTCACTTCCACGGTTTCGAGGGCGGCCGCCAGAAACTGCCGGGTCGAGGCATCCTTGAACCTGAGTTGCATGAACGTCACCCCGCCCCGGATGGCGGCTTCCGCCAGCTCACCCAGCGGGCGGCCTCGAGCGCGGGCGGGATCCAGCACCCCGTAGACGGAGAGATCGAACTCGGCTCCACTCATGCGTTTTCCTCCTCCTCGCAAGCAGCCTCGGTCGCGAGAGTGTGTGCACTGAGTCCGGCCAGTTCGTCCAGAAACCCGGGCACGAAACTGCCGGGACCTTTGGCCTTCGCTGCCGCCAGATCACCGGATACACCAGTCACCAGCAACGCGGCGGCTGCGGCTTCGAAATGATCTTCGTGGACGGCGCTGAAGGCGGCGATGAGTGCGGACATGGCACACCCCATGGCCGTCACCTGCGCCATCCAGGGATGACCGTTGCGCACGCGGGCAGTCCGGCCGCCCCCGGCAATGATATCCTCAGCCCCGGATTTGGCGACAACGCAAGCCGGAACCTGGTTTGCAAACAGGGCGTCGATCTCGCCCGCATTACCCCGCACCACGGCAGGGGTGCGAGCGAGAAGCTGCCGTGCCCTGTCCAGGCGCAGCGGCGAGCGGTCAATGAGAACCGGATCCAGCACCCAGGGCACACCGGCATGCTGCGCCGCGTCCAGCGCCAGCCCGATCGCCGTATTGCGTTCCGCATCGGGCGTGCCGAGGTTCACAAGAAGGCCGCCCGCTCCCTCAACGAACGCGCCGACCTCCGCGGGGTGGGTCGTCATGGAGGGAATGCCGCCGGCCGCCAGCAGCACATTCGCGGTGAGAGCCTCGGCAACCGTGTTGGTCAGGCAATGCACGCGGGGGCTCTCCCTGCGCACACGGCCCAGAACGTCTCCGGCAATTTGGGCGAGATCGGGCACGGATGCACAAGGCTCCTTCAAGAGCGGATAAATCACACTGTTGCGAGAGCGTTGAAGGGCACAGACTTGCGCGCGCGAGCCCCAAATCCCTCCGCCAGCATGACCTGGTTCAGGTTCCACGGGTTGGCGTCGCCGCCTCTCAGCCCTTTGCGGATCACTCTGGGCACCCCGTTTGAGTGACTGGCGCAACTCTAGTCTTCCCCGAAGGCTTCTTCAACAGGGATTTGCTGGTGCAGCACTGCGTCCGTTGCCGCCGCAGGGACCATCTGCTATGGCACGGCCCTGCCCAGCAAACAGTGGATTCGCGCTTATGATCCCCCGCTACACGCGCCCGGAAATGGCGGCCATTTGGGAGCCCGCCAGCAAGTTTCGCATCTGGTTCGAGATCGAGGCCCATGCCTGCCAGGCACTGGCCGATATTGGTGTGATCCCACAGGACGCGGCGCGAACCATTCGCGAGCGCGGCGATGCTGCAGAGTTCGATGTCGGGAAGATCGACGATATAGAGCGGGTGACGAAGCACGATGTCATCGCCTTCCTCACCCATCTCGCCGAGCATGTGGGCGAGGATGCGCGCTTTGTCCACCAGGGCATGACGTCTTCGGACGTGCTTGATACGTGCCTGAACGTCCAGCTGGTTCGGGCGACCGACCTCCTGCTGGCCGGCATGGACCGTGTTCTCGCGGCCCTGAAGACCAGGGCCATTGAGCACAAGGACACCGTCTGTATCGGCCGCAGCCACGGCATCCACGCCGAACCCACCACGTTCGGACTGAAACTCGCCCAGGCCTACGTGGAATTTGAGCGCGGCAAGGAGCGCCTTGAGCTTGCCCGGAAAGAGATCGCAACCTGCGCGATATCCGGCGCTGTCGGTACCTTTGCCAATATCGACCCGCGGGTGGAAGAGCATGTGGCGAAGGCGCTGGGTCTTGAAGCCGAGCCGGTCTCCACCCAGGTCATCCCCCGCGACCGCCATGCCATGTATTTTTCCGTCCTCGGGGTCATCGCCTCCTCGATCGAGCGCGTGGCAACGGAAATCCGGCACCTGCAGCGCACCGAGGTTCTGGAGGCGGAAGAATATTTCTCTCCCGGCCAGAAAGGCTCCTCCGCCATGCCCCACAAGCGCAATCCGGTGTTGACGGAAAACCTCACCGGCCTTGCCCGCCTGGTGCGTTCCGCGGTGACGCCGGCGCTTGAGAATGTCAGCCTCTGGCACGAACGCGACATATCCCATTCCTCCGTCGAACGCGGCATCGGGCCCGACGCCACCGTGCACCTGGACTTCGCCCTCAACAGGCTGGCCGGCGTGATTGAGAAGCTGGTTGTCTATCCGGAGAACATGCAGGCCAATCTTGACCGCCTCGGCGGCCTGATCCATTCCCAGCGCGTCCTGCTGGCGCTGACACAAGCGGGGGTTTCGCGCGAAGATGCCTACGGCCTTGTTCAGCGTAACGCCATGCCGGTCTGGCGCGGCGAAGGCAATTTCCTGGACCTCCTGAAGGCGGATGATGAGGTCCGGGCCGCCCTATCAGAAAGCGATCTGGAGGCCCTGTTCGATCTCGGCTATCACACCAGGCACGTGGACACGATTTTTGCCCGTGTCTTCGGCTGACAGAGTCAGATTCTGAAGTTTACCCCGAACGAAGTCCAAGAATCAGCTAGAGTCACCTTTAGTGGCGCGCGAAATGGCGGGCGTTTATCGCTTCGCAGCGCTGCCTAATGTGCGCATTCAAGGCAAATTCTTGAATTTTACTTCCGAGCTTTGGGGGCTCCTCATGAACAACAGGCATCGACTCCGGATTCGAAACACGGTTGCCGCCGCTTCGGCGCTCATGCTCATGGGCTTCGACTTCCTCACGCCGCCCGAACTGCCCGATCTCAAGCAGCCGGACAGCTACACCTATGTCCAGAAGAGCTGGGATGCCGCCACCCGGACGAAGTTTTACAGAACCCATCAGGGAACGGCGACTTTGCCGGTTCCCTACGAATGGTTGAAGCATCTGGAGCAGCCCGGTCCCGGCGATGAAACAAAGGGCAAGATGCTGATCGATCGGGACTACCTGTCAAGATTCGGCTTCCTTTGGGATGAGGCAGGATCTGCAGATCAGCTGCCCGTCGGGTTTGCCCTGCTGGAGAATGCGCTCAACCCCGGCAGCAAGACGCCGATGTTCCCCGACACCTTCGACAAGGGCAAGGCGCTGACGGCGGTCGGCTTCACCTGCGCGGCCTGCCACACGGGCCAGTTGAACTTCGAGAAGGACGGCAAGATTATCGGGGTACGGGTGGAAGGCGGCCCGGCAATGACCGATCTCGGCAAGTTCCGCAAGGCGGCCGGTCTCGCTCTCATCTACACATTGATCGATGGCGAAAAGCGCGACCGCTTCCAGCAGGCGCTGATCAAGGATCTCGATCCGGTCGAGAGCAGGTTCTGGGACTTCGGGGGCTGGTTCAAAGACCTCCAGGTCCTCAAGCGCAAGCTCCGGGTCGATGTTTCGCTCATCAAGGTGCTGGGTGCATCGGTCAAGGAAGCCCTCGCGCAACGTTCCGCGGCCAAGGGCAATGTCGAGGAAGGCTTCGGCCGGCTGGATGCCATCAACCGCATCGGCAACACGGTGTTTGGCGTACAGCTCAACAAGGACAACTTCGCCCCCAACAATGCGCCCGTCAGCTATCCGCACATCTGGCACACCTCCTGGTTCGACTGGGTCCAGTACAACGGCTCTATCATGCAGCCCATGGTGCGAAACGCCGGCGAGGCTCTGGGTGTGGGAGCCCGGGTCAATCTGCGAAACAAAGAAAACCAGTTTGCCTCTTCTGCTGCGATCGAACACCTGCACGAGCTGGAGCTGATGCTTGCAGGCACCAAGACCTTCGGCGGTCTCGGTGCGCCCAAGTGGCCCGGAGACGTTTTCGGACCCATCGATACCGACCTCGCAGAACGCGGCAAGGGCCTGTTCCAGAGCCATTGCATGGAATGCCACGGGCCGCCCGTGTCGGAACTCATGAAGGACCCGGACAATCCGGCTTACAAGAACTGGTGGAACGAAATCGACGGCAACCGATACTTCCGTGTCAAGCTGGTTCAGCAGCGGATCATCGGGACCGATCCCGGCATGTCAGCCGGCATGCTGGCAAGAAACGTAAGCATCGTGTCCCCCAAGGGGGTCAAGCTCGACTTCTCCGGGGCCAAGGACGCCTTCCAAGGCTGCGACTCACCGTTCACAGGCTGGGACAATGACAAGCAGCCCTTCGGCTTCGCCCTCGCCCTGGTCGTGCAGTCGGTGGTGACCAAATGGTATGACGAGAACAATGTTCCGCCCGAAAAGCGCAAGATGATGAACGGCAACCGGCCGAACTGCATCCTGGCCGGTGTCCCGCCGTGGCCGCTGGAGGATGTGAAACCGGTGTACAAGGCCCGGCCGCTCGACGGTATCTGGGCGACCGCACCGTTCCTGCACAATGGTTCGATCCCAAACCTGTACCTGATGATGGCAGACAACGAGGAGCGCAACAGCGCGGCAAACAATAACGGCGTCTTCTATGTCGGCAACCGGACCTTCGATCCGGTGAAGGTGGGGCTGTCAACGCAACCGGCTGAAGGTCTCAGCAGGTTTGAGCCTGGTGGAACGGGAAACTCGAACCATGGCCATCAGTTCAGGGGCACCGAACAGGATGATCCGAAGAACTATCCCCTGACGGTCATCGGGCCGCGCATCGAGCCGGACGACCGGATGGCGATCATCGAATACCTGAAGTCACTGTAGTCGGCTCAGGGTGGGTGCCCGGCACGGGCGCTCACTCCTTGCACGCCTGTGGTGATATGGCGCGTCTGCGGGCGGTGAAACTGCCGTGTCCGGAGCACATATCATGCACTGGACCACAAAACGGGAGCCCAGACGATGTCTGCACCTGCAGTGATCGAGGCTGATCTTCCTGCCGTGAGCATGCTGCACGAACGAATTGCTCCCGGAGACTTTCTTGATTGCTACGCCGTGGATGCAGGACTTTCGCCGCGGCAGGCGGCCACGGTCATCACTGCGTTCCCGGGATGGGCACGCGCCCTGCTCCGACTGCGTTACTGGCTGACCGCTCCCTTCGGACTTCTGCAGGACGGCCCGCCGGCTTCCGACAAGATCGGCGTGTTCCCGGTTGAGGCTGAGGCTTCCAATGAGATCATCGCGGGCTTCAACGATCGTCATCTGGATTTCAGGATTTCAGTTCTGTCCGACCACGGACGGATTTTCCTTGGAACCTGGGTGCACCCCCACAATTTGGGCGGCCGGCTGTATCTGAAGGCAATCATGCCGTTTCACATCCTGATCGCAAGAAATGCCCTTTCGCGCGTCGCCGCCCACACCGGTGCAGCGTCAGGACGCCGAGGTTAGATTCAGTTTATAAGAAAAATGTCTTGACAATAGAGCTTTTGTTCTTTATATGTTCTATCAACTCTCCTCAACGCGAGGGCACTGTCCTAGGTAGTCGCTGACGGTGGAGGAGAGGGTGTGATGCCTTGCCCCTGAAGCGTGACAACAGACGGGGCTCGGACCGGCAATCGCAATGCCTTGGGAAAGGGGCCGAAGTTCGCAACTTTGGGC
>JBCCEL010000125.1:0-14947 GCA_039030315.1 Pseudomonadota bacterium
CTCTCCCGCTTCCCGTCGGATGAGGACAGCGTCCACCTTCGCCAGTTCCCGAAGGTGCCGGCGGAATGGAGGGACGAGGCGCTGGCCGCCAAGTGGGAGAAGGTCCGCCTGGTCCGCCGAGTCGTCACTGGTGCTCTGGAGATCGAGCGCCGCGAGAAACGCATCGGCTCGTCGCTGGAAGCAGCCCCTGAGGTCTATGTCTCCGACGATGCCCTGCGGGCCGCGCTAGACGGGCTCGATCTCGCCGAGATCTCGATCACGTCCGCCGCAAGCCTGAGGGAAGGCGACGGGCCCGCGGACGCCTTCCGCATGGAAGAGGTCGCGGGCGTCGCCGTGGTTCCGGCCAAGGCCGAGGGCCAGAAGTGCGCCCGCTCCTGGAAGATCACGGCCGATGTGGGCTCCGATCCGGACTACCCGGAACTGTCGGCCCGCGATGCTGCCGCCGTCCGCGAGTGGGACAGCGTCATGGCGGCCGCCGAATGACCACCGAGGCTACGGCGGTCCCCAATCCGGGCTACCTGAAGATGGGCGCCGCCACGGCGCTCATCGCCTTTGCCGTGGATCAGGCGCACAAGTGGTGGATGCTGGGACCGTTCGACATCGCGGCCCGCCAGCCGGTGCGGATCGCGCCGTTCATGGATCTCGTGCTCGCCTGGAACCACGGCGTCTCCTACGGCTGGTTCTCCTCGCTGGGCGCCAATGGCCGTTGGATCCTGATTGCCGTGTCGCTGGCGATCACCGTCATGCTGGCGGTCTGGCTCGTCAAGGCAACCGACCGGCTATCGGCCCTCGCACTTGGCCTCCTCATCGGCGGGGCACTGGGAAATGCGCTCGACCGGGTCATCCACGGGGCAGTTGCCGACTTCTTCTTTTTCCACGGTTTTGGCTTCTCATGGTACGTTTTTAACCTTGCTGACGTGGCGATCGTTGCCGGAGTGGCCGGTCTGTTGTATGCTTCCTGGACAGCTGGTGGGACAACTGAGGCGACGCGCACGAACGCGTGAAATGACACGCCACGGTTCCGCCGCAATGAAAAAATACGTTTCCAGCTCCCGGTAAGGTGAGTTTCGCCCGCGTAACACGCTGGCAGGCAAGGGGAATTGGGCTTTGGGTAAGTCAGCAACATATGCCGTGCTCGGCATCACAGGTCTGCTTCTAGCCGGCTGCGGCAACTCCGTTTCGGATCTTCTCGGTCAGAGCAAGAACGTGCCGGACGAGCGCCTCGTGCGCACACATCAGAACCTTTCGGTGCCCCCGGATCTGCAGTTGCGCCCCCCTGCGCCGGGTGAAGGCCGCTCGGGCCAGATCAATCCTTATGCGTCCCAGGCCGCCAACCAGCCCTATCAGGCGCCCCCCGGTATCGGCACGACAACCGTGCCGCCATCAGGCGGCTATGGCCAGCCACCCGCCTACGGTCAACCGCCGGCAGGCGGACAGCCGCCAGCCTATGGCCAGCCTCCCGCAGGCGGCCAGCCCCCGGCCTATGGCCAGCAGCCGCCCTACGGACAGCCGCCGGTGCAACAGCAGGCCAGTGGAGACATCTTCCAGCGCCACGGCATTTCCCGCACCAATGCCGATGGCAGCGAGAAGTCCCACGAGCAGCTCATGAAAGAGCTGCGCAAGGTCCGCCTTGAGCGCAAACGTGCGAAGAACAAGAACTACGGCACGATCTTCAACATCGGCGAACTGTTCTCCGACAACTGAACCCCGACCAGCCCCGGCATCGTGCCCCGAAGCTGCGCGTGCTCTTGAAAGCCGGGCTCGTGGGTGCTTCGGATTCTGATCCGCACCGCCGGTTCCCCCGTTTTGCCTTGGTGCGCGCACACTTCTGCGTTACCAAGTTTTAATTTGCCTTCCGCGGGCCATACGCCCATCTTCGGGGAAAACAAACGGCTGAGGTAGGACGCATGTCCAAGCTTGCTTCAGGCAAGGGTCCGCTATCGGGCCTTTTGCTTTTTTTCACGTTTTTCGCTTTCACCGTTCCAGCCGCTCAAGGCAGCGACTCGAAGGTTGGATCCTTCAAACTCTCCAATGGCATGGAAGTCGTGGTGATTCCTGATCACCGCGCACCCGTGGTGACGCACATGGTGTGGTACCGGGTCGGCGCCGCCGACGAACCGTCGGGGGAGTCAGGAGTTTCGCACTTCCTGGAGCACCTGATGTTCAAGGGCACCAAGACGGTGCCTCCAGGCGAGTTCTCCAAGATGGTCCGGCGCAATGGCGGCCAGGACAATGCCTTTACCTCGGTCGACTACACCGCCTACTTCCAGCGCATCTCCAAAGACCGGCTCGAACTCATGATGCGGCACGAAGCCGACCGGATGGTCAATCTGCAGCTTGCCCAGAAGGACATCGATACCGAGCGCGATGTGGTCAAAGAGGAACGGCGCACCAGGGTAGACAACAACCCGTCGAGCCGGCTGATGGAGCAGGTCCGCGCGGCCCTCTACGTCAACCACCCCTATGGCGATCCCGTCATCGGCTGGATGCACGAGATCAAGGAACTCAATCTTGATGCCGTGAATGCCTTCTACAAGCGCTTCTACGCACCGAACAACGCAATCCTAGTTGTCGCCGGCGACATCACCGCCGATGAGCTGCGGCCGCTTGCAGAGAAGCACTACGGCGTGATCCCGCCAAATCCTGATCTGAAGAAGCGCGTCCGCCCGCTGGAGCCGCCGGCCCAGGCCGCACGCCGGGTGACGCTAAAGGATCCGCGGGTACCCACACCTTCCATGCGGCGGGTCTACACTGCGGCCTCATATGCCACCGCCGAGCCGGGCGAGGCTGAAGCACTCCAGATTCTGAGCAGGATCCTGGGCACCGGCACCACTTCCCGTCTCTATCAGAAGCTCGTTGTGGAGCAGAAGATCGCCTCCTATGCCGGCAGTTGGTACACCGGCGATGCCCTGGACTACGGAGATATCGGCGTCTATGCCGGGCCGAAAGCCGGCAGCGGCGAGGCCGAACTTGCTGCATTGGAAACCGCCCTGGACGCGGTGCTCGAGGACATCATCAAGAACGGCGTGACCGAAGAGGAACTGAAGGATGCGAAGAACACCCTGATCTCCGCCACGGTCTACCTGAAAGACAATCAGAACAGCCGCGCCCGGATCTACGGCGTGGCGCTGACAACGGGCGGAACCGTGCAGGATGTCGAGGAATGGCCCTCGCGCATTGAAGCGGTGACCGTTGAACAGGTGAACGCGGCGGCCCGGAAGTTCCTGCAGATGAAGCGTTCGGTAACAGGCATTCTGTTGCCGGAGCCCAGTGCAGACAAGCGCGCCGGAAGCAGCAAAATCCAAGGCGGGAAAAAATCATGAAGCTCCTCACACAAAGTTTCCGCTGGAGTGCCGCTGCGGCAGTCTGTCTGACCATCCTGGCGTTCGCAGGCATACGCCCCGCGCATGCGGTCGAAATCCAGGAGGTGAAGAGCCCGGGCGGGATTACCGCCTGGCTGGTGGAAGACCGTTCCATTCCGCTCATGACCATGCGCTTCACATTCCTCGGCGGCTGGGCTCTCGATCCGGCGGGCAAGGAAGGCATCACAAATCTCATGGCAGGGATGCTCGACGAGGGCGCGGCCGACCGGAAATCCAAGGCCTTCCAGAAGTTGCAGCAGCAGCTTGCGATGCGCATGTCTTTCCGGGCCCGCGCCGACCGCTTCTACGGCACCTTCCAGACCCTGACGCACAATCGGGAGCAATCGGTGGACCTGTTGGCGGATGCGGTCAACCGGCCGCGCTTTGACCAGGTGCCGCTGGAGCGCATCCGGGGCCAGGTCATTCTCAACATCAAGTCCAACCTGCAGGATCCGGACAACATCGCCCGCAAGGCGTGGCATGAGACGATGTTCGGTGAACATCCCTACGCCCGCACCCGGCGCGGTCCGGCCGACACAGTCGCCAAATTGTCATCGGAAGATCTGCACAGCCTGCGCGACCGGCTCTTCCGCAAGGACGGGCTGATTGTTGCAGTTGTCGGCGATATCGATGCGAAGTCGCTGGCCAGTCTCCTTGATGAGGTTTTCGGCGGCCTGCCACAGTCCACGGACATGCCGAAGCTTCAGGAGGCTTCCGCCGCGCGCGATGCGGGGGTCCAGGTCATCGACAAGAACGTGCCGCAGTCGGTCATCGTGTTCGGCCATTCCGGCATCAAGCGGGACGATGACGATTTCATTCCGGCCTATGTGCTGAACTTCATTCTCGGCGGCGGCGGCTTCGGCTCCCGGCTCACAGAGGAAATCCGCGAGAAGCGCGGCCTGACCTATTCGGTATACAGCTATCTGTCGCCTTACGATCACGGCGCACTGTTTATTGGCGGCGCCTCGACCCAGAACGCCCGTGCCGGTGAGACCGTGAAGATCATCAAGCAGGAAATAGCGCGCATGGCGACGGAAGGCCCGACACAGAAAGAGCTGGACGACGCCAAGACCTACATGACGGGTTCCTATGCGCTGCGGTTCGATACTTCCTCGAAAATCGCCGGCCAGCTCCAGGCCATCCAGGTGGATGATCTCGGCATCGACTACATCGTCAAGCGCAACGAGAAGATCAATGCCGTGACCCTGGACGACCTGAAACGGGTGGCCAAGCGCCTGCTCAAGCCGGACGAGCTTGTCTTCACCATTGTCGGCAAGCCGCAGGGCGTGGACGCCACGCACTCGACAGGCGGATAGGCTTGAAGCTGTCTGGGGCAGCGGGCTGGGCCTTGGCCCTCGCCCTGTCCTGCCAGGCAAGCGCGGCCGGGCAGGACGGAGAGACGGCTCGTTGCGCCGATGACACCATGCTGGTGTTCGATGCGTCGGGCTCCATGGCAGCCATGGGCTACAACGCGATTTCCTCTCCGCGCATCTTCCATGCCCGCGAGGCCCTGCGCCGCACCTTGCCGCAGGTTGCGCCATTCCGCAATCTCGGGCTGGTGATCTACGGGCCGGGTCGGCGCGATACTTGCGGCAATATCGATCTGAAGTTCCAGCCCAGGCCCAATGCAGCGGCGGACATCATCAACGCCATCGAGCAGGTCCAGCCTGATGGCGGCACGCCGCTCACTCGGGCCGTAAGAGATGCTGCTGAGGTGCTGCGGTACAAGCAGCGCCCCGCCACCATCGTCCTTGTCACCGACGGGAGGGAAACCTGTGGCGGTGCGCCGTGCCAGCTGGCCCAGGAACTGGCTGGCCTGCCTCAGAAGATCACAGTCCATATTATCGGCTTCAAGGTGCGCGAACGGTTCTTCCGATGGCGGACGGGCAACATTTACAAGCCCGAAGGCGCGGTCACGGTTGCCTCCTGCCTGCCGGAGGCAACGGGCGGAAAATACGTTTCGACCGAGACCCTGGAAGAGCTCGTGGCGGCGCTGCAGAAGACCCTGGGATGCCCGATAATGAGCCTGCGTACGGGTCCTTCACAAGCAACCGACTTCAGTCGCATCACGAACTGAACCAATTCTCATGCCTGCAGCCGGTGCTGATGCATGTGTTCGTAGACCGGGAGGCACACGTCGTACATTTCCTTCACCCAGTCCGGGGCGCTTTCGATGCTGCCGGCTTTGCGGGGCTGGGGTTTCAGGCCGTCCGATTTCATCAGGTTCTCGTGCCAGACGCCTTTCTCGTCATACCAGAGAACCTCGTCCCGGGCGCCCGGCTCCCAGCTCAGCGCCTCGGGGATGAACGGAAAGCCCATGGCGTTGCTGTAGGCCTCGACGATGCTGTGAGGATCTTCAAGCAGGTCGTCGCTGTCGATAACCGGCGCAGGGCCGCCCTGCCGGTCGCTTATCCGGTCGAAGAGGTCGCGCAGCTCGACGAAGCCAATCTCTCTCATGACGAAGTGCGGCCAGTTCCGATGCACCGAGGTGAGCACCTTGGACGGATCGCGGATGAGGAAGGAGTGCTGGAAGGTGTTCAGAAATTCATCCGTCCACAGATGATCCGTGAATTGCGGCATGTCTTTTGAGAACACCGGCCGCTTCTCCGCCGCCGCGGTGAGCCTGGCAAGGACGGTGTCATAGTTCAGGCCGGGCTGGCGCGGACTGTCGGTTTCAAGCCGCGGCCACATCGCATCGTCCCCCTGGTACCAGGCTTCGCCGAACGGCTCATGGAAGCAGGCCATGTCGCCGCGCATGCGCATCATCCACTCAAAGGCCGTGGAGGTGGAGCGGGGCGTTGCCCAGAGCACGCGGATCGGATGCATGGAAACCTCTATTTCAGGGTGCCCAGGAGACGGCCGTGCTCGCCATCCGGCGCAACGCCCAGCGTCTTGAAGATGCGCCAGTAAAGAGCAAAGTCGGAGGAGACGATCGGCTTGCCGAGTTTGTCTTCCAGGACCGGGGTGAAAGCGAGGGTGCGCTGGGGCAATCCGTCGGCACGGCGGAAATTCGGCATGCCGTTGACCACGACTGCGTCCGCGTCCGGCGCCTGCTCGGCGACATAGGTCATGGACGCTTCGGCAAGTTCGCCGGGGAAGATCCAGGTTGCCTCGTTCACCTCCTCCTGGGTCTCGTAATGTCCCTGGTCGACAAAGTTGCCGTAATAGACGACGTCGAAGCCCGCCTCAGTCAGGAAGCGGACGACGCCATCGCGCCAGTCCGGCCAGAAGTAAACCGAGTTGAGCGCGACCTTTTCCGCGCCCAGCTCGCGCAGACCCTCAACCAGGCACATGCCGGCCATGTGAAACGGCGTCTGGTACTTCTGTTCCAGGCCATCGCAGAAGTCGCGGATGTCGTCAGGCGTTGTGCCGTTGCAATGCACCCAATTGGTCCCGACCTGACCGACGACGTCGGCGCCGGCGTTGGCCATGCAGTGCACCACGTCCTCCAGCAGGTGGAAGTTCGCGGCCCGCTGCTTGAGCTCGTGGCCGTAGGTGTCGAGATGGAGCAGGCGTCCGTGCACGCCGACCGTCTCCGGGGCAATCCGCATGAAATCTGTCGGCGCAGCATCGAAGTCGTGTGGCGGCGCGGTGAACCCGACCTGGTGGGGAAAGAGTTTCTTGGATGGGTCGAACCAGCGTTCAGGTTTCATGTCGCAAATTCCGTCGATGCGTCGATCGCCCGTCTGGCGATTTCCTCACGACCCGCCTAGCATTGAAGCAGCCGATGGAAAAATTCGTTTTTGTCACCCTGTGCCAGAGGAGACACGGACCAATGAAGCAGCCCGCTGGAACGCATCTTGCCGAACTCAATATCGCCAAAGCAAGGGACGATCTCGACAGCCCGTGTCTTGCCGACTTCGTGGCGGCTCTCGACACGGTCAACGGCATCGCGGAGCGTTCGGAAGGGTTCGTCTGGCGGCTCAAGGACGAAAGCGGAAATGCCGCGGACATCCAGGCTACGGATGATCCGCGGCTTATCGTGAACCTGTCGGTATGGGAGACGGCGGAGCACCTGGAGCACTTCGTCTGGAACACGGTCCACAAGCAGGTCTACAACAAGAAGGCGAAGTGGTTCGAAGCACCGGCAGAAGCCTACTTCGTCATGTGGTGGGTGCCCGAAGGCCACCAGCCAACCGAAGGAGAAGCGATGGAGCGGCTGGCGCACCTGAACGAACACGGGCCGAGCGACCACGCCTTCGGCTGGGAGTCGCTTCCCAATGTCCAGCTCTGGAAGGAGCAGCGCTGCGCCTGACTCCGGGCCGGCCCCTCAAGCCAGAACCGGTCAGGCTATTCCGGCGGCATTCATCTGCCGGACCAGCCGCGCACGGACCTCGTCCAGGCGGAACGGCTGACGAGCCGCAAACATTTTCGCCGTCGACTTCGGAGCGATCTTCCTGAAGCCTTCCGCATTCGCTTTTGCCCCGGCCTCATCGCCCAGCGCCCCGAGGCAGACGGCCAGAAACACGTAGTCTGAATCCGTCCGCTGGGTGAGCTTGGAGAGGTGATCCACCGCTGCGGCGTAGTCCTCCTTCACCCAGCAGGCAATGCCGAACTCCTGCCAGTACCAGTCCGGATGGTGAGGGTTGATCGCAATGGCATGCTCGAGCAGCTCGATGGCCCGCTCCGCATCGCAATAGTGGGCATAGAAATTGGCTGATTTGGCGAGCACATGGGCGTTGTTGGGATTGGCGGCGACGGCCTTGTCGATATGAAACTTCGCCTTCTCGAAGTCCCGCTTGACCATGCAGATGGCGCCGTAGATGCGGTGGGCCTCCGGCTCGTTCTCATCCAGGGCCAGTGCCTGGTTGAGTTCGTGCAGCGCATCGTCGAGGTGGGCGCCGAGCACCTCGGGCCTGGCTTCCACCGGCCAAAGGCGCGAGCCTGCGCACACCTTCCAGGCCCGCGCGCGGGCCAGATCCGGATCCTTGTCCACCGCCCTGGAGAAGAGATCGTAGACCTTGGCTGCCTGCTCGTATGAAACATAGCCTTGCTTGTGCAGTTCCAGGCCGCGCAGCATCAGCTCATAGGCTTCAAGCTGCGCCGGCTCCAGCGACTTGGTCTCGTGCAGCCTGTGTCTCTCAATCCCGTGGCTCAGCGTCCCCACGATACGGGCAACGATCTGATCCTGGGCATCGAAGATCTCGGAAATATCGCTGTCGTACCGTTCCGCCCAGACCTGGTCGTCACTGTGGACATCGGTCAGCTGCGCCGTTATGCGGATGCGTTCTCCCAGCTTGCGCACGCTGCCTTCAAGCACGTAGCCGGCGCCGAGTTCATCGCCGATCTGCCGGATCGAAAGCTGTCCTTGCCCGTACATGAACGAAGAAGTGCGCGAGATGACCGAAAAGCTCTTGAACCGGTAGAGCTCGGTCGTGATGTCTTCGGCAAGACCGGAGCTCAGAAATCCCATCTCCTCGTCGCTGGAGAGGTTCTGGAACGGCAGCACTGCGATCGCCGGCAGCTTGAGCGGCTGCCGTTCGGGCGCCGGCTGCCTCTTTCCTTCACCGGCGGGAAGACGGATGCCCGGCAGGGTCTTCCACGCAGCCTCACCCGCTGCCTCCGCGCCGCCAAAGCGCCAAACGTAGCCGTCCACCGGTTCGGCCCGGTTGCGGAGCTCGACCGGTCCGATGGCTTCGAAGGGAATGCCGGTGTTTCGCCGCACCGTATGAAAGACCGCGCCGGAAATGCACACGGCCCCGGGCTCGCAAACGCCTTCCAGCCGCGAGGCGACGTTCACGGCATCCCCGAACAGATCATCGCCGTCGACGATGACGTCGCCCATATCGACGCCCATACGGAAGACGAAGCGGGCCTCGACCGGCAGATCCGCATAGCGCCGGCGGAGCTCGGTTTGAAGGGCCGTCGCAGCCTCGACCGCATCAACGCCGTTGCCGAATTCGGCGAGGATGCCGTCCCCGGTCGTCTTGAACACCTTGCCGCCCCGGCTTACCAGACCGGGTTCGATCATCTCACTACGCAGGGCGCGCAGTTCCGCCCAGGTGCCAGCCTCGTCGCGTTCCATCTTTGCGGTGAAGCCTGCCAGGTCCAGGGCCAGTATCACGGCAAGACGACGTTCCACTCCCGGTCTCCAGATGCACTGCAACTCGTGCCGATTATGGAGCATGGGAGGCTGCTGGGGAAGCGGGTGTATTCCAAGGCGTCGGCACAGACCCGTGTGGGATTTCCCGAGCACCCGCGCTGCTGCTCGTAAAATGCCATGCGCTTGTCGCTTAGCTTTCGCGGCAGGAGACGAGGCCGAACAGAACGGTGGTCAGCCGGGTGAACGCATCCCAGTCCTCCTCGGTCAGGTGAGGGAACTGCGCTTTCAGTTCCTCCGGCATGGATAAATCTTCCAGTCTCCAGGCGACCTCGACGAGAAGCTCCTCGGAATCCGAAAGTGCCAATCCTCGAACGGTTGATCCCGTGGTGTCCGTCACCGTGCGCAGGGAAACCCGGTCCATGCAGGCAAGATTGTCCGGCGTTTCCGAGCAATGGGCAAGGAAGGCGTTCCGAAACTGCTGCGAAAGGGTCCGTTCGTCCCGAGCAGCGTCGGCAAAGGCCACAAGCGCATTCAGCAAACGATCCTTGGTCTCATCTTTGTCCGGCATTCTTGCGTTCGTCTCCGCGTCGTCGATCTCGCGGGCTCACCCCGGAGCATGTTGCTCCAGAAACGCGGCGATCTCGCGCTGGGCGAGCGGCCAGCAGGGGTCGTTGCGCGTGAACACGTGATTGGGCGAATCATACGCGATGAACCTGGCGCTGGGCAGACCGGCCGCAAGCTTGCGCCCCTGCTCCACCGGGTGCATGCGCTCAGATTTGCCATGCATCACCAGGCAGGGTGCCTCCACCTCTTTCAGCAGCCCGGTGACGTCCAGATTGTCGATCACTTCGCGGTAGCGGCCGAGATTTTCCGGCGAGATCATCTCGCGCATGTCTTCGGCGGCCTGGCGCAACTCCTCGCGGCTGGCCAAAGGTGCGATTAGTTGGGCGAAATGATCGCGCAGTGAGGGATAGTCGTCCTCCCAGCCGGCAGTCATCAGCGCGCGCATCGCGGCGGCCTGGTCCTTCTCTTTCTGAGACTTCCTCTGCGCGCGTCCTTGCGGGAAGCCGCCGATCAAGATGAGGGCCGAAACACGCTCCGGCGCGCGGGCAGCATAGGCAACCGCTATTGCGCAGCCCTGGGAAACGGCAACGATCGGCGCGCGTTCGATGCCGGCGGCATCGAAGAGAGCGCCGAAATCGTCGACCAGAAGGTCGAAGGAGATGTCCTGCATATCCCAGTCCGACAGTCCGTTGCCGCGTGTGTCCGAGAACACCACCCGCCGGCTTCCGGCAAGGTAACGCAGGACATTTCCGTGGCCGGGCGTACGCCAGTCCAGCTCCAGGTTGCCGATCCAGCTCGGGGCCTTGACGATCGGCGGTCCGGTGCCAACGGCGGTCCAGGCAATGCTCTGACCATCGACGGAGTTGAAGAAGCGGATTTCGGGATTGCGCAGCGGATTGTCTGCTCGTTCGCTATCGCCGCCTGCACCGTCGAGCACCACGGATAGGGTTTCCACGGGGCGGTCGATATTCTTCAGGGTGCGGGCTCCTTCTCCGCGAAGATCGAAAGGAACGTTGCTTCCGGCAAGATCGGCCACGGTGCGCGACAGGAGGATGCCGCCCGGCTCCGCTTCGGCCTGCAAGCGGGCGGCAATGTTTACCCCTTCACCGAAGATGTCCCCGCCATCGCTCACGACATCTCCCGCATGCAAACCCATGCGCAGGAGGACCGTCTCTGAATAGTCGTAAGGCGTGGGCGGGCCGGCAAGCTGCAACTGGATCGCCGCGGCACTTTCCAGGGCATCTCCGGCAGAGCCGAATTCGACAAGCGCGCCATCACCCAGGAGCTTGACGACCCGGCCGTTCGCACGCTCGACCTCCGGGTTCACCACATCCCGGAAGATCTGGTTGAGGGCTGCCAGAAGCGGCGATGCGCCGTTCTGCATCATGCGGCTGTAGCCAACCACATCGATCGAAAGGATCGTCGCCAGTCTTCGTCGCGCCATTCGTCAGCTCCAGCCCCCGCCCATACCAAAAGGAAAGCTGGCGCCATTGCAAGTTCGTTACCGCAGCGCGTCGGCCAATCCGGTTTCAGAAGTTGCTTGCGCAAGCCAGTCATTTGCCGAAAGACTGGCATCACGGCAGACGAAGTAGAGGGAACGGCCAAACTCTGCCGCTCCCTCAACTGGAAAGAGGCGGCCCTCGGCAACCGGTCCCTTTGTGACCCGCCACGGCAAATAGGCCGAGCCGCCTTGCTTCAGGAGATGGTCCAGGGCCCAGCGGCTGGAGCTGAAGGTCATGCGGGCGGTCTCTTCGCCAGGCCAGGCGAGGGCGTGCTGACGGCGGAACTCCGGGCCGAGATCCACAAAGATATAGGCAGGATCCCAGGTCTGAGCTTCCCGTTCAACCGTGGCAACCTGAACGAGACGGTCCATCCCCGCCGGCCGTGAGGCATAGCCCGGGCCGTTCAGCGGTTCCTGAACGAGCGCTGCATCCACCAGCCCGCTGGCGAGCCAGCGGCGGATGGCGCCCGGCCCTGCCTCCCAGGCCTCAAGGGCGAGTTCCGGCTGGGCGCGCCGCACCCGCTCAAGCCAAACCTCCCCTGCCCCATCCCACAGGTCCGGCTCGCAGGCGAAGCTGAAGAGGCCGGAAAAGCCCTTCGGCAGGCCGACAGCCTTGCGCGCCTGGTCCCACTCCTGAACCATCACCTCGGCATGACGCTGGAAGGCAAAGCCGGCCCGGGTCAGCGCGGCGCCGCGGCGCGAACGGATCAGCAGCTTCTGCCCGAGCGTGTCCTCCAGCACGTCCAGCCGCGTCGTTACGGTGGACTGGGTCACGTTCAGCTGGTCAGCCGCCTTGTTCAGGTTTCCGGTCTGAACGACGGCGAGGAAGGTCTGGAGCGCGGCAATGTTCATGAAACTTAATTTGAATTATTCAAATTAATTTCTCAAATAAATTCGTTTTCAGGATTTATCGGGTTGAGGCATACTTTCGCTTCAGCAGCCCTCTCCGCAGCGAGGAGAAGAGGCTCGTGTGGCAAGGGACGATACCGATGGACTTCAGCATTCAGCTTTCCGCCTACTACCCCGACAAATCCTACGGCGGCGACCGGCTCTATCAGGACATGATCGAGCAGGCGGTGCTGGCCGACAAACTGGGGTTTGAATCGGTCTCCATCACCGAGCACCACCTCATCAATATCCTGATGATGCCGGCGCCCCTCCAGTTTGCGGTGAAGCTCGCGGACGCCACGCAGAACATCAAGATCATGACCGCCGTAACGGTCCTCCCGATCCACGACATGCGCACCTATGCAGGCGAGCTGGTCTGCGCCGACATCTTCACCGACGGACGGCTGCTCCTTGGCGTCAGCCGCGGCGCCTGGAAGTTCGAGATGGAGCGGCTGGGGGTACCGCTGGAGATCAGTCGGGAGAAGTTCGACGAGAGCCTGAACGTCCTCACTGCCCTCCTCAACGAGGAGGAAGTGTCGTGGGACGGCAAGTATTACAAGTTCGACGCCATGACGATCATGCCCCGGCCGGTGCGCCCGGGCGGCCCGCAGATGATGCTGGGCGCGGTGCAGCCGGAGGCCATCTACCACAGCGCCAGGCGCGGCTTTCACATCCAGACCACGCCTCTTGCCGGCGATCACCAGCGCATGCTCGACCAGGTCGACGCCTTCCATCGGGGCAAGGCCGACCAGGCGGGCGACTGGAAGGATCTCACCCTCACCCTCTCCCGGGTCGGCTTCCTGGCGAAGGGTGAGGCGGACAAGCGCGAGAAGGTGCTGGCGGCAAACGACTATTACAGCCGTTTCGACAACCTCTATTCCGGCCCCAACATCGTCGATGCCGGGCTCATCCGGGCCCTGCCGCGCAAGCAGACGCTCGCTGAGCTGGAGGAAAGCCTCCTCGTCTGCACCGCAGATGAGATGGTGAACAAGATCGGGCCCTATGCGGAAGCGGGCGTTGACCGGTTCGTGCTGAACATCAATTTCGGCGCAAGCCAGGCCGACACCCTGGAAAGCATCCAGCAAATCGCCGAGGAGGTGATGCCGCATTTTGCCGACAGAGGCCGGCAGGTTGCGGCCGAGTGAACCTGCCGCAGATCAGTCGAGCGGGATCGCCAGCCTGGCAAACGCGGAAAACGCATCGAAATCCGATGAGCCGATCCCGTCATAGAGCACGCCCAGGTTTATGTGAGCGTTCCGGTGCGTCTGCACGATAACCCCGCCGCCGATGCGCCCCCGAAAGTCGTCCTGCCGGGTGGAGATCGCCGCGGCCACCTGCAGGTTGCCCTCGTTGATGAAGTCCCAGAGCCCGTGCAGGGCGATGTAGGGATCGATGATGTAGCCGTTTTCCAGGGTCGTGCGGTAGCCGACTTCGCCGCCGAACTCCAGCCGGCCAAGCTCCGTCCGCGTGCTGCCGATGGAGTTGCCGATGCTGTCGGTGAAGCCTTTCACTTTTTCGGTTGCATAGAGGACGGCCACTTCCGGTGTCAGGCGGACCGGCGCCAGCGGCCAGTAGGTGCCCTTGAGGCTGCCGACCAGCATGACCCGGTCGGACTTCGAGCGGCCGGTGACGCCGGTCACCCGGTATTTCTGCCGGCCTTCGCCCCAGGAGGCGCGGGCGTAGAAGGTCAGTTCATCGTTCAGCCGCCAGGAGACATAGGGGCCGACGATAAAGCCGCCGAGCTTGGTCTCGCTGGCGAGCACGCCAGAGGTCTGCTTGCCGCGGTCGAGACCGGCAATGATGCCCACCAGCAGAGTGTCGCTCAGCACATAGTCGACCCCGCCGGTGAGCACGTAGGCATCGCCGTCCGTCCGGGTGTCGTCATTGTCGTAGTCGGTGAAGACGCCCTTCAGCCAGAAATCCCAGAGCTGGGGCTGGGGCGAGGTGGCCGCCGCGGGCTCGATCCTCGCCGGCACCCTTGTGGCCGTGTCGAACATCAGACCGCGCACGGAAGTCCGGAAGCCCTGCGCCCCGCCGTTTGCTCCTGGCGCCGTGCCGGTGCCGTCCTGGAAGCCGTCATCGGGCGTGCCCAGCATGAAGGGCAGCGGGGTGCGGTGTTCACCGTAGATCTTCAGAATGGAGGACCAGTGGTTGCCCTTGAAATGCTGGATGTTTCCTGTTCTGGGGCCATTCAGCAGCTTGATGGCGACCGCTCCGGCCGGTGTGCTCACCAAGGGTGCTGTCAGCCAGACAGCCAGGAACAGAAAAGACAGCCATACCGGTGTACGGCAGGCATGGTGCCAGATACTCATAACGCGCGCCCCTGTCGCCCCGGCCCGGGTTTTCCCGGTTTATTGCCCCCAATTAGGGATACCGGCCCTGCGAGAGTCAATCTTCGACCCTCGCCGGGGTGGCAAGTCGGACGGAATCACTGAAATTTGGGCAAAACTGTTGCAAAAGGAGCACAAATCGATGCCGATGATCAGAGTTGAGATGTTCGGGGGCAAGTCCCGAGAAACAAAGCGCGCCCTCGCGCAGGAACTGACAAAGGCGATGGTGAACACAGTCGGCTCCAACCCCGAGGCGGTC
>JBCCEL010000126.1:0-14792 GCA_039030315.1 Pseudomonadota bacterium
GCCGGCCTTGCGCTCGACGCTGCCGGCGTCGTCAGCCTGGCCCCCCTCGGGGGGGCGGCCCTTTGGGGCACCGGAGCCATGGTGCTCACCGGCGCGGCCATGACCTTTGCCGCGTTCACCTCCAGGCATTCCGAGCAGGACCGCAAGAAATACAGCCAGCTTGCCTATATCGACGAACTCACGGGCCTGCCGAACCGGCGCCAGTTCAACGATCAACTCGAGCAGGAAATCTCCCGCGCGGCGCGCCACGGCACCAACCTGGCGCTCATGTATTTCGACCTCGATCAGTTCAAGGCGATCAATGACTGCTATGGCCATGAGGCCGGCGACCAGGCCATCAAGACGTTTGGTGAGCGGATCAAGGCGGTTGTGCGCTGCGAGGATCTGGCGGCCCGGCTTTCCGGCGACGAGTTCGCCGTGATAGCGACGGAAGTGAGGTCTTCCAGTGCCGCCCGGCAGATCGCCGACCGGGTGTTCAAGGCCATGGCCGAACCGATCATCTTCCGCGGCAAGCCGATCTACGCCAACGTGTCGGTTGGTGCCGCCGTGGTCATGGGGGGGACGGTAGACGCGAAGGAGGCGCTCCGGCGCGCCGATCTTGCGCTGCTGCAGGCCAAGGCCAAGGGCCGCAACCGGCTGCAGATCTTCGATCCGGAAATGGCCGAGGCGCTGCGCTCCAGGAAAATCCTGGAAACGGACCTTCGCGAGGCCGTCCGCCAGGAGAAGTTCTTCGTGGCTTATCAGCCTCTGGTCTCGCACGACGGAGATTCCCTGCACGGCGTCGAGGCGCTGGTTCGCTGGACTCATCCAGGCAAGGGCTCCATCTCGCCGGCGGAGTTCATCCCGGTGGCAGAAGACATCGGCCTGATCAACGAGATCGGCGAGTTCGTCCTCCGGCGTGCCTGTCTGGATATCGGCCGGCTGGAGCCAATCAAGCTGGCGGTCAACGTGTCGCCCATCCAGTTCCGCCGCGAGGACTTCGTCGAAACGGTCCAGCGGATCCTGATGGAAACCGGCTTTGATCCAAACCGGCTGGAGCTGGAGATTACCGAAGGGATCTTCATCTCCGATCCGGACGAGACCGCGGAGACGATCCGCAAGCTGCGCGCAATCGGCGTACGCATCGCGCTGGACGATTTCGGAACGGGTTATTCCAGCATGTCCTACCTGCGCGAGTTCCGCCTCGACCGCATCAAGATCGACCGCACCTTCGTCGACCAGATGGGCGAGAGCCAGGAATCGCGCGAGCTGGTCGCCAAGATGATCGAACTCGGCAGTGCGCTCGGCCTAAGTGTGACGGCAGAAGGCGTCGAGACCGAAGATCAGGCCCGCATGCTGAAGGAAAGCGGCTGTCAGGAGCTGCAGGGATACCTGTTCTCCAGGCCGATCTCGGCAGAAGAGCTGGCCAAAACCGACCTGGTGGCCGACTGCGTCGCCAGCCAGGAACCGAAAGAGCCACCGGCGCTTGCCCTTGTGAGCTAGGGCGAGCCGCGTCCGGGGGGTGGCCAGAGCACGCTTGCTCATCTCATCAAGCTCGACTATTCCGGCAGTCGGTTGGAATTGGTGCGGATGGGCGGCGCGGAATGCTTCCGGCGAACATTGTCAACGGGTCAACTGCCATCGCTGGCAGGACATGTGTGCCCGCTCGCGTTGGAAGACCGGCCCAAGCGGGGTCGGTATGAGCGCATCCTTTCAGGCGCAGATGCTCGACCTCGCCCGACTGCCCCCGGAGGATGAGCTGGATGTCGAGATCGTCGCCCGCATGCGGCACCTGGCAGCCAAGCTGATCATCGAACCGGATCACCGCGTCCTGCTGATCGGCAGCGGAGAGAGCAGTTTCGCCCGTTACCTGCGCGAGGTGTGCAGAGCTAAGCTCTCGGCGACAAACAGCATTGACGATGCCCGAGGACCCTTCGATCGGTTGGTCTCGATCGGGGCTTTCGAGCAGGAGCGGAGTTTTCGCGCTTTCTTCTCAACCGCATTTCAGAAGCTGGAACGCAACAGCATCGCGCTGCTCCAGGGCATTGCGCAGCATGCCCCGGCACGGTCGGGGGCTCCGGCGATCTCGGAGATCATGCCCAGCGTCGAGAAAACACGATTTCTGATCAAGGACCTGGAGATTCTCCAGGGTGATCAGGCGTCATTCCTGGCAAAATTTGCTGAACGAGCCGTGACGGATGATCTATCCGGCTCCCTCAGGGAGCAGGCGGGGCTGTTGGCCGATGGGGAACGGTTCGTCTACCAGCTGCAGATTTCGCCCTTCCAGGACTCAATCCCGTTCACCAGGGATTACATCGCCGAGCGGAGCGCGGATCTCCAGGCCCGCGAGCGCGAACTCGGTTTCTCGCTCTAGAGGTTCGGATTCCGGGCTGATATCGCCTCCGTCACTCCCGCGAAGGCGGGAGGCCAGGGCTGTTAGCCTATGCCGGAGCGCCTTGCTCTGGATGCCCGCCTTCGCGGGCATGACGGTGACGGTGCTTGATTTTGGGACGGAAGGGCGGTTGGGTCCGATGAGTTCACCCGCATCATACTTCAGGTCGGTGAAAACAGCTCCCTGATGCGTGCGACGGCAGTGGGGAGGGCGTCGGGCAAGGGGCTGTGTTCGTAGGCGGTCCGGGCCCCGAGACGCTCAGCGTGGCCGCCTGCAATCAATCGGTCATGAAGGCGGGACATGTCCCGAGGAGGATGCAGGACGCCCACACCCGCCAGCGCGCGGGCGGCGGCTGCCGTGGCACCGGCCAGCGGCCGGCTCGGCAGATCGAAAATGAACACCGGCCTGCCGCGGCCACATGTCTCGGCAAGCATGGATGCGCTGTCACCGGTCACCACGAAGCGGTCGGCCAGTTGCAGGAGAGCGGGGTACGGGTTTTCATCGCCACTTTTCCAGGTCTCATGCTGCACGGCGCAATCCAGCGCCCGTTCCAGGACCGGGCCGACAAAGGCCGGGGTGCGCGGCGAATCTGAGATGATGACCGATCCTTCCCCTCTAACCAGCTGGTTTACCTGGGCCGCGAGACGCTTCGCCGCTGTCTCATCCAGACGATAGGGCCAGGGTTCGCCGCCGAGAACGATTGCAGTCCAGGGCCGCGGCAGATGAGCGTAGCGATTTAGCCAGGCGTCGAGCCGGTTTTTTGCGGGCGGACCGTGCAGGGGAGCCGGTATCTGGAAAACGTTGACGGCTTCTGGAACAGCGTACTGGGGTGTGCTGACCACCAGGTCGAAGTGTCTTGCATTGACCCGAGGCCGGCCCAGATGGACAAGGCGGGTGCGGCCGCCCGACTGCGCCCTGATCCATCTGGCCACCGGGACGGTCCTCCGTGCCACCGCGATCACCAGATCCGGCCAGGGCGCTTCCAGACGCCGTTTGGACGGCGCATTCAGCGTGGCGCGGGTGCCACCCAGCCATGCATTCGGTGCGTTGTGGAGGGCGTTGAAGCGGAGGTCCTTGAGTTCGTAGGGCCAGCCGAGTGCTTCGGCAAGCGCGCGCGCCTGTGCGCTGTCACCGGCCCGAGCGGTCTGCAGGACCCAGACATCGGGCGTCCTCGTGGAGCTGCTGCTTACGGTCATGAGCATGAATAAAAGCGGCCGTGCCGCCCAAACGCAACGTCACTCACCAGACAGCCTGCCCTAGAACTGGATCTTCAGCTTGATCTGGGTCTTCTGATCTTCGCGCTTCAGTCCTATATTGCCGGGCTGGGAAATGCGCTCGCTCTCAAAATAGAGCCCGGAACCGTTGTTTGAGCCGAACGCGCTGCTGGATTCGCCGAAATTGTTCAGTTTGCGCGACCGCTGCTTGTAGCGCTGATACTTTGGTTTATCGAACTTCGGATCATAGCGGAACTGGTCGAGGAAGCTGTTGCTGTCGCCTGCAATAGCGCCCGAACCTGCCTGCAACAAGAAAAGCGCGGCGGTCAAACCCGGTGCCAGGACACGGAACATTGGACTTCTCCTTACGTTCGTCCAATTAAATACACCGCCCGCCATCAACTTCAAGACAAACCCCCGTCAGAAACTCAGCCTCGTCGCTGGCAAAGAACAGTGCAGCATTGGCGATGTCGCGCGGGGTCGAAAGCCGGCCCATGGGTACGGTCGACACGAACTTCGTATACATTTCATTGGTAACTTCGCCGCCCAGGAACTCGCCCAGCATCGGCGTTTCTCCCGCCACAGGGCACAAGGCGTTCACACGGATCTTCTCCGGCGCCAGCTCAACCGCCATGGACTTGGTCAGGGTTACCGCGGCGCCTTTCGATCCATTATACCAGACCAGCCCGGGCCGGGGGCTGAGGGCCGCCGTTGAGGCTGTGTTGATGATGGATCCGCCGACACCGTTCTCCCTGAGGGCAGGCAGGGTTTCAAGGGCAGAGAGATAGATCGCCTTCACATTGACCTCGAAGATCTTGTCGAAGGTCTCTTCATCGACATCCAGCATTGGCTGGTTGCGCTGGGGCATGCCGGCATTGTTGACAACTGTCGTCAGTGGGCCGAATGCGGACTGTGCTGCTGACACGGCCTCGGCCATATCGGCACGGATGGTGACGTCGCAATGTATGTAGCGGGCTTTTCCACCGTCGTCCGAGATGCTCGCTGCGACGGCTTCGCCGGCCTCATCATTGACATCCGTGACGATGACTGCCGCGCCTTGTTCAGCGAAGAGGCGGGCGATGCCTTCGCCAAACCCCGAAGCAGCCCCTGTCACGATTGCAACTTTTTCTTCCAGACGCATTTTCCTGCCCTTCCTTCTTATTCGTTAAGCCGCTTTTCCAGTTCCGTTACCCTGTCAGAAAATCCGAAGCTGCGGTAGAGCCCGATCGCCCGTTCGTTCTGTGACAGGACGGAGATGCGCAGGACCTGCGCTCCAGCTTCGCGCGCCCCGCGTTCGCAGGCGTCGAGAAGCATGCGTCCAACGCCCCGGCCGCGGGCCTCCGCCGTGACCGCGACATCGGAAACATAAGCGTAGGTGTAGTCGATTTCGTCTTCATCATCGTTCGGAACGTGAGTTAGATACACGGCGTAACCGCAGGCAATGGAACGATTTTCCGCGATCAGGATCGCGCCGCCCTGGGACTTCATGTCGTCGAGCAGGCCGTCAAAGTAGTCCGCGCCCAAAGCCTCGGGCGGCTTCATCCTGGGCTCGAAAACCTGCTCGTGGGCCTGGAGTTCGCGGAGCAGCTCGATCAGGCGATCGAGGTCTTCGGGCACATAATGCCGGATCGTGATCTGCTGTGCAGGCGCGACCACTATTCCGCGTAGGCGGCGCCGGCCGGATCTGAAGCGTCAGGCGCCAGTTGTGGATTGTAGGTGTACAGCGTTGAGCAGTACGGGCAGATGATCTCGTCTTCGTCGCCCATGTCGAGGTAGATATGCGGGTGGTCGAAGGGCGGATTTGCGCCGGCGCACAGGAATCTCCTTGCGCCGATGGCGATCTTGGCAACGCCTGCATCGTTCTGAAATTTCGGTGTGCCCGCTCCGGCCATGCGCATGCTCCAAAAACGCTCGTTTCCCAAGCGTTGCGCTTGAGGTAAAGGGCGACTAGCACATCTTCCGGTCAAGGAAAAGAACAGGCGCAGACCCATGCAGGGCGAACCGAGACGGGTGATTTCGAGTGGTGTGGACATTGCCGTCTACGAGCACGGTGAGGGGGAACCGATCCTGCTCATCCACGGCTTTGCGTCCAGCGCCCTGACGAACTGGTATGAGCCAGGGTGGGTGAGATATCTGGCGAGTGCGGGCCATAGAGTCATATCCGTTGACAACCGCGGCCACGGGCGCAGTGCCAAGCTCTATGCGTCCGAACTCTACACCGCCCCGACAATGGCACGGGATGCCGCTGCGGTCATAGAAGAGCTTGGGATCGGGCCGGTGCATGTCATGGGCTACTCCATGGGCGCGAGGATCACGACATTCCTGACCATGCAAGCCCCTGAACTGGTGAAAACCGCCATCCTTGCTGGACTGGCGGAGAACATGATCAAAGGCGTGCCAGGCGGCGAGAAGGTTGCGCAGGGACTGGAGGCTCCGTCCCTTGAACACGTCACCGACGCCCAGGCGCGCGCATTCCGCATCTTTGCGGACCGGACCTCAAGTGACCGGGCGGCGCTGGCCGCCTGCATGAGAGCGGCCCGCCAGGAGATTTCCGAGCAGGAACTCTCGGTTATCGATCGTCCGGTTCTTGTTGCGGCGGGGACCGAAGATGATATCGCGGGGGAGATCGAACCGCTTCGCAGCGCGATTGCCGGAGCTGAGGCCTTGCCGATCCCGCGCCGCGACCATATGCGCGCGGTCGGGGACAAGGTCTACATGGATGGCGTCTTGCGCTTCATCAGGAGCCATGGCTGAAAGGGGTCCGGGGCAACCGATAGAGGCTGGGAATGGACGCAAAGCCTGAAGACATCGCACGGCAGAAGCGGTGCTACCGGGGCAGGGACGGGAACGCGCTGGCTGCGGATGTGCACCCGGTTCCGTCGGGAAGTTCGCGCGGTACGGTGCTGCTGGTACACGGCGGCGGACAGACCCGGCATTCGTGGCGCGGCACGTCGGACATTCTGGCTGCCCGCGGCTGGACATCCGTAACGATCGACCAGCGCGGCCACGGGGACAGCGAGTGGGCTGCTGACGGAGACTACGAGATCTCCGCCTTCAAGGATGACCTCATCTCCGTCGCGGATCAGCTTGCCGGGGAGTTCGGCTCGCGCCCTGCATGTGTCGGCGCCTCGCTTGGCGGTATTGCCTCCATGCTTGCCGAGGGCCAGTCGGGGCGCAGCGTGCTCTCAAGCGTTATTCTTGTCGACGTGACGCCGCGCATGAAAATGGCCGGAGTGGTCAAGATCCTGGGATTCATGGGAGAGCGTGCGGAAGACGGATTTGCCAGTCTGGAGGAAGCCTCCGAAGCCATCTCCAGGTACCTGCCGCACCGGCCGCGTCCGCGTGACATGTCCGGTCTGGCAAAGAACCTGCGCCAGGGTGAGGACGGCCGTTTCCGCTGGCACTGGGATCCACGCTTTCTCGACGCCAGAAAACGTCATGGCGTGCAGGAACACCGTGCCGGACTTCAGCACGAACTTGAGGATGCGGTGCGTTCGATCACGGTGCCCATGCTGCTGGTGCGCGGGCGGCAGTCCGAACTGGTGGACGAGGACATGGTGGAGGAATTCATGACCCTTGCGCCCCAGGCGAAATTTGCCGACGTGAGCGAGGCCGGCCACATGGTTGCCGGAGACAAGAACGACGTCTTTACCGGCGCCGTCCTCGAATTCCTTGAAGAAGAGGGCGTTTAGCGTCCGCGCATGCCGCCTTGCTGGGCCGGGGTCTGGCGGCCGTCGGAGGCTGTGCCGCCGACATAGTCTGCCGAGTCGCCATAGCGCTCGCGCACGTAGTCGCTGCGCCGGCCACGCCTGCGGGTATAGTAGCCGCCGTATGAGCCATAGTAGGGCTCTTCGTAATAGTCGTCATAGGGCGTGTAGTAATCGTCGTCGTAGTAGTAGCTTCTCTCTTCGCGGTCGCCGGCGAGCGCCGGAAGTGCGGACACGGTGACCAGCGCGGCTGCTGCGACAATCAGAGTACGTTTCATGGACCTCTCCTGAGTGGCGCGACGGCAATCGGCCTTCAATGAAGATGGGGCCTGGCGGCTGTCCGTTCAATATGTTGAAGATGTGATGCAATCATGGCATTCCCCATGATCGATGCGATCATTGGAGTTATCTTCAAAAGCATGTTCTCGTCAGTCCTGATTGCTAACCGCGGTGAGATCGCTTGCCGCGTTATCCGCAGCGCACGAAAGCTCGGCATGAGAACCATCGCCGTCTATTCGGAGGCCGATGCGGAGGCTCTGCATGTGCGGAGTGCGGATGAGGCCCATCTGATCGGGCCGGCCGATGTTTCGCAGAGCTACCTGGACAGCGGCAGGATTTTGCAGGTGGCCAAGCAGTCCGGCGCCGAATGTATTCACCCAGGCTACGGATTTCTTTCGGAGAACGCGATCTTCGCATCGGAGTGCGAAGAGGCGGGAATCAAGTTTGTCGGGCCCCCGGCGGACGCGATCCGCGCGATGGGCCTCAAGGATGCGGCCAAGCAGCTGATGGCCGATGCAGGTGTTCCGGTGGTGCCGGGTTACATGGGGGACAATCAGGCGGCAAAGTTCCTGGAGCTTGAAGCGGGCAAGATCGGCTATCCCGTGCTCATCAAGGCGGTTGCGGGCGGCGGCGGCAAGGGCATGCGGCGGGTCAACCGCGCGCTCGATTTCGGCCAGGCGCTGGAAGCCTGCCGGCGCGAAGCAAAGGGGGCGTTCGGCGATGACCGTGTCTTGATCGAGAAGTTTGTCGACAAGCCCAGGCATATCGAAGTCCAGGTCTTTGCGGACAGTCACGGCAACGCGGTCCACCTGTTCGAGCGCGACTGCTCGTTGCAGCGGCGGCACCAGAAGGTGATCGAGGAAGCGCCTGCCCCTGGAATGACGGAGGAAATGCGTCAGGCCATGGGAGAGGCGGCAGTCCTTGCCGCCAAGGCCGTCGGATACGAGAGCGCGGGCACGGTAGAGTTCATCGTCGATGCATCTGCGGGGCTTCGTCCGGACGGTTTTTTCTTCATGGAAATGAACACCCGTCTGCAGGTCGAGCACCCCGTGACCGAACTGATCACCGGTCTTGATCTGGTCGAGCAGCAGTTCCGGGTCGCATCGGGCGAGGCGCTTGAATTCGTTCAGGAGGATCTCTCGTTCGCGGGGCATGCGGTGGAGGCCAGGCTCTATGCGGAGGACCCGCTGAACGAGTTCCTGCCCCAGGCCGGAAAGCTGCGCACCTTGCGTTGGCCCCAAGCATCGACCGACCTCAGGATCGATACAGGCGTGGAAGAAGGCGCGGCGATCAGCCCGTTCTACGATCCGATGATCGCCAAGGTCATTGCCTATGGAAGGGACCGGAATGCCGCCATCCAGAGGCTCTCGGCGGGGCTGGAGGAAACGGAACTCACCGGTCTCAGGACGAATCTCTCCTTTCTGCTGAGCCTCCTGAACAATGAGGCGTTCAAACAGGCCAGTCTCGATACGGGTTTCATCGAGGCCCGGTGGGAAGAAATCGTGCCGCCGGCTCTGCAGGAGCGCGCGCTCGCCGCCGCGGTACTGTGCGCGCTCGAACGGCGCTGGCAAAGCGGTCAGAAGGGTAACGGACCCTGGGACATTGCGCCGGGATGGGCGATGGCCGGGCTTGGCCGCCGTGACCGGTTGCATCTCGTGCTGGACGGGTCCGAGGTCGTCGCGGTGATCGAATGGGGAGAGACGACCCGGCTGTCGATCTCTGGTGACGAAGGGACCTATGCTCTTTCCGTTCAGGATATCGCGTTCCAGAACGGCGGCGTGAGCGGGGTTTATGGTGGTGCGCCATTCAGTGCGGTCTGCGAGATCGATCCCTCCGGCGACAAACTCAATATCGTCACCTCCGACAGGGTCATGGTCGATGTGGCCTTTCAGGATCTTACCGCCCGCGAAGAAGGAGCAGGGGCAGGGGGGCGGATGATCCGCGCGCCCATGTCGGGGCGGCTGATCAAGTTCTCTGCCAGGGTCGGTGACCGGGTCAGGGCCGGCGAACAGGTGGCCATCCTGGAGGCCATGAAGATGGAGCACGCCCTTGCCGCCGGACTTGAGGGCAAGGTCATTGAAGTCGGTGCGCGGGAAGGCGACCAGGTGGAGGAGGGCCAGCTTCTGGCCATGCTGGAACCGGTGGAGTAATCCACAGTTCCACGCGCCATGGCGGTTTTCGCCGGGCATCCGAGACACTACATTTCCGGTCAATGACCGTGAACCACATCAAGCTGAGCGTGGGCTCGGAGAGCATCGAGACCCTGGAGGAGTGGCAGGAGCACCGCCTTTCCCAGGAGGGCAAGCTGTTCCACACGACGCGCATGCGGCCCAAGCGCCGTGAGGAAGTGTTGAGTGGGGGCTCGATCTACTGGGTGATCAAGGGCATGGTGCTGTGCCGCCAGAAAATCACCGATCTGGAAGAGTTCGTGGATGCGGAGAATATTTCCCGCTGCCGCATTATCCTTGATCCCGAACTGGTGCCCGTTCGCCCCGTTCCCCGCCGCGCCTTTCAGGGATGGCGATATTTCGAACCCGCAGATGCCCCGCCCGATCTGCCCAGGAATGCGAAGCTCAACGGAATCCCCGCGCAGATGCGCCAGGACCTGACTGAGCTGGGCCTGATCTGAGAGGTAGAAGCTACCAGGCCACTC
Source organism: Pseudomonadota bacterium (assembly GCA_039030315.1). Lineage (GTDB taxonomy): Bacteria > Pseudomonadota > Alphaproteobacteria > Rhizobiales > CAJQND01 > JAAEUE01. Next base: position 10,225 of record JBCCEL010000126.1, read on the forward strand.
AGCTCTCGCGCGCGGCCTTCCGGTCAGAATGCGCCCGGGCGAGCTACCGGCTAGAAATAGGTGGCGACTGCCAGGTTTTCCTTGCGTGCCCAGGCTTCCACCACCGACCATTCGCCGGCATCCGGGTCCCTGTTGGCGAGGCCCCGGCACTGGACGATGCGGCCGCCGCGGTCCACCTCGATTGTCTGCCGTCTTTCATAAGTCTTGAAATCTTCGGTGCGCGACAGGCTCCAGATCGTGCAGTCACCCCTGGTGCAGGACCAGTGGTAACTGGCGACGCAGTGGTTCAGTTCATCTCCTTCGAGCTGGAGATCCTGTGCACTGCGGAGCTGGCGGATGACCCATTGGACCGACCGGTTCTGCAGTTTTTTCTCCACGGTTATGCCTTCAAATGGCGCGCTGTCGTAGCGCTGGCCGCCCAGTCCCCGAAGATGACGCAGGCTCTCATGCCACTCCTCCACTTGTCTCAAGAGGGTGCCGACCGTTCGGCCATGCATGGACAGACCCGGCTGAGGCGGCGGTTCCTGGCGCCATTCTCCTGGAGCGACCTGGATTTCGGTCGGATCGAAGCGCTGGTTTTGCAGGTAGTCGATGATTGGCCCGATTTGCCTGGGGTCAAGCATCGGATTTTCGGCAACGAACCGCAGAACCGTGAACCAGAACTCCTCGTTCTCAAACGAGCGTCCGAGACGGGTGGCTGCGACGGCGTGGGTGGCATGCTTTCCGGCGCCGAGGGCCTGCAGCTGGCCCCAGCGAATGGCCTGCTCAACCGTGTAGTCATCGGGTCCGCGAAGGAAATGATGCACCATCTTTTTGGTCAGCGGGATGGGTGATTTGGCGGTGCGCAGGTTGTGGCCGCGCCCGAGATGCACATACCAGTCCCGAAACCGCCAGCTCGGCCTGTCGTTGCGCAGCCAGACTCGTTCCATGAACCGGGGCACATCGCCGTACTTGTCGAACAGATGGTGGGTGAGCTCGCCAAAACGCCTTTCCAGGTTCTTGCTGCCGGGCTTCCAATCCTCCAGCGGGCGCAGCCACAAGGCCTTGCGGTCGTGCAGCTTTACGAAGCCGCGGACGAAGGGCGTGTCCGCTTCTGCGGCAACCGTCTGGAACACCGCATCATCGTGCTTGGTAAGCTGCATGAGCATCTGCAAGAGGGATTCGCGGGACTCTTCGGCCTCGTTGCTGCTTTCGATTTCCTGTGCGGTGCGCTTGAAGTTCGGCCGCTCGATCTGGTCCGAAGACAGCTCTCCGCGGCAGACAGCTTCCAGAAAGGCCTTCGGTTTCTTGTGAAGACGCGCGTGCTTTTTCCGGCGCGTGAGGGCGGCTTCGAATGCAGCCGCCTCTTCCTGCATGTCGGCGCGCGACTTGTCCGGCAGGCCGTCGAAGCCATTGGCCCAGCACCAGTTGTAGTAGTCGCGGGTATGGCCAAAGCCCAGCGCAAGAATGTGCCGTTCGAGGGGCTTGGTGAGCTCTTCGCCATCTTCAAGGATCAGGGGACGCCGCGCCATCTGCCGGAGTGTACTGCCTCAGAAGAGTCGGGCAAGCGGTCAGCTGGAATCCGTGTCGCTGTCGTGCTCGCGCGGCTGCACCAGGGCGAGGCCGGCCATCATTGCGGCAAGTGCGGCCCAGATCCAGCCGGAATGGCTTTCGGAGAAGATCAGGATGCCCCAGGCGACGCCCGACAGTGTCACCAGATATCCCATCTGGCTGGCGAAGACAGGGCCTGCGAGCCCGACCAGGTAGATGAAGGCGGCGTAGGCGAGCGCGTTGATGACAGACATGAGGATTATCGCCAACTCCACCTTTCCTGGCGGCACCGCGAGCGGAACCCAAGCGTCCGCATAAAGCACAACCGGCGCAAGAGATAAGATTGCCACGGCAAACATGCCGATCAGCAGGGTCATCGAATCCACTTCAGGAGGGCGCCTCAGTGTGAGGTAGATGTTCTCCGCAGTGTAGCAAACGGCAGAAAACAGGGCGGCGAGCATCCAGACTGCGCTCCCCGGATCAGGAAGGGCGGTGTCGGGCAGAACGATCAGGCAGACCGCCAGAAGACCGAGCAGTACTCCCGTAAGCCGTAGCGCCGACCATCGGTCGATCCGCATGACCGCCGCAGCAAGGAAGGTCAACATGGGCACGGCGGCGATGGTGATTGCCAGGACGCCAGTGGGCAGATGGATAGCGGCATAGAAGTAGGCGGTTCCCGGTACCGAGGTGCCGAGAACACTCGCGATTGCGTAGAACTTCAGATGGCGCGCGCCAAGGGGAACCGGCCGGCGCCTGACGATGTTGATGAAGCCCAGGAAAAGAATGCCCAAAATGGCATTCCACAAGGTCAGGCCAATTGGATGTGCGCCGCTTTCCGTTGCGATCTTCATCAGAGAAAATGTCAGGCCCCAGGTCAGGCCGGCAGCGACGAGCACCAGCCACGCAAGCCAGGTAGCGTTCAGCGTGGAGTTTGCCGGGGAACTTGGCGCGGCCATGGATCACAGCTTCCTGGGAAGGTAGCGCGAAAGCCAGGCCATGCCGAGGCTGGCCATGCCGCCGGAGATGAAAACGAACGGTAGCGGCAGGAAGGCCAGGACCACGGCAAACAGACCAGGCGTCAGAAGCGATGTTCCGTGCCGGAACGTGGAATAGACCGACGTCATTTCCGCGCGTTCCCTTGGCTTCACGGCACGCAGGAAGGGCACGTTGCCCGCGCCGTCCACGAAGGTGGCCAGAAATGCCGAAGCCCAAAGAAAACCCATGGTGACCAGCGGCCAGGCGGCCGTCAGGCCCGCCATGATAGTGGCGGTGCCGGTCGCCGCGTAGGCGTAGATGAGGAGCTTGCGAATTCCGTAGCGCGCACCGATCCGCCCCCAGACCTTCACGAAGATCATGGGTAAGACGCCGAGCGAGACGATCGCGCCGCCGACTTGTGCGCTGTAGCCGGCCTGGGTCACGAAGATCGGTGTGTACACAAAGAACATCAGCCACCAGCCGTTGCGGCCCACCGCCAGCGTCCAGGCCAAGACGAGCCGCGGCTGGGCCACGAATCGCGGGATGTAGCTGAGCGGCTTCGGAGGCGGGCTCTTGGCCGGCTGGATGGACGGATTGTCGGACAGGCGCAGCACCCAGAACGCGATCAGCATGGCAATGGTCGTCATGCCGCATGCCAGATAGGTCAGGCCCTCCAGGATGTTCTCGTTCATGTAGACGCCCAGCCACGGGCCGGCAGCGAAGGCGAGACCGGCATACAGCAGCCGGCGCGGTTCGAACGAGTTCAGCTCTTTGCGCGGGATGTGATCCATCAGGTAGAGATTTATCGTCACCTCCAGCATGGCCGTTGCGGTGATCTGATAGGCAAGGCCCGCGATCAGGCCCGGGATTGTGCCGGTTGCCAGAAGGCTGGCTGCCGAGAGGTAGGCCAGCGCGCCGATGGTCATCATCCAGCGCCGCGCCACGAGAAACATCATCATGGGCAGGGCAAGGCTGACGAACAGACCGGCAGAACTGACCCCGAGATAGGTCAAGCTGACGAGCTGTGCGTCCTTGAGCAGCGCATAGGCCTGCAGCGGGACGACCGTCATCAGCAGCGCCCGGCAGCACGATTCCAGTGTGAACAGGACCACGAAGCCGTTGGCCCGAGGGCGATCGACATTGTCGAGCAGAACGGGAAGGTAAATGCGCCGCACGGGGGGCTGGTCCAGAAGTTAAATGTGCCCGGACCGGGCATGCCGGTCCAAAAACCGACCCTAGGACCAAAAAGTCATGGCCAGCAAGCGGTTTCCCGGTATCATTCTGAGGGGTGAGAATTATTCGGGGTCGGCGCCATGCGACCAGTTTCAGAAGCTTTCAGGCAGGACGGGTTTGCGTTCCCGCTCCGGGCTTTCTCCGCTGACCGGGCCGCCGGCTATCGCGCGCAGCTTGAATCGTCGGAGCGTGCCCCCGAACTGGACGATCAGGTTGTCCGGGATCAGTTCTATCGCGGCCAGGCGCACCTGCTTCTGCCCATCGTCGCCGAAATCGCACGCGCACCGGCGATCGTTGCGGCCGTGACCTCGGTTCTGGGGCCGGACGTGCTGTTGTGGCTGAGCTCGCTGTTCATCAAGGAGCCCGGCACCTCCGACTTCGTGGGCTGGCATCAGGATCTGCATTACTGGGGTCTGGACGGCACGGATGAAGTGACTGCCTGGGTCGCGCTGACCGCGGCAACGACCGAGAATGGCTGCATGCGATTCGTGGCGGGCTCCCATCGAAGCGGGGTTGAGCACGTGGAGACCGGCAACCCGGAAAACATGCTCTCGCGTCAGCAGGAAGTGGCCGTGGAGGTGGACGAGGCGGAAGCGACGGAAGTGGTCCTGCAGGCCGGCGAATTTTCCCTCCATCACGGCAACCTGTTCCACGCCTCCAATCCCAACGTTTCGGGGGACCGGCGGATCGGCCTTGCGCTGCGCTACATCACGCCCGAGCTGCGCCAGGCCGGGGTGGATAGCCCTTGCGCCATGCTCATCAGCGGGGAGGACACTGCAGGCCGGTACCGTCTGGTCAATGGCCCCCAGGTGGCGTTCGATCCGGCTGCA
>JBCCEL010000127.1:0-14684 GCA_039030315.1 Pseudomonadota bacterium
CCTCCCCCCCCGCCCCCCCCTCGGCGCCGAACCCCGCCACCGGGGCTTCGCCAACCGCAAGACGGTTCACGCCCGAGGTGTAGGCGCCGTAATCCAGAAGACGGCCCACGAGATACGCAAGAAGGTCCTCATGGCTGCCCACAGGTGCGTAGATGCGGCAGGGCACCTGGCCCGGCCCCGTGCCGACGACTTCATCGTAAAGCGGCTGACCCATCCCATGCAGGCGCTGGAACTCGTAGTCCGCGTCCGGTGCGGCCATGCTCTGGATCGCGGCGAGGGAATGGGCGTTGTGGGTTGCAAACTGAGGGTAGAACGCATCGGGTTTTGAAAGCATCAAACGGGCACAGGCCAGATAGGAGACGTCTGTGGAGACCTTGCGCGTGAAAACCGGATAGCTCTCGAAGCCCATTTCCTGGGCGAGCTTGACCTCGGTGTCCCAGTAGGCGCCCTTCACCAGGCGCACCGGAAAGCGGCGGCCTGTCTCCGCGGCCAGCTGTGCCAGCCACTCCAGAGCCGGGTAGGCCCTGCGGCCATAGGCCTGAACGGCGAGGCCGAGGCCATCCCAGCCTGAAAGCTCTTCTGCGCGGGCGATCTTTGCGAACAGGTCGAGGGAGAGGTCGAGGCGCTCGGCTTCTTCCGCGTCGATGGTGAGGCCCATATCGCGTTCCCTGGCGAGCTTTGCGAGGTCGATAATGTCCGGCAGCAACTCGACCTCGAGCCGGGCGGCCTTGCGCGGCTGGTAGCGGGGATGAATGGCGGAGAGTTTGACCGAAATGGAGGGTTTCTCGAAGATCGTCCGGGCCGGCCCGCGGGCCGCGTGATCGGCGATACTGATCAGCGCGTCCCGGTATGACTTCAGATAGCGTTCAGCGTCATCCGCCGTCATGGCGGCCTCGCCAAGCATGTCATAGGAATGCCGGTAGCCGATCTGCTCAGCCTCTTCGGCAAGCTCCAGGGCCTCCTCGATGGTGCGGCCCAGAACGAACTGCTTGCCCATGATGCGCATGGCATGGCGCATGGCCTGCCGGATGATCGGCTCGCCCGATTGCTTCACGAGGTTGCCCAGGAAGCCGCCGATATCGCTGAGGGTGCCCTTGCCGAGTTCCATGACCCGGCCAGTGAGCATCAGGCCCCAGGTCGAGGCGTTCACGAACAGGGAGTCCGAGTGACCGATGTGCTCGTCCCAGTCGCGCCCTCCGATCTTGTCGGCGATCAGCTTGTCGGCGGTGTCGGCATCCGGTATCCGCAGCAGGGCTTCTGCCAGGCACATGAGCACGATGCCTTCCTCTGAAGACAGCGAGTATTCCTGCATGAAGGCATCGACACCGCCCTGGGGCCGGCGCCCCATGCGCACCGCATGGACGAGACGCCGGGCGAGCCGCTCCGTATCCGCCTTTTCCCTGGCGGTCGGGCGGGCCCTGGCGATCAGGTCCCTGACAATCTCGGACTCATCACCGAGCAGGCGCTCGTCGATGGCTTTGCGGCTTTTCGGGGTCATCGATTTTCCTCCAACTGCGATTGGCATTAGCCAAAGCGGGGGGTAAAGGAAAGCGTGGACTTCAGGTATCGGTGATGGCTGGAAAACTCAGTACCGCCAGGACGGTCGTGGACCTGCGCAAGCGCGTTGCGCGCTGGAAACGCGACGGGAGGAAGACTGCTGTCGTGCCCACCATGGGCGCGCTCCACGAAGGGCATCTGTCCCTTGTTGATTGCGCCCTGCAGCATGCGGACCGGGTGGTCGCCACGATCTTCCTCAACCCTACGCAATTTGCCGAGGGGGAAGATCTCGATACATATCCCGGCAGTCTGGACACCGACCTGGCCATGCTGCGCAAGCGCAAGGCGCATCTGGCCTTTGTTCCGGCCGTCAGTGAAATGTATCCGGCCGCGTTCTCAACATCCGTTTCGGTGAAGGGACCCGCAGCAGCGCGGCTTGAGGACAGGTTCCGGCCCCATTTCTTCACGGGCGTTGCCACGGTCGTCACCAAACTGCTGAACCAGGCGCAGTGCGACTATGCGATCTTCGGCGAGAAGGACTATCAGCAGCTGATGACCGTAACCCAGATGGCGCAGGATCTGGATATTCCGACGAGGATCATCGGGGCGGAGACCATTCGCGAGACGGACGGTCTGGCGATGTCGTCGCGCAACGCCTATCTGAGCCAAGAGGAACGCGATCTGGCGCCGCGGATCCACGAAACACTTCGGCAAGCGGCCGATTCCCTGCGCGACGGTCAGGCCGTGCCGGGGATTCAGCGGCGGGCCCGCGCGAGCCTACGTAAGGCGGGCTTCAAGGTCGATTATGTTGAGGCGCGGAATGCCGTGACCTTGGCAAAGCCGGAAAACCCTGCCGCGGAGCCGCTCCGGCTGCTGGCAGCGGCCTGGCTGGGCCAGACCCGCCTGATCGACAATATCGCGGTCTGACGGCATGGCGCTTCCTGTCCTCTACTCCTTTCGCCGGTGCCCCTATGCGATGCGGGCGAGGCTTGCGATCGCCTCGGCGGGATATCGCTGCGAGCTGCGCGAAATCGTGCTGCGCGACAAGGCGCCTGAGTTTGTTGAAGCCTCGCCCAAGGCAACCGTGCCGGTCCTTGTCACCGCCGAGGGGCTGGTCGTCGAGGAGAGCCTTGATGTTATGCAGCTGGTGCTCGGCGAGCATGATCCTGAGAATTGGCTGACGCCGCAGCAGGGCGACCTGCAAGCGATGCACCGTCTGATCGCGGAGTGTGACGGACCGTTCAAAAGGGCGCTCGACCGCTACAAGTATTCGACGCGCTACGAGGATGCCGATCCACGGGCCGAGAGGGAGGCCGGTGCGGCGTTTCTGAGGAAACTGGACGCACGCCTTGAAGGCCATGCCTTCCTCTTTGGAGACGTCGTCTCGCTGGCGGATATGGCGATCGCACCGTTTGTCCGGCAATTCGCCCATACGGACAAGGCGTGGTTCGACAGGCAGCCGTGGCCTCAACTGCACCGTTGGCTGGCGGATTTCCTGAAGTCCGAGCGCTTCAAGGCGATCTTCAGGAAGTACCCGAAGTGGGAAAACGGTGATCCGGTGACGGTGTTTCCCGAGCCATAGAATAGAAACGCGTGAGCGGCTTCAGTCCAGGTGCTTGCGGACCCAATCGTGAAACAGCTTCAGCACCCATTCCTCCGGCATCAGGACGCCTCTCTCCAGTGGGGCGGCGTGGAGGCCTTTTTGATTGAGGGCGCAGGCATCTGCGTCCTGGCCGATTACCAGTCGCGCAAAGTCCGTCACGTTGGTCTTGTCATAATCCACTGCGTTGAGGGTTTCGGGCAGGAAGTACCAGCCCACTGACAGTTCTGTCTTCTCCGGACCCATTGGCCGGACGCGGACGATGCGGAAATGATCGGCATAGCCGACCATGAAGACGCTGGGCAGGGCCGTGCAGTAAGTCTGGCCTCGGGCAAGGTCCTCACCGGTTAGCGAAGGAATAACGTGGCCCTGCGCGCTGCCGTCGGTTGACCAGGTCTCGCCGCCTTCGCGCAGGCCGCCCTTGTATTTCGGGTCATCGTCATGCTCGTGTTCGGTCCAGTCCGGCAGGTCCATCGGACTGATGATGCGCCGGCCATAGAGCGGCACCAGCTCGACGAGTTCCGGGTGCACGCCGGGGCAATGCAGGCATTCTCCAAAGTTTTCCCACCAGGTCTTCCAGTTGCAGTCGATGACGTGGGTCCAGCTGTCGCCTTCAACCATCTGCTCCAGCGGCCAGTTGGCCAGCAAAGAGGTCGGGCGGCCAAACACCTGGCGTTCATCGAATTGCGCGTCGTTATCAAGATGAATGAAGATGCAACCCCGCCACTCATGCAGAGCAACCGGAAAGAGCCCGTAATCGGCCTTTGAAAATCCATCAGGTTCGGCAAATGAGGAGATCCGGACCAGCCGTCCATCGTCGCAAGAGTAGGACCATTGATGGTAGGGGCAGGTCAGGAGTTTCGTCTTGAGTTTGCCCGCATCTTCCGTGCACAGGATCGATCCGCGATGGCGGCAGGCATTGTGGAACGCCCGCAGGATGCCGTCGGCGTCGCGCAAGATCACGATGTTCTGGTTGCCGATCTCAAAGGTCCGATAGGCCAGGGCCTCCGCCAGATCACTTGCCCTGCAGACATAGAGCCAGCTCTTCTGCCAGATCTGGGCGAGCTCCAGCTGGTATTGCTCCGGGTCATGATACCAGCGCATGGGCAGTCCGGGTTCGGCCTGCTTGAGTGCGTTGTACTCCACGTCTGGAACAGTGATTCGAGGCTCGTTCATGCCAGTCTCCTGGGCGGTCAGCATGCCATCATCGTGATCGCTTGGCGAGGGTTGAGCGAGAACTTGTGATTTTCTCTCCAGCGCTGTTGCTGACGCTGAGGCAAATTATGCTAGCCTTGCAATGACTTGCTCTGAAGCCAGGAGTGCATTGTGGCCGTTTCCGCCTTCTCGATCCCGGACCCCAAGATCAATCCGGCCATGCGCCCCGACAACACGCCGGACGACAATGACCGAGTGGAGATCGGTCCGACGGCGCTCGCCTATGAAGAATGGGCCGCGGCGGGATTGGAGTGTCCTGACCTGCAGGAGATGCGGCGCTTCCGCTGGCAGAGGCTGGTCGACCACATCGTGGAGCGGGACTGGGGCGGTCTGCTGCTCTTCGACCCGCTGAACATCCGTTACGCCACCGACACCACCCACATGCAGCTGTGGAATGCGCACAACCCGTTCCGGGCCGTTCTGCTGACCGCGGACGGCCACATGGTGCTCTATGAGTATGGCGGCTACGATTACCTGTCCGGCTACAATCCGCTGGTGAGCGAGGTCAGGTCGGGGGCCTCCTTCTTCTATTTTGCCACCGGGGACCGGACGGAGGAGAAAGCCGGGATCTTTGCCGGCCAGATCGACGAGATCCTGCGGGCGCGGGCGGGCGGCAATCGCAGGCTCGGCGTCGACAAGATCCAAATTGCCGGGCTGCGGGCGCTGGATGCGCTGGGGATCGTGGTCGAGGAAGGCGAGGAACTGACCGAGCGGGCCCGCGCCATCAAGGGGCCGGACGAGATCAGGGCCATGCGCTGCGCCATGCATGCGTGCGAGCAGTCCGTTGCCGAAATGCGCGAGGTTTGTGTGCCAGGGGTGACGGAAAACGATGTCTGGGCCGAGCTGCATAAGTCCAATATCCGCCGGGGCGGGGAGTGGATCGAGACCCGCATTCTGGCGTCTGGACCGCGCACCAATCCATGGTTCCAGGAATGTGGCCCGAGGGTCATCCAGAACAACGAGATCGTGGCCTGGGATACGGATCTGATCGGTTGCTACGGTATGTGCGCCGACATTTCCCGCTCCTGGTTCATCGGCGATGGTGAGCCGACGGCCGAGATGAAGCGTCTTCATGCGGTCGCGCACGAACACATCATGACGAACATGGAGATGCTGAAACCCGGTCTGAGCTTCGAGGAACTGACCTATGGCGGGCACATGCTGCCGGAAGAGTTCGTTGCCCGCAAATATGGCTCCAAGTACCACGGTGTCGGCATTTGCGATGAATGGCCGGCGATCAAGTACCCGCAGGACTTCGTCGAACGCGGCTACCCCGGCGTGCTGGAGCCCGGCATGATGCTCTGTGTAGAGGCTTACATCGGAGCGGTTGGCGGGGAGTTCGGCATCAAGCTTGAAGACCAGGTGCTGATCACCGAGACGGGCTATGAAAACCTGACGTTCTGTCCGTTCGATGAGCGTCTGATGATGTCATGACAAGCGCATTCGCAGGTTAGCCGTGCCGGGATTGCGGTTGGATAGGAACCGGGGCCGGACCATCATGCTTTCCCACTCTGCTGCGCATGTGGCGGGGTTGTCCGACGGCAGCCACGTCATTGCGGCAAGCGAGAATGGCACGGTCACCGTCTGTGAAACGGGCGAGGGCGGCTCGCTGAAGGAGTTCGGGACGGGGCAGCGCATCAATGCCTTGTCTGTCCATCCCTTCGCGTCTCTGCTTGCGATCATGGACGGCGACATGGGTACGTTGAAGGTGATCGATTTCGCGGGGAACGTCGCCGCTGTTCATGAACATTCCGGCTATCCGCGTTCTGACGTCTCCTGGCTCCAGGCCGGCAGGGTCGGTTGCCTGTTCGAATCCACGGGGACTCAGCTCTGGGCGGCCCATACGGATGAGGAAGGGAGCATTGCCATCGAGGTCCGGCAGACCGACGGCTGGCTTTGTACTGTCGCGGCAAAGTTGAGTGATCCCTTCGGAGAGTCCAGTTGCACGCTTCACGGCACGCCGGATCCGGGCAGGCTGCTCCTCTGGGTCGCCGCGGGCCAGGACGGGCAGGTGTTCTATGAGCTTGAGCAGCGTGGCGCCGAAATCTGCATCACTCAGCTGCCGGAGACACTGGCGAACACCGGCCCGCCGGCCTTCTCGCCGGATGGCTCAGCGGCGCTGTTCCCGGATGGCGAGGGCGAGCTGCTCCTGGCGCGCTTCCCTGGCTGGGATATCGCCGATGCCTTCGATGAAGAAACTACGGGCATCGACTTCGGCCTCTATGCGGGATTTCTCGACAGCGGCCATATTCTCGCCAGCTCCCACGACGACGGCAGGTTCTGGGTGTTCAGTCTCTCGCGACCGGCGGAGTGCCGGGAGATCATTCTTGAAGGACACGAACCGCAGCCTACGTCCCACTACTATCCCTCGTTGCCTGACGAAGGCCTTGTCTCAGACATCTATGGATTTCAGAGGGTTGGAGAGGCATTTGTGTTCCTAACCCACAATCTGGCACAAGAAGACACGGCGGGTGCTCATGAGATCAGCATCTACGCTGCCGAGACCATATTGAGATGCCTTGCCGCCCCTCAAGACTAAGCCCTGGAGAGCGCAGATGGCAAACCTGACCGAAGTTGACTGGTCGAACATTCCGGCTCCGGAGGACGATGGAGGTGCGGCCCATCTCACCGGCATGCAGATGCCGCCTGTTCCCTTGCCTGGAACGGACGGCAGCCTGGTGGATCTCTCCGCCCTCGGCGGTCTGAGCGTGGTCTACGCCTATCCCATGACGGGCCGGCCCGATGTGCCGCTTCCGGATGGGTGGGACATGCTGCCGGGCGCCCGCGGCTGCACACCCCAATCCTGTGCGTTCCGCGACCACTATGCCGAACTCAGCAATCTCGGCGTGGATCATCTCTTTGGTCTGTCCGTGCAGTCGACGGACTACCAGCGCGAGGCGGCCTCCCGCCTGCACCTGCCTTTTCCGCTGCTGTCCGATGAGGGCCACGAGTTGCTTACGGCTCTGTCTCTGCCGACGCTTGAATCCGACGGTATGACCCTTCTCAAACGACTGACCCTGATGATCCGGGATGGCCAGATTGTCCACGTCCTCTATCCCGTCTTCCCTCCCGACAGGAATGCCGACGACGTGGTGGACTGGCTCCGCTCCCAGGCGTGACCATTCTCAACACCACCCCGCGGCGCCGCACAGCCAGATCACGACCGCGTAGCGGCCGGTCTTGGCGATGGCGACAAGCGTGAGGAAAAGCCAGAACGGTGTACGCAACACGCCGGCGATGACGGTGAGCGGATCGCCGAACGGGGCCCAGGAGAGGAGCAGGGTCCAGACGCCCCAGCGCTGATACCAGGCGCGCGCGCTGGCCATCTGCTCGCGGCTTGCCGGGAACCATTTGCGGTCCTCGAAACGGTCGATGAAGAGGCCAAGGACGTAGTTGACGACGGCGCCGAGAGTGTTGCCGAGAGATGCCGTCAAAAACAAGGCCCAGACCGGCGCCGCCTCAGCGGCAATCAGACCGGCAAGCACGAGTTCCGACTGCATCGGCAGCAATGTGGCCGCGCCGAAGGCCGAGAGGAAGAGCCCTCCAAGGGCAACGGCTTGGTCCCACATGGCCCCAAACAGGCCTAGCCTGCTGCAGCCCCGGACAAGGCGGCTTCGTCGCTGCTGGCCAGAAAACCGCCGGACTGGCGGGCCCAGAGATCGGCATAAAGACCGTTCCTGGCAAGCAGCTCCTCGTGCGATCCCATCTCCACGATACGCCCCTGGTCCATGACGACCAGCCGGTCCATCGCCGCAATGGTCGATAATCTGTGGGCGATGGCGATAACGGTCTTGCCGGCCATGAGGTCGACCAGGCTGTCCTGGATGGCTGCCTCCACCTCACTTTCCAGCGCGCTGGTGGCCTCATCAAGTATCAGGATGGGCGCGTTCTTGAGCAGAACCCGGGCAATCGCGACTCTCTGGCGCTGGCCGCCCGACAGCTTTACTCCGCGCTCGCCCACGTGGGCATCATATCCCTTGCGGCCGGAGACATCCTCCAGTTCCTGGATGAAGTCGTGCGCCTGGGCGCGCGCGGCGGCAGCTTCTATCTCGGCCTCGGAGGCGAGGGGGCGGCCATACTGCAGGTTGTCGCGAACAGAGCGGTGCAGGAGCGATGTGTCCTGCGTGACCATTCCGATCTGGCTGCGCAGGCTCTCCTGCGTGATCCCGGCGATGTCATGATCATCGATCAGGATGCGGCCGTCCTCCAGATCGTAGAACCGCAGCAGCAACGAGACGAGGGTCGACTTGCCAGCGCCGGAGCGGCCGACGATGCCGATCTTCTCGCCCGCTCTGACGGTGAGCGAGAAGTTTTCGATCACCCCCTGACCAACATCGGCGCGCTCCTTGCCGTAGTTGAAGGCGATGTTCTCAAACAGCGTCCAGACTTCCCAGAGGATCCACTGGGACATGCCCTGCAGCCGCAGCACCAGTCCGAGCGCCAGAGCGATGGCGCCGGTGGTGACCGCTTCGATAGACCAGAGCCAGACGGATGTTGCCGCGACGGAAAACAGGAGAAAGCTGTTGAGCGTATTCAGAGTGACGGTCAGCAGCGTGGAGAGCCGCATCTGGGTGTAAACATTGCCCAGGAAACCCTCCATGCCCTCGCGAATATACGCATCTTCGCGCGAGGCCTTGGCGAACATCTTCACCGTGCTGATGTTGGAGTAACTGTCGACCACGCGGCCGGTCACGACGGAACGGTGGTCGGCCTGCTCCATGGAGATGCGCGATAGCCGCGGCACAAAGAACCTGAGGGTTACCAGGTACCCGATCAGCCAGGCGATCATCGGCGCCGTCAGCCTGAGGTCGCTGGAGGCGAAGAGCACGACGGCGGCGGTGAAGTAGACGCAGACATAGAGCAGCACCTCGGTGACCTTCAGCACAACGTCTCGCACCCCCAGAGCGGTCTGCATCATCTTGGTGGCGACCCGGCCGGCAAGATCGTTCTGGAAGAATTCCATGCTCTGCCGCAGCAGATAGCGGTGTGCCTGCCAGCGCGTGCGCATGGCGAAGTTTCCCAGAAGTCCCTGGTGGACGATCGCCTCGTAGATCAGCTTCAGGAAGGGCAGGACGATCAGGACCAGAACGCTCATCCAGATCAGCCAGGTGCTGTGGGCATCCCAGAACCCCTCCCGTTCGGACCGGGTTAGCCAGTCGACAAGACTGCCAACGAAGCCGAACAGCATCACCTCTATGATGGCGACCACAGTGGCGAACAGGGAACTGGCGAGGATCAGGGGCCAGAACGGCCTGGCATAGTGGATAATGAACGCGGCGAACGTCGTCGGAGGTTTTACCGCCTCTTCCTCCGGGAAGGCGTCGACCGTCTTTTCCAGCCATGTGAAGAACGAAGCGATCATTGCACTTGCCTCCGGGCAAGATGGATCAGCGGCCACAGATTGAATACGAGGATACCGGCGCCTTCTTACTCCCGCTGACGGGGCATTGCAAAGGCACAAAGGGGAGGGGCTAACGTGAACGCGGCGGCGTCAATCGGTACCGCTGGGAGGCGGCGAACAGCCCCCAGGTCAAACCGATCAGCAGGAAGAAATGTCGCCAGTGATCCACATCGATCTGGAAGCACTGGAGAGTGGTCATGAAAGTGACCGACCAGACCACGATGGACAGGGGCTGCCAGGGCGTTGCGATCAGCACCAGTCGCCATCCGATGATCCAGGTGGAGAGGATCAGGGCGAGGAAGGAGATGCCGCCCAGCCAACCATAGGAGGCGAAGGCGTTGATGAAGGTGTTGTGAGGCTCTTCGCTGAAGAAGGTGCGGAACTGCAATGGCCCGAAACCGTTGGGCCGGTCCAGCAGCATCGGGATGCTGCGGAGCTGGTTGCCGAAGCGGCCGGTTTCGCCGACGTCATAAGACTTGGTCAGGGTGAAGCGGTCGAGGAAGGCTTCGCGCACATCAGGTACGGAAAGCGCTGCGGAAAGCGCGATCGCCAACACCAGACAGGCCAGGGCACCGAGGATGATGATCCGCCATTTCAGGGCATTGGAGGGCGTTGTCAGGAACAGGAGCCCCATGATCAGCACCGACGAGCCTGCCATGTTCGCCCATGCGCCGCGCGAGAATGTCACGAAAATCGCGCCCGCCAGCACGACGAGCAGGCAGCACCACAAGGGGGCGTCAACGCCTCCCTTCACGAAGCGGTACATGACGTATCCGGTCGGCAGCACGAGAAGAGCACCCAGTACGTTGGGATCCTTCGTGGTTCCGGACGCGCGGTCGTAGAGGCTGAAGAGTTTCCCGGCGCCAGCTATGTCGAGGTAACCGAGAATGCCGGTTACTGCGCCGATGACTGCCGCCACGACCCACCAGTTGAGCACGAGGCGCAGCCGCCGTTCGGTGTTCTGGCTGACAAAGGCGGCGAAGAAAACTGCTGTTACCAGGAGATAGGCGGAAACGACCGTGAACTGGACCGCATCCTCGTCCCTGAAAAACGGCATCAGGCTCATGAGGCCGCCGCCGGCATAGAGCACCGCGAGGATCAGCAGCGGCACGATGATGACGGGAACATGGGCTCCGCTGAACAGGAAGATCAGGAAGGTGAGCAGAAAGATGAACTCGTAGGGCGCCGGCTCGATGAAGATGACCGAGCTGCTGGCGATGAGTACGGCAACGCAAACGTTCAGCAGGCCGCCGACAGAGAACGCCAGTCCGCGGCGGGCCGGAAGGTAATCGGCTGATCTCAGATCGCTTGCATCAATGCTGGTCAATAGGCCTGGTCCGTATTCAGCAAGGACCCGGGGGTCTTTGCGAGAATGTACAGATCCAATAGGACAGACCAGTTTTCGATATAGTAAAGATCGTGTTCAATTCTGCGGAGAATTTTCTCTTTTGTGTCCGTTTCCCCGCGCCAGCCGTTGATCTGGGCCCAGCCGGTTACGCCGGGTTTTACCCGGTGGCGGGCGAAATAACCCTCGACGAGATCGTCGTAGAGTTTCTCCTCGGCCTTCGCCTGCGTGGCATGCGGACGGGGGCCGACCAGCGAAAGATCACCCTTCAGGACGTTGAAGAACTGCGGGAGTTCGTCGAGGCTGGTCTTCCGGATGAACCTGCCGACCCTTGTCACGCGGTCATCGCTCTTGCTGACCAGCTTCGCAGCGTCGGCATCGCATTGGTCCGCATACATGGATCGGAACTTGTAAACCTCAATCAGCTCGTTGTTGAATCCGTAGCGCTTCTGCCGGAACAGCACCGGCCCCTTGCTTTCCAGTTTCACCGCGACCGCGACAGCGGCCATGACCGGGGCAAGTAGAACGATGCCGGCTGTCGCGATCAACTTGTCGAATACGGATTTGACGATCCAGTCCCAGTCCGAAAGCGGCTGATCGAACACGTCGAAGAACGGAATGTTGCCGATATAGGAGTAGGCGCGCGGACGGAACCGCAGCTTTTGCGTATAGGCGCTGAGACGAATGTCGACCGGCAGGATCCAGAGCTTTTTGGTCAGCTCAGCGAGTCGGCGCTCGGCCGACAAGGGCAGGGCGAGGATCAGAAGGTCGACCCGCTTCCAGCGCGCGAACTGGATGAGATCGTGCACGGTGCCAAGCTTGCGGTATCCGGCAACCTCCGGCGGGGACCGTTCGTCGCCGCGGTCGTCGAATATGCCGACAATGCTGACATCCACATTGGAAGACGCGTTTATCGCTTCGATCAGGTCCGCAGCCGCCTGGCCACCGCCGATGATGACGGCCTGGCGGTTGAGGCGGTTTTCCGTGTTCCAGCCGCGGATGAGGCTGGCGGCCACCATGCGCGTCGCGATCAGGGCTGCAAAGCCAAGGACATACCAGCTGGCGAGCCAGACGCGGGAATAGGCAATACCGATCTTGGAGAAGAAGACCACTGCGGTGACAACGGCGAAGAATATCGACCAGCCGAGCAGCAGGCGGGGCCCGTTCTCGAACGGTCTCAGGAGAGCGCTGATCGAGTAGAGCTTGCCAAGGCCGAAGAGCAGGGGGACGAAGATCATCGCCAGTACGAAGGCAGGGCCGAAATAGGTGAGGCTCTGGAGGCTCACGTCCTGGACGTAGAGTGCCCAGATTGCGGCGCCGGACGCGGCGATCACCAGCGCCTCGATGATCCGCATGAAGGCGCCGATCACGGATGGCGAGATCCAGGCCTCTTCGGAAACATGATCCGGAACCGCATCGCGGAGGCGTTCGACCAGGCCGGCAGATGGGCTCTGTCCGGAAAGTGATCCAAGAACGGCTGAAGAGGCGAGGGCGGCTGTGGTCCGATCCTGTTTGCGCATTTCTGTGTCCCGGGTCCTTGCGGATTTTGGGTGCGTATGCGCAAGAAAAGTGCCAGCCGGGGTGGCACCGTGGCCGGCGGGACCGTCGTAGTTTCAGGAGATCAGGCGGCCGATTTCTGGCGGATTTCTGCGCTGTTGTGTGCGGCCAGAACGGTATCATAGAAGGCAGAGATCTTATCCACCATCACGTCGACATTGAACTCCCTGGCGATCCGCGCATGCAGCGTTTCAGCCTGGGACAGGTGCCTTGCCGGATCCTGAAGAGCCTGACGCATGGCCCTGGCCACTGCGGCCTCAGCGTCCGGCGGCAGCAGCAGGTCTTTCTGGGGACCGAAGATCTCCGGGATTCCGCCCACATTCGTCGTGATCAGAGGCCGTTTTGCGCCTGCTGCTTCCAGAACCGCGTAGGGAAACGATTCGGCCCGGGACGGCAGAATGATATTGCGCGCCATGGCGAAGAGTTTGCGGGCGGGCTGATGACCGGCGAAGGTGATTTTTCCCTCTACGCCAACAGCTTGCGCGAGTTTCCTGAGTTCTGTTTCCTGTGATCCGGATCCGGCAAACACGGCCGTGGCCGGCCGGTGTTCGTTGACGGCCGCCAGGCCCTTGATCACCAGATCGACACCTTTCAGCTCACGCAGTTCGCCGATGAAGCCGAAATCGTCGGCATCCGGCTCAGGTTCCACGGGCACCAGTTCTTCTGCGTTGAGACCGTTGTGCACGATGACGTCTTGGCCGGCGTATGAACCAACCTTGGTAGTGAACGCGGCCTGCTCGAACTGCGCAACGAAAACGAACCCGGCAGTGCGCGGCTTGAGCAGCTTTTCGAGGCCGAGGAAGAGCGCACCGGATGCAGACTTGCCGGAGTAGTGGAGGCTGCCGCCATGCGGTGTATAGATGGCGAGGGGACCCTCAGCCGAGGCACAGAGCCTGGCGAACGCGCCGCCCTTGGCTCCGTGGCCGTGGATGATCTGGGGGCGGCTGGCACGAACGTGCCGAGAAATCGTCCGGTAGGCTCCTATGTCCGCCGGGCCGGGAATGCGTCCCATATCGGTCCTGAGAATGCCAAGTTCGCAGGCTCTGCCCAGTTGCTCAAGCGCCGTGTCTGCCTGTGCGCCGCCGGTGTTCGCATCGCAGATGATACCGACCTGGTGCCCGCGTGCAGCCTGGCCTGTTGCAAGGTCGCGGACATGACGAAACAGGCCCCCGACGGGAGAACGCAGGCAGTGGATTACTCTCATGAATGCTTTTCCGGTGCGGCTAGAACCAACGCTCGCGGACGTAGATGATGTCTCCGGGATACATCTGCGTGGTGACGTCAACCTTCTCCGAGACCGTTCCCTCGGCGGTCTTGCGGGTCAGCAGGACCGGACCCTGGTCGCCGCGCTCGGTGTAACCGCCGCCAATGGCGATCGCGTTTTGCACCGTCATGCCGGCCACGTAGGGGAAGCGCCCGGCGTTGCGGACTTCGCCGAGAATGAAGAAGGGGCGGAACTCCGCCACTTCCACCGAAACTTTCGGATCGCGCAGGTATCCTGCTTTCAGACGGGTGGTCAGAACTTCCTCGATCTGCTGCGAGGTCAGACCCGCGACCCGTGTCGACTGGATCAACGGCATGGAGATGTTGCCGTCGGAATTCACCCGGTACTGGCTGGTCAGATCGGTCTGGCCGAACACGCGTACATTCAGGCGGTCGCCGCTGCCGACCTGGTAGCCCTGGTTGTACTCGTAGGCATTGCCGACGCCGCTGGCACCATATGGCGGCTTGACACCTTGCGGGTCGGAAACGACGCGCTCGGTGGAGCCCGTGTGCAGACTTGCCGTGCCCTCGGGCGGGCTGGATGGCATGTAGGATTCCCAGGAGGTGGAGCAGCCAGCAAGGAGAAGCGCTGCGACCGCGACCGATGTTACACCTGAAAAGTGCACGTGACCCATTCCTTCGTACTAACAAACACGCCGGACGCGAAAGCCCGACTCCAGTTGGGGTCACGCTAGGAGATCATGGTTAATAAATGGCTTAACCCCCGTCCCGAACCGGGCATAGAGAGCATGGCGTCCCGAGATGGGATGAGGATGCGCTGGCGCCCTACTACAAACATGAGATCC
>JBCCEL010000128.1:0-14606 GCA_039030315.1 Pseudomonadota bacterium
CGGAGGGCAGCGCTCTATCCAGCTGAGCTACGGGTGCCTTGAGGAAGGTCTCCTTTAGACCATCTGGGCTGACGCGGCAATTGTGTTGTGCTCAGCCCCGGCCCTGCCACTGATCTGTGTTCACATTCGCTTGAGGAGCACCAGCCTCAACCGGTGGTAAAGACCGTTCTGGCACGCTGCGTGCACCTGTATCCGGTACCGGTCGCCCGTGCGGGCGCCCGGCAATGCGGTAAGGAGCAACGTCGATGAGCGCGATTTCAAGCCAGGCCAGGGCTGAACGGGCGGACTGGGCGGACTTCGCCAAGGGCCTCACCATCATCCTGGTGGTCATGATGCACTCCACCCTCGGTGTGGAACTGGCGGCCGGCGAAAGCGCGGTCATGGGCGGCCTTGTGGACTTTGCCCGGGCCTTCCGCATGCCCTTGTTCTTCGCCATATCCGGCCTCTTCGCCGCTACCGCGATCAACCGGAACTGGACCCGTTTCGCCGATACGAAACTGATCCATTTTGCCTATTTCTACCTGATCTGGAGCGTGCTGCAGATCGGCGTGCGGCTTGCCCTGTCCGGGCACGGCCAGCACGACATCAGCTGGCACCAATTGCTGCTCATTCCCGTCGAGCCGTTCGGCACCATCTGGTTCATCTATATCCTGCCGCTCTTTCTCCTTGCCGCGCGTCTGGTGCGCGGGCTGCCGACAGGTCTGGTGATCGCGGCGGCGGCATTGATCTCGCTGTTTCATGCGGACACCGGCTGGATCGTGGCGGACGCCTCCACAAAATACCTCGTGTTCTTCGTTGCCGGGCTCTATGCCGGTCCCTGGCTGAAGGACCTTGCCGAATGGGCCAAGGACAAGCCCGTCGGTGCGGCCGGCCTGCTCCTGCTCTTCACGGCCGCCAACCTGCAGGTCATGAGCTGGGGCAAGGTCGAGGTGCCGGCCTATGCGCTCGTCCTGGGGTTCTTGGGCCTCCTCGCCATCGTGGCCCTCAGCGCGGTGATCGGTGGTCACCGTCTGGTGTCCCCCGTAAGGTATTGCGGACAGAACTCGCTGCCCATCTACGTGGCCTTCACCTTTCCGATGGTGGCAACCCGCATCATCGGAACGAAAACCGGCCTCATCTCAGATCCCGACCTCCTGGCGGTGGCGGTGACAGTGAGCGCCGTCACCGGCGCGCTGGCCATGGCCTGGTGCGCAAAGCGGACCCCGCTGGCCTTCCTGTTTGAACGTCCTGACTGGGCAAGGCTGAGGCCGACCAGTTCCCCTGCACCTCAGCCGGCATGACATGGAAAACAGGCGCTAGAGATTTGTGTAAAGCTCGCGCTGACCGGCCGTGCGCACCGCCCCGAGTGATGACATGAACCCGGCAAAGCTGGCATCATCCGCCTCCGCATTGATGACCCGCAGGGATCGCCCAGGCAATTGCTGCCGCAGGTGCGTGACCAGAGTACGGCCAAAGCCTTCCCGGCGGCGATCCTGGCGGACGGCAATCTGGGCGAGTGTTGCGCTTTCCCGAATGACCACGGCATAGCCGGCAAACCCCATGTCATCGGAAACCTGCGAACAGAGCACACCGTCCGATATCGCAGACAGCGAACGGTCACTGTTCTGCCAGCTCGGCTTCCACGATCGCAGCGCCGCGGTCCGGCCCGCAAGCTCACTCCAGCTCGCGGCCGTGGCGGGAGAAGAGGGCAGGGCCGCGTCATCAAGCGCTGGTACATCGTAGCAGTCCAGGTGCCTTGCGACCGACATGCCCAGCTTGAAGTAGAGGGCAGCGGCAACGTCGTTACCGTCCAGTACCTCGGTCTGGAATGATCGAACCCCGGCTGACTTCAGGGTTGCCAGACTTTCCGTGCCGAGCCGGCGGGCGATGCCGCGGGAGCGGAACGCCGGCCGGGTTCCGCTGGAGATCAGATATCCCCGGTCCTGCCGCACCGAGACCAGCCAGACCGCCGCGATCCCGCCATCTTCGACCGCGACCAGCGAGTGAGCCCGGTCGAGACCGCGCTGGCGCATCATCTGGCGAAAATCTTCCTCCGAAAGCTGCAGCGGCAAGGCGTAATCGGAAAAGGCATCGTTCATAGCCTCGCAAAGCGCCCGGTCCGGAAACCGCGAGGCGGGCTGCAATTCGACCATCCTTCAGAACTCCTGCATTGGCGGCGCAGCCGTTAGATCAAGCCTGTGGGTGCTCTCGGTTCTGCGATGGAAACGCCTGGCAACCGGTGGCATAGTCTGCGGCATGTCAGATGCCCCGGTTCCCGTTCCCGTCAAAGCTGGCGATCATGTCTATCTGATCGACGGCTCCACATACATTTTCCGCGCCTATTATGCGCTGCCCGGTCTTGAAAGGAAGTCCGATGGCTTGCCGGTCGGCGCCGTGGCGGGGTTTTGCAACATGCTGAACAAGCTTCTGCGGGATTCCAGGGATGACGATGCGCCGACCCATCTGGCCGTAATCCTCGACTACTCGGCCAAATCCTTCCGCAACGAATTCTATCCCGAATACAAGGCGCACCGGCCGGATCCACCGGAGGATCTGCGTCCGCAGTTCGGCCTGATCCGGCACGCGGTCCGCGCCTTCAATGTCCCGGCCATCGAGATGGAGGGCTATGAGGCCGACGACCTGATTGCGACCTACGCCCGTCAGGCGGCCGAGGCAGGCGCGACCGTCCGCATCATCTCATCCGACAAGGACCTGATGCAGCTGGTGAACGACCAGATCCAGATGCTCGATACAATGAAGGACAAGAAGATCGGGCACGCGGAGGTGGTGGAGAAGTTCGGGGTGGGGCCGGAGAAGGTGATCGATGTCCAGTCGCTTGCCGGCGACAGCGTGGACAACGTCCCGGGTGTTCCCGGCATCGGCATCAAGACCGCGGCCCAGTTGATCGAGGAGTACGGCGATCTCGACACGCTGCTGGAGAAAGCCGATGGCATCAAGCAGAAGAAGCGGCGGGAGAACCTCATCGAGTTTGCCGATCAGGCACGGGTCTCGCGTGATCTTGTCACCTTGAAGCAGGACGTTCCGGTGGAGGTTTCGCTTGATGCGTTCGCCGTCGCAGAGCCACGGGCATCGGATCTCATCGGTTTCCTGAAGGCGATGGAGTTCACTACCCTGACCAAGCGGGTGGCCTCTGAACTCGACGCTGAGGCCGGCGAGATCGAAGCCATCGACGTGCCGGTCAAGCACTGGGATGCTCCGGCGAAGGAGGAGGTCCCGGCCGCCTCAGATGACGACGCGGCGGGCGGCGGCTCCACACCCGAGGACGGCGCGGCAGCCTGCGCGGCCGGCCTCAGCGGTATCGCCATCGACAATCAGTCCTACGAGACCGTCGATACGATGGAACGTTTGGAGGCATGGATTGCCGAGGCACGCGAGCTGGGTCATGTCGGGTTCGACACAGAAACCACGTCGCTGGACGCCATGCAGGCGGATCTGGCCGGGTTTTCGCTCGCTACGGTGCCTAGGCGCGCCTGCTACGTGCCCGTCGGTCACCGCGGCGGCAGCGGCGACCTTCTCGACAGCGATGCCGACACCCCGCAGCAGATCCCCAAGGACCAGGCGCTGGCCGCGCTCAAGGACCTTCTGGAGGACCCTGCCGTGCTGAAGGTCGGGCAGAACCTGAAATACGATGTCCTCGTGATGCGGCAGCACGGCGTCGATGTCGCGCCGATCGATGATACGATGCTGCTCTCCTACGTGCTGGATTCGGGAAGGGGAGGGCACGGCATGGATGATCTCTCCGAGCGCCATTTCGGACACAAGCCGATCTCCTTCAAGGAAGTGGCCGGCACCGGCAAGTCCCAGCTCACCTTCGATCAGGTGCCCCTGGGGCAAGCCACGCCCTACGCGGCGGAGGATGCCGATGTCACGCTGCGGCTCTGGCAGCTGTTGAAGCCGCGGCTCGCCGCCGAGGCCAAGGCGACCGTTTACGAGACCCTGGAGCGGCCGCTGATATCCGTGCTCGCGCAGATGGAACGGAACGGCATTGAGGTCGACAGGACGGTCCTCGCCCGCTTGTCCGGGGACTTCGCCCAGACCATGGCCGGGCTCGAGGCCGAGATCCACGAGCTTGCGGGCAAGCCGTTCAACATCGGGTCGCCCAAACAGCTGGGCGAGATCCTGTTCGGCGAAATGGGGCTTGAGGGCGGCAAGAAGACCGCAACGGGCGCCTGGAGCACCGGGGCAGATGTGCTCGACAACCTCGCTGCGGAGGGGCATGATCTGCCGCGCAAGGTGCTGGAGTGGCGCCAGCTGTCGAAGCTGAAGAGCACTTACACGGACGCCCTTCCGGAATTCATCAATCCGGTGACCGGCCGCGTCCATACCTCCTATGCCATGGCGTCGACCTCCACCGGGCGCCTGTCGTCATCCGATCCCAATCTCCAGAACATCCCGGTGCGCACCGAGGAAGGACGCAAGATCAGGACTGCTTTCGTTGCGGCGAAAGGCTCCAGGCTGATCAGCGCCGATTACAGCCAGATCGAATTGCGGGTTCTCGCCCACGTGGCCGACATCCCTCAGCTCAAGCAGGCGTTCGAAGACGGGCTCGACATCCACGCCATGACCGCCAGCGAGATGTTCGACACGCCGATTGACGTAATGGACCCGATGGTGCGCCGCCGGGCGAAGGCGATCAATTTCGGCATCATCTACGGCATCTCGGCCTTCGGCCTTGCCAATCAGCTTGGCATCGCGCGCTCGGAAGCCGGTCAGTACATCAAGACCTATTTCGAGCGCTTCCCCGGCATCAAGGCCTACATGGACCGGACCAAGGCCTTCGCGCACGAGCACGGCTACGTAGAGACCATCTTCGGCCGGCGCTGCCACTTCCCGCGCATCAAGTCCACCAACCCCTCCGAACGTGCCTTCCAGGAGCGGGCGGCCATCAATGCGCCCATCCAGGGGTCGGCCGCCGACATCATCCGCCGCGCAATGGTGCGCATGCCGGACGCACTGGCAGACGCCGGGCTTGAGGCGAAAATCCTTCTGCAGGTCCATGACGAGCTCATCTTCGAGGCGGTCGAGGCCGAGGTCGAGAGGACGATGGAAGTCGCGATCTCCGTGATGGAAGGCGCGGCGGAGCCGGCAGTCAGGCTGGCGGTCCCCATCAAGGTTGACGCAAGAGCGGCCGGCAACTGGGACGATGCGCACTAGCCTGCCGGAAGCGCGAGAAGCGTGCGCGAACCGTCAAAATTCGAAACGGGCGCAGGTATGAGTTGAGTTTTCGACAGCTTGCGCGCTCTTTCCGCCACCTGCCATGGACAACGCTCAGGGCAGACACTAAATCCGTTCGGTGACCCCGCATTCAGCGGCAAGTGGAGACCGGCATGGCAAATACGCATTCCAAGGTTCTGATCCTGGGCTCGGGCCCGGCCGGCTATACGGCGGCGATTTATGCTGCGCGCGCCATGCTGGAGCCTATCCTCATCGAAGGCATACAGCCCGGCGGGCAGCTGACGATTACCACGGAAGTGGAGAACTACCCCGGCTTTGCCGATGTCATCCAGGGTCCCTGGCTGATGGAGCAGATGCGCGCCCAGGCCGAGCATGTGGGCACGAAGCTGGTCTCGGACCACATCGCCAAGGCCGAGCTGAACCTGCGCCCGTTCAAACTGACCGGCGATGGCGGCGACACCTATACCTGCGACAGCCTGATCATCTGCACCGGCGCCCAGGCCAAGTGGCTGGGCATGGAAACGGAAGAGAAGTTCAAGGGTTTCGGCGTTTCCGCCTGTGCAACTTGCGACGGTTTTTTCTATCGCGGCAAGAAGGTGATCGTGGTTGGCGGCGGCAACACCGCGGTCGAGGAAGCGCTCTATCTCACCAATCACGCATCGGAAGTCATTCTGGTTCACCGGCGCGACGAATTGCGGGCGGAGAAGATCCTGCAGCACCGGCTGCTGAACCACGAGAAGATCAGCGTGCGCTGGGACACTGTTCTGGACGAGGTGCTGGGCGATGAGAATCCGCTAGGTGTCACCGGCGCGAAGCTGCGCAACGTCAAAACGGGTGCAGTTGAGGAGATCGCCACAGACGGCATATTCATCGCCATCGGCCACGCCCCTTCGACGGAGCTCTTCACAGGCCAGCTGGAGACCAAACAAGGCGGGTATCTGGTGACCGATCCTGACTCTACCGCGACCTCGATTCCCGGCGTCTTCGCGGCGGGCGATGTGACGGATGACATATTCCGCCAGGCCGTGACCGCGGCCGGGCTCGGCTGCATGGGCGCGCTGGAGGCGGAAAAGTATCTGGCCCATCAGGACGTGCGTTCGGAAGCTGCCGAGTAGCCTTCTTCCCACACAGCCGGAGGCAACGGGATGGACTGGGACAAGCTGCGCGTATTTCATTCGGTCGCCGAGGCCGGCAGCTTCACGCATGCCGGTGAGGAACTTGGCCTCAGCCAGTCTGCGGTCAGCCGCCAGATCAGCGGGCTTGAGAAAAACCTCAAGGTCCCTCTGTTCCACCGCCATGCCCGCGGGCTTATACTGACCGAGCAGGGCGAAATCCTCTATCGTACCGCCCATGATGTGTTTTCCCGGCTGGCCGCCACCGAGACCCGGCTGATGGACTCCCGGGAGAAGCCTTCGGGTTCTCTCAAAATCACCACGACCGTCGGTGTGGGGTCGATCTGGTTGACGCCGCATCTGCCGGAATTCATCGATCTTTACCCCGATATCAGCGTTGAGTTGCTGCTCAGTGACAGGGATCTCGATCTCGGCATGCGCGAAGCGGATATTGCCATCCGGCTGCACCGCCCCACCGAGGGCGACATCATCCAGCGCAAGCTGTTCACGGTGCACAACCATGCTTACGCGGCGCCGGAGTACCTGCGTGAGTTCGGCATGCCGAAATCGGTGGCGGATCTGGATGACCACCGGCTGCTGACTTTTGGCACCCCGCCTGCCTACCTGGCGGAGATCGATTGGTTGCAGACTGCGGGCCGGCCCGACGGCAGTGCACGCACGCCGGTTCTCACTATCAACAACGTTTACGGCCTCCGACGTGCTGCCCAGACGGGCATCGGCATCGCGACCATCCCCGACTACATCGTCGGAACCAACACCAATCTGGTAATGATCCCGCTTGACCGCGAGCCGCCGGCCTTCGACACCTATCTTGCCTATGCAGAAGAGATGCGCGCTTCAAAGCGGGTTGCAGTGTTCAGGGACTTCCTCGTCTCCAAGGCGAGGGACTGGTCTTTCTGAGAAGAATTACTCGGCCAGCACCCGGGTGGTCGGGAACGAAATCCCGACGACGGTGCCCACTTCCGGTTCGCTTGAAATGTCGAAACTTGCCCGGTTCGCCTCCGCCAGGGCCTTTGTGAGCGGCAGGCCGAGACCCGTGCCGGGGCTTGCCTGATCGCTGACTTCCTCCACCTGCCGAAACGGCTCCATGGCCCGCGCGATCTGCTCATCGGTCATGCCGCGCCCGGTGTCCTTGACCTTCAGGCTTAGCGGGCCGTCCTGCTCAAGTCTGGCCGAGATCACCACTTGGCCGCCTGGATCGGTAAACTTGATGGCATTGGACAGGAGGTTCAGCATGATCTGACGCATGGAGCGCTGGTCGGCGACCACGTTCGGCAGATCGCCCGCAACGCTGGACCGGACAATCACCCGCGCGTCCCTGGCGGTCTCCGACAGAAGGCTGATGGTTTGGGAGATCACCTCGCCCAGATCCACGCTCGAAAAGTCCAGCTCCAGCTTGCCGGCTTCCACCTTGGATAGATCCAGCAGGTCATTGATCAGGGACAGAAGATGCTCGCCGCTGGAGTGGATGTCGTTGACGTAGGTGGAGTACTTGTCGTTGTCGATTTCACCGAACCGCCGGGCTTTCATGACCTCTGAAAAACCCAGGATCGCGTTCAGCGGCGTCCTGATCTCGTGGCTGATGTTGGCGAGAAACTCCGATTTCTGGGCGCTCGCCAGCTCTGCCGCTTCCCGGGCTTCTATGAGCTCGGTCTCAGTCTTCTTCCAGCTCGTCAGGTCGCGCAACACCGCGCAAAACCTGGCCGGCTCATCCTCGTCGCCGCCATCGAGCCTGCCGAGTGTGAGGAACAGGGGTATCTCGCCGCCGTTCTTCTCAATGCCGGTCACTTCCCGGCCATCGTTCAACACGGATGCTATGCCGGGATCCGCAACGGCCGCCATATAGCGTTCAAGACTGTCCCGGCTTTCCCGCGTCAGAAACTCTGTCAGCGGCTTGCCATGAACCTCTTCGTTTTCGTAGCCGAACATCGCTTCCGCACTGGAGTTGAGTGCAAGCACCTGGCCCTGATCGTCCAGGGTCAGAATCCCGTCCGTCGCCGTATTCAGCATGGCGAGCAGATGGGAATTTGTCGGTCCGCCGGTCTCGCTGCCGGCCTTGATCTCGTCGCGCACGAGCCGCACAACGTTGTCGGGCAGCGGGTGTGCGTCATCTTCGGCCGGGGTGTCTTGCTCGGCAGACTGAAGAGTGATCTGAACCGCTTCGCCGTCCGGCCAGGGCACCGCCGCAGCTGACGCGGTCAGGCGCACCGAACCGGACTCGAACGGGACGCTCGTGAACGTGACCGATTCTGAACCGGAACTGAGAAGATCGTCCGCGTATACGCCAAACAGATCGATGAGCTGGTTGCCCTTCACGGCATCGGCCTGGCTTTCGAATCCGAGCAGGGACGCTGCCAGCGGATTGACATGCAACACCTCGCCGTTCCGGTGGATGACTGAAGCGCCGGGCAGACCGTCAAACACCGCCTTCACCGAACCGATGGCCGCATCAAGGGGATCGGCCTCCCCTTCATCGGTTTCATCATCTGTGGTCTCATCTTCGGAGATTTCAGGGGCGGCGGCCACGTCAGGTGATTGCTCGCCTTCCAGCGCATCTTCTGGAGCCTGCTCCTCTCCGTGTTCGCCGGGTTGCACGGGCTCTTCGGGCGCAACTAATCCGTCAGGGAGACCCGCGAGGGTGGAGAGCCCCAACGTCTGGCCGGAGACATCTTCGCCGGTTTCGTCCAGGCCGGCGTCCGGCCCGGAAGGCTCGGCGCTTGCTTCCGCGTCATCCTCAAGCCCGGGCGACGCCACGTCCTCTTCGTCGTCGTCCTGTTCCAGCGCCGCGCCTTGATCGTCGGTCTCTCTGGCGATGGTCTCGCCGATCTCGCTCAGTATGGACCGTTCTGAGGGGCTGAGCCGCTCGTCGGCGTCGCCGGGAGAGCCCGGGCCATCCTCTTCTCGCTCCCGGCCGGCCAATTCACTCGGTCTCTCATCGGTTTCAGCGCTATCATGGCTGTCCGCCGGGCCGTCCTGGTTCTGCTGCAGGGCGTCGACCGTCCCGTTGTCGTCTTCGTCCAGCGGTGTGATGCCGTCGTCACCGAGAAAACGGGTCTCCGGAGTGAGCCGCGGAGTGGCGTCCGGCTCCCGCCCCGAAGGCTGGCCGAACAGATCAGACGATACCGAACCGGCGACATTCAGAATGTCGTCTTCGGCCGTCAGCCCGTCTCCGGGTTCTTCTGAAGACACCACCGGGATCCTGTTATCTTCCGCTTCAGGCTCTTTGCCCTGAGCATCAGCCGGCGCGTCCGGTTCGCCGGGCGAAAGACCGTCAGATGCGGCGGCGACCGCATTGCTCCGGGAAATGCCGGCGCCGATTCCGCGGTAGCCGGTGAAAGATCCGTCGGGCAGGAGCCCAGGCACCGCCGAGAGGAACAGCCGCGCCGCTTCACCGGTTCCGGCGTCAATGGTCCAGTCGATTTCCGCCTTCCAGGCACTCTGATCGACCAACAGGTTCCTGATCTCTCCGTCCTGATCGAAGCCGTGCCGCTCGCTCAGGAGCGGCCACGGGATGCCGGTGACGCTGTCGGGGCTCAGTCCGGTAACCTCGGTGAAGCCGTCAGAGATGCTTGTCAGAACAAGATTGCGGTCAAGTTCCCAGGTGAAGTCGGCCGCCGATGCTACGAAGTCTGAGAGACGTTCAGCGTGCTCGCGCACGCGCCGCTCCAGCGCCCGGCGATCGGTCACATCCTCCATCATCACCAGCAGTTGTCGTGACGCCCCGGAGCCTAGGACCTGCGCATAGATTCTGAGATCGCGCTTGCCGTATCTGCAGACGACCGGCTTTACCTGGCTGAGCGTACCCGCCGCCAGGGAAACCCTGATAATCTCTGCGGCCAGTTCCTCATCGGCAATCAGGCCTGCGAAACTCGACACCGCGCCGGTCTCGAAGAGATCAGCCAGGGCAGCATTGTGCTGCAGGATTTGCCCGGCCGACGTGAGGACGGCGATCGACTGGGGCAGGGCATTTATGAGATCCGCTCCGGACAGCGGGGCGGCGGCGTGTTCCACTTCCGGTTTCGTAATGACCAGAACGCCGTCGCGGCCATCCGGTAACTTGTGGATTTGACACGTCGCCGTCACCGGCTCGCCAGAAACAGAGGACGGAAAGTCCAGGAGTTCTTCGCCGGATCCTCCGGGATCGAGCTGGTCTGCAACGGCCACGATGGCGGCGACCCCCGGCTCGTCTGTGCTAAATCTGCGGTCGATCAGATCGAACAGGGTTTCAGCGCCAAAAAAGGCAAGGCCGGCCGGATTGGACCAGACGACCCTGCGCCGCGAGGCATCCCACAGCCAGACCGGTTCGTCCACGCTTTGAAGGTCGTCCAGTGCGGGGGCGCCCTGTGTGCTCGAACTCACGTTCACATCCCTCCCATCGAGACCCGTGCATCATACTCGCACGCGTCGATACAACTCTTGGGGCCTCGCTTGAGAATTCCGCGCTGGAAAAGGATTTGGGGCCATTTTCCAGCCCGCCGCACACACCTTGGTTTTTAGCCGGAATCTGCGGATGGGTCCACAGCCCGAGTGGAGGGAATCGCTGAACAAGCTTAATGGCGAAAGCTGGGCGAAACGCCCGATAAGAGCAGATTTCGCCTCAGGTCCTGCTTGTCAATCGTTTGGAATAGGCCTAATGTCCGCTCCGCGCAGGGGAGCCCCCGCGCCACCCTTTTGTGCAGCTGTAGCTCAGTTGGTTAGAGCGCCTGATTGTGGATCAGGAGGTCGGTGGTTCAATTCCTCCCAGCTGTACCAATTTTCTTCGCAATTCACCCAAAATCGTCCCGGCCAGGTTTGTGGAAAATCTGCCGATTGTCTCCCGGATTGCGCGGGAGGCGCGCGGCGGGTCGGTCAGGCGGGCTGGTTGAGCGGGGAGATGACGAGGATCTCGTCACTGCCCGCATTGGCCGCATAGGCGGTCACGCCGTCGGGGCCCGTCACTACCGTCATCGGTCCTGTCAGCCCGGTGTACCAGCCCGCTACGGCCATGCTCGCCAGGTCGATCATGCAAACGCTGTTGTCGCCGAAGCAGCAGACAAAGAGCGCATTGAGAAGGTCGGACCTACAAATGCCGAGCGGCCCCTGTCCCACCGGGATACTCGATGTGATCGCAAGGCTGGAACTGTCGATCAGTTGGACGCAGTGCTGCGCAAAATCGGTTGCGTATATGCACTGGCCGTCCTTGCTCGCTGCCAGATAGGCAAGACCGCTATCGTAGCTCATCGAAGACGGCGAAGCGGATCTGAGCGCCAGGGTGTTGGCGTCGAGCGCGTGGAGCATGTCGGTACCGGAAAAGTACCCCGAAGCCACATAGAGGGTCTGACCGCCCGGCGACAGGGCCATACCAATCGGAAGCAGCAGCGCCTCCAGCTTGCTCGTGGCGCTAACCGCGAAGTTAGTGGGATCACTGACATCGATGCTGTTGATCGTCCCCAGATCGCTGCCGCTGACAAAGAGCCGCTCCTGGTCGGGTGCATAGACCCCGAAGGCCGTACCATCCGAGATCTGCAGCTGAGCGGTGGTGGTTCCGTCCGACGGATCGACAAAATAGACGGTGTTTGGCCCAGTCGCGGCGATCGCGACGTAGCCGCTTGACAGGACCCGCGCCCAGGTGTTCGGCGGCTGGGGTTGTCCTTTCGTGCTCCAAAGGTCGGTGCAGAGCGTGGCAAGCGTCTCCGTCGCCGGTTCGCCGACCTACACCGGCTCTTCAGGCAAGGTTAAACTCGACGAGCCGCAGACCGTGACCATGACGGCGATGTCAAGTCAGAACGCCAGCCTCTATGCGACGGCCGAAATCCATGTCGGCTTTGAGATTGCGCCGTGTTCAGTTGTGAGCGGCAAGCGCTACCAGAGGTGCTTGATCTCAGCACGCCGGCCAGCCCGACCCTGGCCTGTGTGCTGCCCATCACCATTGCCAAACCCTTATGGTTCACGATCTCAGGCGGCAACGGCTACGTGGTCGACCAGTACGAGATCGCGGTTCTGGACCTTTCCGATCCCGCCAGCCCTACCTGCGGAAAGGCAATTTCCGCCAGCAGTCTGCAAATCCAGAGCTTCGTGAATATTGCAGCCTACAATGACCACGTCTATGCGCTTTGCGCAGACCATAGTGTCGCGGTGCTGGCTCTTGCGGCACAGTTCGAACTTGGTCTGGCGACGGTCCTATGCGAAAAGGCCTACGGTTTCGACAGACCGTGCGGAATTGTCATTGTGGATGGCTATGCCTATGTGGCGAACCTGGGGAACAAAATTTCGATCTTCAATGTCGACAAGAAGATCGCCCCAACTGCCCGCTGAGCGGGCCGCCCTGGAGAAGAAACATCTCTACATCGCAGCAAGAACAGCCCGGGTCTGTCTGCTAAAAAGGAGAAACCGGGCTGCAAGTGCCGTTCTTGCGGCCGGCGGCGCGGCCCGGTGGCGGCGAAGCGCGCATCATTGCCCGGGATGGCCATCACCTCAGATATCGAAGAACACGGTTTCCTCGTCGCCCTGGAGGTGAATGTCGAACCGGTAGGCCCCATCGCCGGTCTTTTGGGAGATCAGGGTTGGCACCCGGTTCTGATGCTCAATGCGGGTGAGTACCGGATCCGCTGCGTTGGCTTCAGCCTCCTCGGGAAAGTACATGCGCGTCTGCAGGCCGATATTGATGCCGCGCGCGACGATCCAGAACGTGATATGCGGCGCCATGGGCCGACCGTCGGGGAAGGGGACAGTGCCTGGCTTGACTGTTTCGAATGTCCACTCTCCAGTCTGATAGTCACCGGCCCTGCGTCCCCATCCGGTGAAGTTGGGATCTGCGCCGCCCCGCGGGTCTTCCGGACCGGGATAGCGGCCATTGGCGTCGGCCTGCCAGATCTCCACCAGAACGTCCCTGAGCGGCGTGCCCGTGCCGTCATAGACAATGCCGGTGATGCTGATCCGCTCTCCCTTCGTCTTCGCGTTGACCATGTCCGCCCCTGGATCTGCGGGATAGACGCCGCCGATGCCGCAGAAATTCGGGACGCAGCCAATATGCACGTAAGGGCCTGCGGTCTGGCTTGGACTTTCCTTCAACTGGTTTAGCGGCTGTGCCATCAGTTGCCCTCCATCCGGTTTTCGAACGCCGTTGAACGGCGTCCGCGCAGAACAATGTCGAACTTGTAGGCCCGGGCGTCCATGGGGATTGTGTTGTTCATATCCAGCGGAGCGATGAGCGTGTCGATTGCCTCCTGAGACGGGATCGTCCCGATGATCGGGCAGAGCGGGATCAACGGGTCCCCTTCAAAGTACATCTGCGTAATCAGCCGCTGGGCGAAGCCGTGGCCGAACAGCGAGAAATGGATATGGGCCGGGCGCCAGTCGTTCACGCGGTTGGGCCAGGGATAGGCGCCGGGCTTCACGGTGCGGAAGCGGTAATAGCCGTCTTCATCGCTGATGGTGCGCCCACAGCCGCCGAAGTTTGGATCGAGCGCGGCAATGTAGCCTTCCTTGTCATGGCGGTAACGGCCGCCTGCATTGGCCTGCCAGACTTCGATCAACGCGCCGGAAACGCCCTGGCCTGTCTCGTCGAGAACCCTGCCGTGCACGATAATGCGCTGGCCGATGGCGCTTTGCCCGTCTGCCGCAAAGTTGTGGATCAGGTCGTCGTCCAGCTCGCCGATCATTTCGTGGCCGAACACCGGGCCGGTGATTTCGGACAGGGTGTTGGGCATTGAAATAAGCGCACGCTGCGGTGAGCGGACCACCGATGTCTTGTACTCCGGATCGAAGGCGGGAGGCTGCCAGGACCGGTCCCGCTGAAAAAAGCTGCCGCCCCGCGGACGATTGGCGATGGTCATGGACGGTGTTCCTCAACTGCTCTCCTGGGCCGCATCAGTATGGCAGACCGACATAGTTCTGGGCCAAGACATTCTGCGCAGCATCGTTCTCCCGCAGAAAGGCAAGCTCGGCATGCTGCATCCTGAGATCGAACTCGTTCTGCTCCGGAAACCGGTGGAGGAGGTTCGTCATCCACCAGCTGAACCGCTCAGTCTTCCAGATTCTGGCCAGCGCCGTTCTGGAGTACTGCTCGAGCCCCGCGCCGTCTGCGTGTTCGTAGTGCTGCATCAGCGCTTTGTAGAGGTAATGCACGTCCGATGCCGCCGTGTTCAGGCCCTTGGCGCCGGTTGGTGGGACAATGTGCGCCGCATCACCGCAGAGATACAGCCGGCCCCATTGCATCGGCTCAGTGACGAAGGAGCGCAGCGGAGCGATCGATTTCTCGATCGAAGGCCCCGTGATCAGGGTGTCGGCCGCCTGTTCAGGGATTCGCCGTCTCAGTTC
>JBCCEL010000129.1:0-14583 GCA_039030315.1 Pseudomonadota bacterium
ATCCCCGCCGCGGCCGCTGCGGTTATCAGGGAACGCCGGGAGAGGGTCGTTGGAGATTCGGTCATCGTATTCGCCTCTGCTTTTTGTTTGAGGAAAGAGCAACTGCAGGGCTGAGTTTACGGACACGTCGGTTTGTGTAAATTGCACTGATTGAAAGCAATGTTTGCGGAAAATGAAAAATGAATCCAACCGCCCATCTCAGAGCTCTTGGCTATTTCGTCACGGTCGCGGACCGGGGTGGCGTCAGCAATGCGGCCGAGGCACTCAACCTCTCGCCTTCCGTCCTGTCGCGTTCCATGAGCACGCTGGAGGCAAGGCTTGGCGTCACTCTGTTCTACAGGACACGCGGAGACTTCCGCCTGACGCCTGAGGGTGCGGCCCTGCTGGAGCCGGCGGCCCGCATGCTGTCATCGGCCCGTGAGGCGCTCGATGTAATCGCGCTGAACCAGGAAGAGCCGTCCGGCCGCCTGCGCGTCGGCGTCCATACCGAGTTCGGCTATGGCTGGTTTCCGGAGAAGCTGGCGGAATATAGCGCTCAGAACCCGAAGGTGGATCTGGAACTGGTCTATGATGATGCGGTCACGGACCTGGTCCGCGACGGTCTCGACATGGCGCTGCGCTTCGGCCAACCCCGGGATGTCAGGATCTATCAGCGCAAGCTCGGCACCTTCGAGATCATCGCGGTGTCCGGGCCCCAGCTTATCGGTCCTGCCGATGCGGGCCGTCCGGACAAGGTGCGCAAGCTGCCTTACATCGGCCGGATGCGCGGTGCCCATCCGGACCGCTTGACCGGAACCCACCGGCGGACCGGAAAGCTCTTCGAGTTCCAGCATCGCGGCGCCATTGCCATGGACAGCACCCTCGCCACGCTGCACGCGGTGGAGGCCGGTCTCGGCATCGCCTTCGTGCTCAGGGAATGCGTTGCCAGGCAGATCGAGAGCGGCACGCTCGTCCATCTCCTGCCTGGCTATCACTTCGGCGACATCGACCTTTTCGCCGTCTTCGCCTCCTCACCGCCCCCGGTAGCGGTCAGGCGAATGATAGACCTGCTCGCGGCCTAGTGCCGGCCGGTCACGTTGGGATTCAACAATCTCTCAAAGTGCCGCCCTCGGGCTTGACCCGAGGGCCCAGAGCCAAGGTATCAGCGGGTAACGTGCATCTCGTCACAGGCTGATATACGTCGACAACGATCAGCTTTTGCACCGTTGCCCTGGGTCCTCGGGTCGAGCCCGAGGACGACAGGAGGGTGGTCCCGGGACCAGAGCCGCCAGGTCCGATCGGAACGCTGCCCTCACTGCAGGAACGGGTTGGTCCGCCGTTCCTTGCCGAAGGTCGATGCTCCGCCGTGGCCGGGTACGAACTGGATATCGTCGCCGAGCGGCAGGAGCTTTTCCTTGATGGAGGCGATCAGGGCGTCATGATCGCCGCGGGGCAGATCCGTCCGTCCGACCGAGCCTTCGAAGATCACATCGCCGACGATCGCGAAGCGGCCGGAATCGCAGAAGAAGACCACAGAGCCCGGGCTGTGGCCGGGACAGTGGAAGATTTCCCAGTCGAGCCCCGCCATCTTCACCGAATCGCCCTCGTTCAGCCACTGGTCCGGCATCACGTTACGTGAGCCGGCAATGCCGTACTCCTGGCCCTGCTTCTCCAGCCCCTCCAGCAGGAACAGATCGTCCTCGTGCGGTCCGATGATCTGGCAGCCGTAGATCTCGCGCATCTCATCGGCGCCGCCGGCATGATCGATATGGCCGTGGGTGAGGATGATCTGCTCGACCTCCATGCCCACTTCCTCGATCGCGGACTTGATGCGCGGAACATCGCCGCCGGGATCGATCACAGCGCCCTTCATGCTGCTTGAGTCCCAGATCAGCAGGCAGTTCTGCTGAAACGGAGTGACCGGAACGACCGCAGCCTGAAACCGCGCGCCACCTTGAGTGCTCATGATGTGAAACTTTCTGCGTGCTGGGGAATTGCAATCTTGCTATCGCAATTGGGCACGTGAACGCAAAGCAATTCTGGTCCGCCGCCGCATCCCTGTGCGCCAGACCGGCAGATGAAGGAGCCTCGATGCCGATGAACCGCACAGCCCGCCTGACCGCCCGTCCTTCCGGGCTGGTGACGTCCGATCTCTTCGCATTTGCCGACGAGCCGGTTCCCGAACCCGGCGAGGGCGAATTCCTGGTCAAGGTCGAGATGATTTCCATCGACCCGGCCATGCGCGGGTGGCTCAACGAGGGGCGCTCCTACGTGCAGCCTGTGGGGATCGGCGAAGTCATGCGGGCGCTGGCCGGTGGCACCGTAGTGAAGTCGAACCACCCGAAATTTGCCGAAGGTGATTCCGTGACGGGCCTGTTCGGCGTCCAGCAGTATGTTGTCTCGGATGGCCAGAGCGTGGCCAAGGTGGATCTGAACGCCGCAGGCCTCGACGACTGGCTGGGCGGTCTCGGCATGCCGGGGATCACCGCCTATTTCGGTCTGCTCGATATCGGCAAGCCGCAGGAAGGCGAAACCGTTGTCGTGTCTGCCGCGTCAGGGGCCGTCGGATCCATCGTCGGTCAGATCGCCAGGATCAAGGGCTGCCGGGTGGTCGGTATCGCTGGCGGTCCTGAAAAGTGCGCCTATGTCACCGACGAGCTCGGCTTCGATGCTTGCGTCGACTACAAGGCGGGCAATCTCTACAAGGATCTCCGCGCCGCGTGTCCTGACCGGATCGACGTCTATTTCGAGAATGTCGGCGGCGAGATCCTGGACACGGTGCTGGCGCAGATGAACCAGTTCGGCCGGATCCCGGTCTGTGGCATGATCTCGGCGTACAATGCGACCGAGATGCCGGCCGGGCCAAAGAACTTCATCAGCATCCTGGCCAACCGGCTGACCGTGCGCGGTTTCATCGTCTTCGACTTCATCCAGCGCTATCCAGAAGCGATCAAGGACCTCGGCGAATGGAACAGCGCAGGCAAGCTGAAGTTCCGCCAGGACGTCCGCGACGGCGGCATCGACGCCTATCCGGAAACCCTGAACCTGCTGTTCTCCGGGCAGAACAACGGCAAGCTGGTGCTGAAGGTCTGAGGAGCCGCCCTCTCTTGCATCCAGATATTGCTGCCGCCCTGGGTCCTCGGGTCAAGCCCGACGACGGCATGGTGCGGGGGCAATGGGACTTAAGCGCTCAGCCGGCTCTGGCCCAGACCATTCACCTCGATCCAGCGGTTGAAGAGGCGCATGGCGTTCTGTTCCGTGGCGGGCATGCGTTCGCGCGCATTGGCTATCAGAGAATCGTAGGCGCCTTCGCCGGAGGCCTTGTGGAGGGCATCCAGGGTCACCTGATCATCCTTCCACTTCTCAAGCGTCTTCAGGGACGATTCGGCGTGGAACTGGATCGAAACAATGGACGGGCCGAAATGCATGGCCTGGATGGCGCAATCCGGTGAGGAAGCGAAGATCTCGGCGCCCTCAGGGGCGCGTTTCACCTCCGCATGGTGCCATTGCATCCAGCCGCCGTCCTCAACCATGGCAGAGAACACCGGGTCGGCCGCCGCATTCGCATGGCGGTTCACCCGGGTGATGCCGATTTCGCTGGTCTCCGCCAGTCCGACTTCACCGCCGAGCGAATCCGCCAGCAGCTGGTGCCCGAAACAGATACCGAAGAACGGCTTTTTCAGATCCTGGACCCAGTGGCGGATCGCATCCTTTTCGTGCACCAGCCAGGGGTTCTCTTCTTCTTCCCAGGTCTGCTGCGCGGCGCCCATGACAATCATGATGTCATGATTGTCCGGATGCGGTGTGGAAACGTCATTGTGGAGATGAAACTCATCGCAAGCGATTCCAGCGTGTTCCAGCGCTTTGCCCAGGAGGCCCGAACTGTCTCCGTCCAGATGAATGAATATTGCGGCGCGCATCAGCGGTCTCCGAACTGCATCTCACCACACCACCTAAGCCGGGACGCGCGGATCATCAAGGCCCTGTTGACGACTTCCCTCTAGCGGACAGGGGGCATCACCAGGGTCCGGGCTCGGCAGCGCCGCCGCTCATTGTGGCCGCAGGCGACGGGTTTCAGGTCGCGGCTGAAGCACACGCGAACCTCCGACAGCCTGGCGCGGCCGCGTGCGTTTCCGCACTGGACCGAGATCATTGCTGGTTTCAGCCAGAGATTGGTCTTCACGATATCATTCACCAGCTCATCCGGCGTCGTCAGGATGGTGCGGGACGGGGCCACGTAGCGGGCCGGAACGAGGAAGCGCCCAAACAGCTCGCGCGTTGCGCCGAAATACTGCCGCTGGCTGAGGCCGCTGCAGGTGCCGTGCTTGCGCCATTCATGGATGATCAGCCGCTTGGAGGGCATGATCGGCAGCATCTCGCGGATCTGGCTGTTGGGTACATAGCGATTGTTCGTCCGGCAGTAGTCCGGCCATCCCCGGTCATATTGCGGCCAAAGCCCGTGGACCACGAAGGAAAAGCGCCGGCCAACATCGCATTGTTGAGGGTTGCGTCGACGGTTGTCGCGCTGGCCGCAGAAGGTCGGAGACCATGAGATCGCCAGGACGTAGTAGTCGAAATCACCCGGCCGGTCATCAGCACGCCCAATTCCCGTGCTAAGGGCCAATCCGGTCAGGACGAGGGAAAACAGCGAGCACCACAGGCGCAACGGTCCCATCCTTGATCCCTTCAGAATTTTCCCGAATGTCTCAGCCCTGCGCGTTTTCAGCTGCATGCGGCAGCTTCGGCGTGCTCATGGGCGGATTGGGAAGCAGAACCTGCGGGCATCCTTGCGAGACGGTCTGCCAGGAGGTGTTGTTCAGCTGCATTTCGCAGCGTTTCAGATCGCCGAGGATGCAGGCAATTTCGCCGATCTTGTAATTGTGCCCCTGGTACCGGCAGGTGCAGTTCGGACCCGCGCTGGCGGCGGACGCAAACAGGGTCAGCGAAAGTCCGGCAAGAGCAATGGTTCTGATCATGCTTGCAATTGTATCATAAACGTTCTGATCTGCAAAAGCGGCAGGACGTGGAGGTAACATGAAGGTTACGCCCTTGAGCGGGGCTCTGGGCGCGGAAATCGCCGGTATCGATTTGCGCGGGCTGGATGAAGCCGGGTTTGGAGAGGTGTATGCGGCCTTTCTCGAGCACCAGATGATCGCCGTGCGCGACCAGGCGCTTTCTCCGGATGAGCTGGTATCCGTCGCGGCCCGGTTTGGAGAGATTTCCGATTATCCCTTCGCGAAGGGCATGGAAGGACATCCCCAGATCACGGAGATCATCAAGGAGCCGGAGCAGACGAGCAATTTCGGCGGCATGTGGCATTCCGATACCACCTACCTGCCGGAACCGCCGAAATGTACGGTCCTCCATGCAGTCGAAACACCGCCCCGGGGCGGGGACACCCTGTTTGCGGACATGTATGCCGCATTCGCGAAACTGTCCGATGGCCTGAAATCATCCCTCAGGGGACTGAAGGGGGTCAGCACGTCCAACCTGAATGCCGCGGCCCTGCGGGGTGACCATCTCACATCCGGCTCCATGCAGGGCACCGGCGTTGAGCCCGGCACGCTTCAGGCGCTGCATCCCGTGGTGCGGACCCATCCGGAGACGGGGCGCGAGGCGCTCTATGTGAACCCCGCCCACACGGCCTGCTTTGAGAACATGACGGTGGCCGAAAGCCGGCCTCTGCTTGATCATCTCTTTGCCCATTCCATCCAGCCGGAATTCACCTCAAGGCTGAGCTGGCAGCCTGGAACTCTGGTGGTCTGGGACAACCGCTGTTCCCAGCATTGTGCCATCAACGACTATGACGGCCAACGCCGGGTGATGCGGCGGATCACGATCGCCGGTGACGTGCCGCGCTGATAGTTTTGTTAACCGAATGGTTGACTGACTGGGCGAAGTGTGGCAACCAGCTAATACTTAACCAATAAGTTAAACAAAGGTGCTATCCATGAAACTGCATGTGTTCCCCGCGTCCCCCAATGCCCGCAAATGCATCCTCGTCAACTCCCTGCTCGGCCTGGATATCGAGGAGGTCTTCATCGACCTGCGGGCAGGAGAGCAGCGGTCGGAAGAGTTTCTGGCGCTGAACCCCAATGGCAAGATGCCGGTGCTTGAGATGG
This sequence comes from Pseudomonadota bacterium, assembly GCA_039030315.1. Classification (GTDB taxonomy): domain Bacteria; phylum Pseudomonadota; class Alphaproteobacteria; order Rhizobiales; family CAJQND01; genus JAAEUE01. The sequence goes on from JBCCEL010000129.1 coordinate 6,102, forward strand.
ATGACGGCACGAGCCTTTGGGAATCCAACGCCATCATCAACTATATGGCGGCCCTCGGCGAGGCGGACATCTGGCCGAAATCCAATCAGCGCTACGACATCATGCGCTGGCAGTTTTGGGAAGCCTGCCATCTCATGCCTGCCTGTTCAAAGTTCATTCGCCGGCACTTCTTCGGTCGCGAGGATATCGACATGGAGAAAGCCACAGAGGAGGTTCAGACTTTGGGCGCGGTTCTGGATGGTCACCTGGCAAGCCGCGATTGGCTGAGCGGGGACGCCATGACCACCGCCGACATCTCCGTTTCCGCCATCCTCTGCTACCGTGAGGCCTGCAGCATGCCGGTTTCGCAGTTCGAGAACCTCGCCACGTGGCTGGCCCGGGTCGAGGCCCTCCCGGCCTGGAAACTGGCAAACGCGGACTGAGGCGGCCGGCTGGTAACCTAAACCGTGCCCATCGCTCTCCTCCCCGGCCCCCATAGCTCATCCGTCGCCATGCCGGCGAAGGCGGGCATCCATGGCGGGTCACTTCATTCGCAGCTAATGGCCCTGGACTCCCGCGCAGGCGGGAGCGACGGACGGTGAGGCAGTCCTGAGTGGGAAATCTCTCTCCGTGGCATGAGCGCCAGAACGCGGCACGCTTCAGCTTCAGGGCAGGTGCCTCCAAGCCGGCAATTCAACGTTCGTCATGCCCGCGAAGGCGGGCATCCAGGGCGGGTCACTTCATTCGCAGCCAACGGCCCTGGACTCCCGCCTGCGCGGGAGAGACGGAGTGTGAGGCAGGCTTGAGCGGGAAGGCTTTCTCCGTGGCACGAGAGGTTAGCCCGGCCGGTAGCCTTTGAACATCTGCAGGATTTCTTCCATTTCCTGATCATTCAGGATGTGGGGCTCGCCGGCTGCGAGGGCGTCGAGATACATGGACGCGAGGGTCTCGATCTCTTCTGTGAGCGAGAGGGCGTCCCTGAGCGAGGGGCCATGGGCGATCAGGCCGTGATTGGCCATGAGGCAGGCTCTGTGGCCCTCCAGGGTGTTCACGAGGTCCAGTGCCAGCGCCTCGGTTCCAGGCGTGTGATAGCCGGCGAGAGGGATCTTCCTGCCGCCCGCGACCGCCACCATGTAGTGAAACGCCGGGATGGGCTTGCGCAGACAGGCAAGCGCCGTGGCCTTGGGCGAATGACAGTGGACCACCGCCGCTGCCTCCGCGAATGTCTCGTAAATGGCGTGGTGGAAGGGCGTCTCGCTCGATGGCTTCCGCTGACCGGCGGCCGCCTGTCCGTCCCCGCCGATCATGACAATGTCATCGCCGGAAAGCTGGTCGTAAGGGGTTGCTGAAGGCGTAATCAGAAAGCCGCCATCGCAGCGCGCAGAGACATTGCCGGACATGCCGGGCGACAGCCCCTTCTCGCTGAGGGCACAAGCGGTCCTGATGATCTCGCGACGCGGATCAGGAGCCATCTTCGGCGCGTTCCGGGTAGAGGCCGAGCAGGCCCTCGGGCGACGCCTCGCAGATCCCGCGCTCGGTGATCAGGCCGGTAACGAGGCGGGCAGGGGTCACGTCGAAGGCATAGTTTCCGGCGGGGCTGCCCGGTGCCGAGACCTGTACGCTCTGAACCGTTCCATCAGCGGCAAGGCCCTGAACATGGGTCACCTCTTCAGCGTCCCGCTGCTCGATCGGAATGTCGCGAACCCCGTCCGCAATCGTCCAGTCGATCGTGGAGTGGGGCAGGGCGACGTAGAACGGAATGCCGTTGTCACGCGCCGCCAGCGCCTTCAGATAGGTCCCGATCTTGTTGGCCACATCGCCGTTTGCAGCGGTGCGGTCGGTTCCGGTTATGCAGATGTCCACCTCGCCGTGCTGCATCAGATGGCCGCCTGCATTGTCCGCGATAACGGTGTGCGGCACGCCGTGCTTGCCCAGCTCCCAGGCGGTCAAAGCCGCACCCTGGTTGCGCGGCCGCGTTTCGTCCGCCCAGACATGCACATCGAGGCCGGCATCGTGCGCCTGGTAGATCGGCGAAAGCGCGGTACCGTGATCGACCGTGGCGATCCAGCCGGCATTGCAATGGGTGAGGATGTTGACCCGGCCGCCGCCCTTGCGCTCCGAGAGGTCCCGGAGGAGTTCAAGGCCATGCTCCCCGATCCGCCGGTTCGTCTCGGAGTCCTCGTCGCAGATCTCCGCGGCCCGGGCGTAGGCGGCCCGGGCCCGCTCTTCCCTTGGCCGGTTCCGCACTGCCGCCAGCATCTCGTCGATCGCCCAGAGGAGGTTGATGGCCGTGGGCCGGGTGATGCGGAGGCGTTCGGCGGCCTGCTCCAGGCCCTCATCGGAGGCATCTTCGCGCAAGGCAAGGCAGATCCCGTAAGCGGCCGTTGCGCCGATAAGCGGGGCGCCGCGCACCTGCATGATCTCGATGGCCCGGGCCGCATCCTCCAGGTTCTCCAGGCGGACAATCTCGAACCTGTGGGGCAGCACCGTCTGGTCTATGATTTCCGCGGCCCAGCCGTCATCGGAAAGCCAGATGGAACGGTAATGCCGACCGTCGACGTTCATGTCTTGCTGGCTGCCAGATTGAGACCGAGCAGGACGAGCACCGATCCCCCGATCCACTTGATGATCTTCTGGGCGCTACCGGACTGCTTGAGGCGCTTGAGAATTTCCCCGGTCATCATGACGGTGACGATATCGGCAGAAGAAAATGTCAGATTGACGACAGTGCCGAGGATCAGGAACTGCACCCATGCCGGCCAGGCCGCAGACGGATCAACGAACTGCGGCAGGAAGGCGATGTAAAACAGGGCGGTCTTGGGATTGAGGATCTCCACCAGCATGCTGTGGAGAAAGGCGCGCCGGGCGTTCTTGCGGTCGACCGCGGGCAGGTCCGCCGAGGTCGCACCGGAACGGATGATCGCGATGCCCAGCCAGATCAGATAGCAGGCGCCGGCAATCTTGATCGCGACAAAGAGGGTCGGCACCAGGGTCAGGATCACAGCCAGACCCAGCGCGGATGCGATCACATGAAGATAGCCGCCGATATGCAGGCCCAGGGCAGCCATGAAGCCGCCGCGCCGCCCGAAGGCGAGTGTCTGGGCCGCGGTATAGACGATGGCGGGACCCGGCATGTAGCCGAACAGCAACGTGGCCACCGCGAAGCTGGCGAGCAGGTCCCAGGACGCCATTACTCGCCCTCGAACTCAACCAACGTGTGGAACTTGACGCCGCGTTCGCGCAGCTTGGCCGAACCGCCAAGATCAGGCAGGTCGACAATGAAAGCGGCGGCAACGACATCAGCTCCAGTGTCATGGACCAGATCGATTGCCGCTGTGGCCGTCCCTCCGGTGGCGATCAGATCGTCGATCAGCAGCACACGATTACCGCTCTTCATGGCGTCCGCGTGGACCTCCATGGTGTCCACGCCGTACTCCAGCTGGTAATCTCGGCCGATCACGTGGTGCGGCAGCTTGCCCTTTTTGCGGATAGGAATGAAGCCTGTCCCCAGCTCATGGGCGATCGCGCCGCCCAGGATGAAGCCGCGTGCTTCGATGCCGACGACATAATCGATGTTCTGGCGCAGGAACGGCCACATCAGCTCGTCGACACAGGCCCGGAAACCGTGAGGATCAGCCAGAAGGGTCGTGATGTCCCGGAACAGGATGCCTGTCTTGGGGTAATCCGGAATGGTCCGGATGTAGCGTTTGATGTCGAAACCGTCGCGAAGATCCATGGGAGCATCCTCAGGCCGCGCGGGCGGCGAACTCGTCGAATACATTAAGGGCGGCCTGTTTGTCTGTGTCGCTCATGAATGAGCCGAGATAGGAGTTTCGGGCAAGAGTCTTGATATCGTCGAGGTTCAGCCCGAGGCTTTGTTGAACGGCATGATAGTTCTCGTTCACATATCCGCCGAAATAGGAGGGGTCGTCCGAGTTGACGGTTACCCGCAGACCAAGGTCCAGCATCCTCTTCAGCGGATGGCTCGCCATGTCCTCCACAACGCAAAGCCTGTGGTTCGATAGAGGGCAGACTGTCAGGGTGATTTGCGCGTCGGCCAGGCGGGCCACCAGTTCGGGGTCGTCGAGCGACCGGTTGCCATGATCGATCCGTCTGACCTTCAGATGGTCGAGGGCGCCGGAAACATATTCTGCAGGGCCTTCCTCGCCGGCATGGGCAACAGGGATGAAACCGGCCGCCGCGGCTGCTTCAAAGACCCTGGCAAATTTGGCGGGAGGGTGACCGACCTCCGATGAATCGAGGCCCACACCGAGAATCCGGTCCTTGTGCGGCGCCGCCTGTTCCAACGTCGCAAAGGCCTGCTCTTCGGAGAGATGGCGCAGGAAGCACATGATGATCTTGAAGCTGATGCCGTAGTCGGCCTCTCCCTGCTTCAGCGCCGCCTCAATGCCGTTCAGCACCGTTTCGAACGCAATGCCGCGCTCGGTGTGGCCTTGCGGATCGAAGAAGATCTCCACGTGGGTAATATTCTGCTCGCGGCATTTTGCCAGATAGGCGCGCGTGAGATCGTGGAAATCCTGCTCGGTCTGCAGCACCGACATGCCCTGGTAGTAGAGGTCCAGGAAGTCCTGCAGCTCGGAAAACCGGTAGGCCGCCCGGACCTCTTCGACCGAGCGGTAGGGAAGCTGAACAGCGTTACGTTCCGCCAGCTGCATCATCATCTCCGGCTCAAGGCTTCCCTCGATATGGAGGTGCAACTCGGCCTTCGGCATCTTGTCGATGAAATCGGAAATGTCGGTCACGGGGAACGCACTCTTTGCAATCACTGAATGCTTCTAACGAAAAATCCCGCCCCGGGACAGTGCCCGGGGCGGGATGCGACAGTCAGTTACAGATTTCAGGGAAGGTTATTTCGGCAACTTGCCTTCAACGCCTTCCACGTACCAGTTCATGCCGAGGAGCGTGCCGTCATCCAGGTTTTCGCCCTCCTTGGCGCCGACGGTGCCGTCCTGCTTGTTGAACGGGCCCTGGAAGGGATGCAGCTTGCCGGCCTTGATGGCTTCGGCTGCCTCAGCCGCTTCCTTGCGGACCGCTTCCGGGATCGCCTCGTTCATGGCCGCCATTTCGACCATGCCCGTGCTCAGGCCTTCCCAGGTGTCCTTCGATTCCCAGGTGCCGTCCATGGCGGCCTTGACGCGGTCGACATAGTAGCCGTTCCAGTTGTCGATGATGGCCGTCAGGTGCGCCTTGGGGGCGAACTGGGTCATGTCGGAAGCCTGTCCGACCGCCCATTTGCCGGCATCCTGCGCGGCCTGGAGCGGGGCGGTAGAGTCGGTGTGCTGGAGGATCACGTCAGCGCCCTGGTCCATAAGCACCTTGGCCGCTTCGGCTTCCTTGCCGGGATCGTACCAGGTGGAGACCCAGACGACCTTCACCGTGGCCTTGGGGTTGACACGGCGAAGAGCGATGGTGAATGCGTTAATGCCGCGCACCACTTCAGGGATCGGGAACGAGGCGATGTAGCCGATGACGTTCGATTTTGTCATGTGGCCCGCAATGATGCCCGACACGGTCCGGCCTTCGTAGAACCTGCCTGAATAGGTCGAGACGTTATCGGAGCGCTTGTAGCCGGTGGCGTGCTCGAACTTCACCTTGGGGAACTGCTTCGCCACCTTGATCGTCGGGTTCATGTAGCCGAACGATGTGGTGAAGATGATGCCGTGGCCTGAGGCCGCCAGCTGGCGGATGACGCGTTCTGCGTCCGCGCCTTCCTTGACGCTCTCCACGTAGGTGGTCTTGACCTTGTCGCCGAAGGCTTTTTCAACCGCCTCGCGGCCCTTGTTGTGGCGGTAGGTCCAGCCGTGGTCCCCCACCGGCCCGACATAGACAAAGCCGGCCTTGAAGGGCTCGGCCTTGGCGGCCGCCAGTGTCAGCGCGAGCGCCAGAGCAGCCGAAACTGCCAGAATAATTCGTTTCATGATGACTTCTCCCAATGCGCAGGGCGCGCGCAAGGGTTGCGCGTACGCCCGCCCTCATCAGGACCGCAGTCTAACGCACTGCGGAGCGAGGTGAAGCCGAATCAAACAGAAATCCGCAGAAAAGTTTGACCTCGCCTTCAGGCCAGAACGCGCCCTGCAACTGCATCAAGCCTGGCGACCAGGTCCGGATCGCGGGCTTCCGGTGCGGTGATGATGGCATACTCCAGGGCGCGGTCAGAGCCGTCCGGGCAGGCGGGATGTTCCTTGGGAAAGTCCGTGGCGATCCGGATCACCAGGCGCGCCGCGTTCTCGGTATTGGCCTTCATAACCTTGAGGATCGAGGTGATGTCGACCTCGCCGTGGTCCTCGTGCCAGGAATCGTAGTCCGTCACCATGGCAACGGTGGAGTAGCAGATCTCCGCCTCCCGGGCGAGCTTGGCCTCCGGCATGTTTGTCATGCCGATGACATCGCAGCCCCAGGCCCGGTAGAGATGGCTTTCGGCAAGCGAGGAAAACTGCGGGCCCTCCATGGCCAGGTAGGTGCCGCCGCGGTGGTGCCTGATTCCCTCCGCCTCCGCAGCGGCGGTCACCGTGTCTGCAAGGCCTGAGCTGATCGGATGGGCGATGGAGACATGGGCGACGCAGCCGGTTCCGAAAAAGCTCTTCACCCGCGCGAACGTGCGGTCGATGAAGTTGTCCACTATGACGAAGGTGCCCGGCGCCAGTTCCTCGCGAAACGACCCGACGGCCGAGACTGACACCAGGTCGGTCACGCCAATCCGCTTCAGGGCGTCGATATTGGCGCGGTAATTGATTTCAGACGGCGGGATACGGTGCCCGCGCCCGTGGCGGGGCAGAAACGCCACCGGCAGACCGTTGATCTCGCCCCGCCTGATCTGATCGGACGGCTCGCCCCAGGGGCTTTCGACTGTCTCCCAGCGGGCGCCGTGCATTTCCAGGTCGTAGAACCCCGAGCCGCCGATGATCCCCAGTACCGATTTCGTCATTGCATTCCCACCTCGATATAGAAGACCGACCACACCCACTTCGCCAGCTCTTCCTCGCTGGCCTTGCCGCTGCCGGTATCGCGCGCCAGCCACAGCGGCCCGCGTCCGCCAAGGCTCAAGGGTTTGCCGTCCATGGAGTGAGCGAGGATCCACTTTTGCGCCGATTGCGCCGCGGGGTCCAGTTCCGCAGCATATCCGTCGAGAGCCACCAGGGTTACCGATTTGCCACCGGCACCGGCGCGCGCCAGCACATCCGTTAGCAAGGGGCCCTTGAGGGCAACGGGCTTTGTCCAGGCCTCAGAAGCTCCGTGCGCTACGATCTCCACTTGCGGCAAAGCCGCCAGCTCAGCCCGGGTGAACTGGAACGCGGCCTTGAAGGTCTTCTCATGATAGTTGAGGAAACCGTCCCGGAACGCGTCAAGCCCGCTGCGGTTGGACGCGCCGATGTCGCCGGCGATGGTCAGGATGACCGGGCTCTCGGACTGACCGGCACGAAGACCCGGCGCGCCAAATGCGAATATCACAAGGACGGCGAGCAGGCTGAGCGTCCGATGCATACCATGGGCCTCCGTTGATCCATCAGCGCGACATTTGGCGAGGAACTTCACTGATGGCAAACAAAAAGAGCGGCGAAATGTCCATCTGTGCCGGTCAGCTTGACATGCATCAAGGCCAGACCGTTTATGCGCCCATACCGCTCATGGCAAATCTGAAACGAGAGAATCCGGAATGAACGCGATCGCTCCTTTTCATTACGAGGGTTCGGAAAACTCTGCCGAGAACCAGGCAGATGCCGTGGCTGCTCTCGAAGACGGCCGTGTGGTGTTTCTTGAAAACCTGAACTTCGCCTTCAGCCAGGACGAGCAGGCGCTGCTGGGGTCAAGCCTCGGCGACGGTGTCCAGAAGAACATCACGCTCGATCCTTATCTCGGCAAGCTCTCCGGTACCGGCGATGTCGGCAGCGACGTCAAAGGGTTGCTGGAAGGGATGCTGGAGCGCTACCGGGCGACAACCCAGGAATGGCTGAGCAACATTCTTGGACCATACGCGGCAAATCTGGAGGCCCAGAGAACCACATACCGTCCGGTGGAGATCGCAGGCCGGAAGAAGATCGGAAAGGTGTCGTCGGACAAGGCCTACCGGTTCGACGATTCGCTCCTGCATCCCGATGCGTTCAAGCGGCGCCCCATCAAGGGCAATCGCATCTTCCGCATCTTCACAAACATCAACCCGCATGGGAAGCCGCGCACCTGGAAGGTCGGACACGGCTTTGAAGCCTTTGCCTCCAGGTACCTGAGAGATATCCGAGAGCCCAGGTTCGGCGAGTTCGCCTTTCTCAATCTGACCCGTCAGACCCACTGGCCGCGCACCCATTACGATCACATCATGCTGAACCTTCACGACCGTGGAAAACAGGATGCCGAGTTTCAGAAGAGCTCCGACCACGCTCTGTTCGAGTTTCCCGCGGGCGCGACCTGGTTCTGCTTCACCGACCAGGCGCTGCACGCGGCCCTGGAAGGGGCTTATTGCCTGGAGCAGACCTATCAGTTGAACGTG
>JBCCEL010000130.1:0-14519 GCA_039030315.1 Pseudomonadota bacterium
CATCGAACTACACAAAGCGCATCGGTCATCGGGAGCAAACAACTAGGGGCCTTCCGTCAGCTCAGGGATTGGGCCGGGGTATTGCGGCAGGTGATCGGTGCGAGGGGTCCAGGTGCCGCTTGCGATGAGAGCTTCCACATGGGCGGTGATCTCGCCGAGGGTTGCAAACCAGACGTCGCCCTTGCCGGCCATGTAGTCCATAAGCTCTCCGATCGCTTCAAACCGGGCCAGGCGGCCCGAGAGGAAGGGATGCCAGACCGCAATCCACATGGCGCCGTGGCGCCAGGCGGCATCGAACTCGGCGCGGAAGACGTCCATGGCGTGGGCAGGCGCCTTGATTGGCATCATGTAGTTGAGATCGCGTCCGACCATGTAGTGGGCCCAGTCATCCATGGCGTAATGACTTGGCAGTTCAATCAGTGCGCCGGCGCCGTTTGTGAGCCGGTAGGGGATCTCATCGCCGAAGAGCGACGCATCGTAACGGATGCCGGCCTCCAGAAGGATGTCGAGCGTATTGCGCGAGAAGCGATAGGAGGGCGCGCGGAAACCGGCAGGCCGTGTCCCGCTGAAGCTTTCAAGCACGTCGAGGCCGCGCTGGAACCAGTAGCGCTCCTGCTCAAGGGTCAGTTCGTTCGGGTGTTCATGCAGATAGCCGTGGTGGCCGATCTCGTGGCCGTCGGCCAGCACGGCCTCGGCGGCCTCGGGATACTGCTCAATGCACCAGGAGGGTATGAAGAAGGTCTGCTTGATGCCGAACTCGCGGAACAGCGCAAGGATGCGCGGCATTGCTACCCGCGGCCCGTACTGCAGCATGGACATGGTGGCGATGAGGTTGGTCGCGTTCTCGTGATGGGCCAGATGGAGAATGCTGTCCGCATCCATGTCGAAGGTCATGGCCACGGCGCATTTTGCTCCATCGGGCCAGGGCGGTGGATCGGGAATGAGCTGGCGGTGGGATCGCATGGTCGGTCAGGGCTCCGTTCCTGGTAACTGGCCTGGTGGAATCTGGCACCGCGGCGGCTGTGCCGCAAGCTCAAGCCATGCAGCTTCACCTCGCGCTGCAGTGCTCATGGATGAGATCGCGGGGCGCACCTCCTGAAAATCTGCACATATTCTCCCTTGGAAACGGGAAACTCTGGTATTGATTGTGCTCTGTCTACGGATGAGGACGGCTTCGTAAGCCCAAGTATAACGCCCAAGGCGAAAGGACTATCTCATGAAACACTTGGTTATGACCCTGGGGGTGATGCTGGGACTCTTGCTCGGAAGCGGCAATGCCTGGGCAACAAGCTGCTGGCAGCCGACAGCGGCGGAACATGTCGCGAGCGCCAACACTATCTTTTACGGCAGGGTTATCAGCGGCAAGGCCGGTCCGGCGGACAACAAGGACCACATCGCCGAACTCGAGGTGGTCAAGGGCTTCAAGGGCGTTGCGGAAAAGACGGTCAAGGTTCGTTACTACAACGATCACGGCGCGCTCAGAGGCTGGCGCTTTGACCCCGGTGCATTCGTTTTGGTCTTTGCAAACCGGGGCGGCGAAGGCTCCGGTGCAGAAGCGCTGCCCAGGGTCGACTATTGCGCGATGATCCCCTTCCACGCCAGGGCGGGCCTCCACGCGGACTACTGGATCGCTCTGGCGAACGTCGCCAAGGGCCCGGCCGGTCACAAGTTCGAGGACTTTGCACAGACTGTCTATACGGGCCGCATCCGGCGTCCGAAACTTTCGAGCCATCCTGATGCGCGGACCTACCGAACCCGGCTTCGGGAGGCGGCCAGAGGCAAGGTCAATTTCGCGGGCGACTGGGTGCTGGCCACCTGGGGCTGCGGCACAACCTGCCTGACGGGTGCGGTGATCAATGCCAGATCGGGCCGCGTGCAGTTCCTGCCAGGCTCGGTCTGCTGCTGGTTCGAGCTCGGTGAAGAGGTGAACCCGATTGACTACAGGGCGGACAGCAGCCTGCTCGTGCTGACAGGCATGATCAACGAGGAAGAGCCGGCGGCGAAGCACTACTACGAACTTCGAAACGGCCAGTTCCACAAGCTGGATTGAGGGTTTGGAAATGAGCTCCCGGCGACATTGCCGCCGGGAGACCGGGGTGGGCTATCTCCAGGCCGGACCGTACATGGTGTTGGAACCGTCCGCGTTCTGGATCTGAATGTAGCCGTACTTGCCGTCTGAGCGCCCGGCCTGCAGGATGGGATTGCCGTCCTTGGAGCTGGTCAGGTTCATAAGGCCGTGCTGCTCGATCGTGAAAATGGTCTTTGCATTCTTGCCGTTCATCATCTGGAGATAACCGGGCGTTAGGGAGAAGACTCTCTTTTCGTCCTCATTGTAGAGCTCCAGCGAGCCACCGTATGAGCCGCCGGTCAGCTGCATGGCCACCTTGCCTTCATCGTTCAGCACGAGAATGCGCTTGGCCTGAATGACGTTCTGGACCCCGTCCGAGGCAGCCATGGTAAGCGCCGCGACACCGATCAGCCCCAGCCCGATCGCCGCGCGCCGCCATCTGACCATCGAAACTTCCAGTTTTGAAATGCGATCTTCCAAGTGCGACATGAAATTATGTTCTCTTTTTTATCCGGTGCCCCGAACGGGTTGGTTTTGCCGGTCCAGTGTGACACGCGCAGTGAGCCGGGCCAACAACAATGCACTGCGGCCCGGGCCGGGCTTCAAGACGCGGCCTTGGGGATCCAGCTCTTGTCCTCACCGGCATAAAGCGCGCCGGGATTGCCATGCACGGTGGTGCGCCACATGACGCGCTGATGCTGTTCGGCATCGTACCAGGTGGCACTGTGGATGAGACAGCGGTTGTCGTAGATGACAAGGTCGCCTTTCGCCCAATGATGGGCATAGGTGAATTCAGGGCCGGTGTAGTGCTGCATCAGGCGGTAGAGTAGCCGGGCGCCGTCTCCGTCAGGGCCCGGTTCATAGCCGACAAGCGGGCCTTCGATCCAATCCATCTGGCCGGCTTCGCACAGGAACAGGGCGCGCTTTCCGGTGACGGGGTGGATGCGGACCAACGGCTGGCGCTGGGGGCATTCATGCGGCCTCAGTTCGTCCGGTGTCTCGCCGGCACGGACGGCCTGCTCTGAGCGTCCCGCCCCTGGCATGACATGCAGGCCATCCAGGTTCTCGATCTCGTCCTTGAGGTCATCAGGAAGCGCTTCATAGGCCGCCGTGCCGTCGGCGAACAGCGTCTGGCCCTGATCGCTCGGAGCAGGGATCACCGCATAGAAGAGGGACACATCCGGCGGTGGACGCCTGAAAGACTGGTCCGTGTGCCAGCCACGGCGGTGGGGGAACTGCACGGGAAGCTTGCCGTCGGCGGTCAGGGGCGGATCGGGGCGGGGCGGCGGCTTCACCGCGCCAGCCGACTTTCCTGCAATGAGAAGGATTTCGGGAACATCAGGATGGATGCTGTGGCGTGCCCTGATCGTCTGCCTGTAGTCTTCCACTTCCGGTCCGAAGAGCCGGCTCATGCGCAGAAGCAGGGCCGGATCCTCGGCAATGCCGTCCAGACCCTCGATGAGGAGAAAGCCGCTGGCCTTATGAAAGGCGTCCAGCAGTGCGCCCCGGTGCCGCTCCGCCGATTGCACTACCGCGGCTGCGTCTGCAGCGCCTTCAAAGGCAGAGCGTGCTCCAAAGGATGCGCCGTCGATCGGCTCGAGACGGAGAGGGGAATTCGACATGTCGGGCAGGTTACTACACGCATCCGCCGTCTGGAAAGCCGGTCGACCGGCGTCTAGCGAGGAACAGCCTGAGGATCATGGCGCACGAAGGGGGAGTGGACCGGCGCGTCGTCGACCAGCTGCTTGGCCTGGTTGAACTCGTGGTCACGATTGTAGGGCACGCACGGCCTTGCGGAGAGGCTGTCCAGCGTGTCCGCCCAGCGCCGGAAATAGAGATCCATGGCGCTCAAACCGTCCTCCTTGTCCTCGATAAAGGCAACACCGCCGACGCCATGGCAGACTTCGGGCTCATAGACGTCATAGCCCAGATAGCGAAAGGGAAAGAGCAGCGGCCAGAGATGGAGCTGTGTATCGCCTTCTCTGCCGTTATGCGCACAGCTTTCAGCACTCGCGCCCGTTGTCACGCACGCAATCATCTTCTTGCCCGCACACACGCCGGCATCATATCGCACCGCGCTCCGGTACATGCGGCCATAGACGAAGACCCGGTCCATCCAGCCTTTCAGGATGGCCGGCATGCCGAACCACCAGAGCGGGAAGTGAACGACGAGCAGGTCTGACGCCAGAAGATGCTGGACTTCCGCCTCGACGTCGGCAGGGAGTGTGTCCTGATCCGCGTTGAAGCGCTGCTCTGTCTGGGTGTGAAACACCTCGGGATCCTTGCGGAAGTTGTAGTGGTGGGCGCCTTCGCGTGCATCAAAGTCCATGGCGTAAAGATCGGAGAGGGAGGTGTGCCAGCCGCCTGCACCGAGGGTCTTTGCCGTAGTTGCCGCCAACTGACCGTTGAACGATCCGGCTTCCGGATGTGCCAGCACGATATGCGCCTTCATGGGGAACCTTCTGTCGTCGTAAGCGCCGGGGTTCGGGTGAGCGTGCCGGGCGGCCCGGCAGCGTGTCAAGCCGTTCATACAACGACATCGTTTGCCGAATTTTCTTGACAAACGAATCTAAATGAATATATTTGTATGCAAATGAAAACATACGGTGACGAAAGTGCCTAAGTCGATACCGATTAGCCTGCGTATCTCGGAAGAGGATGCCGCCTTTGTGTCCAGCCTTGAGACCAAGGATGCGGTCACGCCCAGCGAAAAGATCCGGGCCATCATCAAGGATGCCCGCGATCGCAAGGAGCAGGGGAATTCCCCGGATCGTCTCATGGACGAGCTGCACGGGCAGTTGCAGGATCTGCAACGCAATCTGTCGGTTGCGGAGCGGCCGGAGCGGGTCCATTCGGAATTTCTGCGGTTTGTGTTGGACTGGCAGAATCAGTTTGCGCAGTCGATTCTGTTTGCAGGCATCGGCGACGAGGCGAAGGTCGAGGATCTGCAGCGCTTCGAGGATGATCTGGCTGATCAGGTGTTCCGCCTGATCGACTATATTGCGCGGCTGGGGGTAACGCCGAAAGCACCTTGTTACAATTCTGCTCTCATCAGAGATAAGCTCCTGGAAAATATGGATTTATTGCATTTGGTCGAAACACAGGTTGAAAAAGGAGAAAGCAATGGCTGAAGGATTGGCTGGCCGCGTTGGCAGGATTGTGGCAGGCAGCTTGAACTCCCTTGTTGATGCCCTGGAGGGCTCTGCTCCGGACGTTGTGTTCAACCAGGCGCTGCGTGAAATCGACGAGGCGACGGACGATACCCGTGCCGAACTGGGCAAGGTCATTGCCCGCCGACATCTCGCTTCCAAACGGCTCACGGAGAAGAACCAGGCCCACGAGGATCTTGCCGAGAAGATCACCCTGGCGGTGTCCGAAGGGCGTGACGATCTGGCCGAGGCTGCGATCGCTAAGCAGCTCGATATCGAGGCGCAGATCCCCATTCTCGAGCATGAGATCGCCGAGTGCGGCGATGAGGAGAAAGCCCTTGAAGGCTATATCTCCGCGCTGGGTGCAAAGAAGCGCGACATGCAGGACGAGCTGAAGTCGCTGAATGCGGCGCAGGCGTCTGCCGACCGACCCTCCGGTGGAGGCGGTGTTAAGGATACCGGCAGCAGCGATATTGAAAACCGCGTCCGAAACGCAACATCAGCTTTTGACCGCGCGATGGAAGCGCAGTCCGGACTGGCCGGCGGCGACAAGCCCGACATGGCGAATGAAGCGAAGATCGCCGAGCTTGAGGACATGGCGCTGAAGAACCGGATCAAGGAGCGTCTGGCCAAGGTCAAGTCGGCCAGCGAAACATGAACTGACTGTCCGCCGGAAGGGGACCGGCGGGCACGTCCCGATCAGCAAGGGGTTGGGCTTGCGGAGGACAATTTGAACTGAAACGGAGACTTTTGTGCTTACGACATTTTTGGCTGAGCAGAATTTTCCATTTTCCCTGGCTATCGGGCTGGTGCTTGCGATTGCCGTTCTGGAGGGCGTGCTGACCCTTCTTGGCTTTGGCCTCTCTGCCTTGCTTGACGGCTTCAACGCCGATGTCGATATTCCCGATGCCGATGCGGACCTTGATGTCGATGCCGACCTCGACGGCGTTTCGGGGGCAGGGGGATCATCCCTCGGGTCCATCCTGGCCTGGCTGCGCTTCGGCGAGGTGCCGGCCATCATCCTCCTCATCATTTTCCTGAGCGCTTTCGGTGCGCTGGGCTTTGCGCTGCAGGCGATCGTGCACTCGGTCTCCGGCTTCTATCTGCCCGCCATCATTGCCGTCTTCCCCGCCTTTCTTGCCGCCATGCCGGCGGTGCGGGTGTTTGGAGGGGCCATGGCGAGGCTCATGCCGAAGGAAGAGACCAGCGCCGTCTCCCGCAACTCCCTGATTGGCCGCATCGCCACCATCACGCTCGGCACCGCCCGCGCCGGTGCGCCCGCCCAGGGCAAGGTGCGCGATGAGCACGGGCTCGAGCACTACGTGATGATTGAGCCGGACGTGGCGGACGAGACATTTGCGCAAGGTGCCGAAGTGCTTCTGGTGAGGAGCGAAGGCGCGGTTTTCTTCGGCATTGCCAACACCCACGCAGCGCTAAGCCAGCAGAGTTAAGGCCGGAAACCGCCCCCAGGGCGCCGGCACCCGAGTTTCAGTGAAAGAAGGAGAGAAGGAGAGAGAGAATGTTCCAGCTGCTTGATCTTGGACTATGGATTGCGTTTTTCGTCATCGCGATGGTTGCCATCGGCATGATCCTGACGCGGCTCTATGTGCGCACAACCAAGGAAATTTCGTTTGTACGCACCGGTTTTGGCGGCCAGCGGGTGATCATGAACGGTGGCGCGCTCGTCTTTCCGATCCTGCACGAGGTCATCCAGGTGAACATGAACACGCTGCGCCTAGCGGTGAACCGCGCCCACGAGCAGGCTCTCATCACCCGCGACCGGATGCGCGTCGACGTGGTGGCGGAATTCTATGTGCGGGTCCAGCCGACAGTGGATTCGATTGCCAACGCGGCCCAGACCCTGGGCTCGCGCACCACGCAGCCTGAGCGGCTGAAGGAACTGGTTGAAGGCAAGTTCGTCGATGCGCTGCGCTCGGTGGCGGCCGAGATGAGCATGGAAGAGCTGCATGAAAAGCGCGTTGATTTCGTGCAGAAGGTGCAGCAGGTGGTGAGTGAAGATCTTCTGAAGAACGGTCTGGAACTTGAGACGGTGTCGCTCACCGGCCTCGACCAGACCTCCATGGAATACTTCAACCCCAACAACGCGTTTGATGCTGAAGGCCTGACGCGGCTGACCGAAGAAATCGAAACCCGCAACAAGCTGCGTAACGATATCGAGCAGGACACCGCCGTCCAGATCAAGAACAAGAACCTGGAGGCAGAGCGCAAGAAGCTCGAAATCGCCAAGGAAGAAGAATACGCCCGCCTTGAGCAGGAGCGCGAGGTGGAGGTCCGCCGCGCTGCACAGGCGGCCGAGATCGCCAAGGAGAAAGCGGACAAGCGCCAGGAATCGGAAAACGCTACCATCATTGCCGAACAGCAGATCATGCAGACGCAGATTGCCTCCGAACGGGCGGTCGAAGAGGAACGCATCGAGAAGGAGCGCCTGGTCGAGATCCGCACTGTGGAGAAGCAGCGCGCTCTGCGGCTGGCTGAGCAGGAGCGCGAGATCGCCATCGAGGAGAAGTCCAAGGAGGAATCGATCGCCAAGGCCGCGGCCGATGAGGCCCGCGCCAAGGCGTCCGAGGCCGAAGAGCAGATCACCACGGCGCGCGAGCGCGAGATTGCAGAGCGCGACAAGCAGATCGAACTGATCCAGGCGTCCAGAAACGCAGAGCGTGAGGCTATCCGCATCAAGGTGGCGGCCGAAGCTGAAAAGGTGGCGGCCGGCGATATCGCCGAGGCGCGGCGCGAGGAAGCCCAGGGCGAGGCCGACAAGCTGCGCATCACGGCGGATGCTGAAGCAGAAGCTGAACGTGCGCGGGCTGCAGCGGCCGAGGTCACTTACGCCATCCAGGCGGTGGGTGAGAAGGCGCTGAACGAGGCAGCCAACGTGCTCTCCGACAACCAGATCGGCATGCGCGTCAAGCTCGACCTGATCCGCAACATGGAATCGATCGTGCGCGAAAGCGTGAAGCCGATGGACAATATCGACTCAATCAAGATCCTCCAGGTGGATGGCCTGAACACAGGCGGCGCAGGCGCCGTTCCAAACGGTTCGGGCGGCGGCGGTGGCGGAGCCGGCCTTGCCGACCAGGTGGTCAACAGCGCCCTCAAGTACCGCGCCCAGGCCCCGCTGGTGGATGCGCTTCTGAAGGAAGTTGGCATTGACGGCGCGGATGTTGCCGGTCTCTCCGACGCGGTGGTCTCCACCGTGGAGGACACGCCGGAAGCGCCGAAGGTGGAAGCCAAGCCTGTGCGCAAAGCCAAGGCGAAGGGAGCCAAAGCGAGCGAGCCGAAGGCCGAGGACGACGCGGCCTAGAAAGGCGCGTTAGAACAAGCCCGGGAGGCGGCCCGCCCGCCTCCCAAGATCTTCTGCCAACGAACACCGTATGATGCGCGCAGGAACGGCTTTGGCACCCTACATGGGCCCGATTTCCGAGAGGAGCCTGAGATACTCCTCGCGGACTTTTTCATCGTCATGAAGTGAGATGGATTTCCGGTAGTATTCCAGGGCGGAATCGTAGTCCCGCAGTTTTTCAGACTCCTTTGCCTTTCGATAAAACCTTTGAGCTTCCCGTCTATCGTGTTCGCCAGAGCTCTCCCGATCAGCCATCACGGAACCCAGTTTCTGAGAACGGCCTGCTCCTGCTCCGTCAGGGATTGGGCGACTTCCTTGTGCGGAATTCCTGCCGCGTTCAATCGGGTCTGCAGATTTTGGCGATGTGCATCGCCCATTCCAACAATCAGGTAGCGGTTGGAGTTTGCGTGCTGAACGCGGGCCCAAATGATATCCTCTCGAACCGGACTGAAGGCTCCCAGGCCGGCGCCGGGGTTTCTCGACAATGCCGCGCCTCGAGCTTGCAGAGCCGGGTTTCCTACCTGCCTTCCCAACTGCTCAATGTATCTTGAGCCATATTCGTGAAACAGTACGGAAAAGCGACGAAGGACCGGCAGGTTTGCATGCTTGTTTTGTTTCGTAAGTTCATACATTCCCACCAGCTGGCTGCGATCTTTGCCGTGCATGAATTCATCCAGAACGCGTCTGTTCGCGCGATAGTATTCTGCCAGTCGCCGAGCACTGGTCACGTAATTTGAACCGGACGGCTGGGGGAACGAATACTGCGACACATCACTGGCAATGTGGATCGCGAACGATAGATACAACGCTATTCGCTCACTGAAGGAGTAGACGCCGATGGACGGCCTCCCCCGCCACATGTTCCGTTCTGTTCTTGTCATGCGGGCCGGGTTCCGATCAATGTAATGGTTCCGGGCGACCGTTGTTCCGGTGAGCGCCTTGATGACAATGTTCTCCAGGTGAGGATCGAAGTTTGTTCGATCAACCATGCTGCCCGACCTAAGGCCGCTTTCGACCTGCCGCATACGCGCTTCGGTGCCACCCCCGATCTGCGACACTCCCAGGGGAGAGACGCCGGTGAATTCGTGAAACGGCTCATACATGAAGCGTGAGGTTCGGAGACCACTGATTACATCTTCAACGTTTCCCGACGCGTTTTGGTGACGCTCGCCGAGTACCATTAGGTCGTTCTCCGGCAGGCGGTACCAGTAATCGCCCGCGCCGGACGTTTGAACGTCTCCTATGAAGTCGACCTGGCCATTGGCATAGGCTTCAAGTTCGGCGGTACTCTGGAAAACACGGCGCACACCATCCCCGATCATGGTGGCGACGGAGTGCCTGCTGCCGATGTTGTTCCGCGGCCCGCCAGGAAGGTAATCTGCTTCATTAACCCGTGTGCGGCCGTTGTTTATCCTCACTTCGCGCTGGATCGGCTGCCTGGCTTGTGCGCCCGTATTCATCTTTGTGAGGGGAGGGCCCAGCTGCGATGCGGCGGGATCCGCCAAGTTCGCCGCCCGACTTCCCATGCGATCTGCCTCTGCTTCCAGACCCGGATCGCTGTTGATCGAGGGATACCTTGCTGCCGGCGAATCGGCCCTCACGCGCCCCTGCAGCTGCTGAACCACATGCCAGCCCTCGTGCGGCAGATGTCTTTGCTGATTTGGAGCCAGATGGATGGATTGCCCCTGGGTATAGGCATGTGCGTTCAGTGCGGCCGGCTTGGGAGAGTTCCGGTGGACCCGGACTTCAGAGAGATCAATTCCTGAAAGACGCTCCAGCCCGGTTCTGAGCGTGTCCGGCAAACCGTGATGCTTGTGGCCGTGATATCCATGCCCGTCCGCCGCTGTGCGGCTGAGCGTGTCCCGCCCATCCAGGATTGATCTTACCGTCCGGCTTGTCTGCGGACTGACCCAGCCTCGCTCCGGTGATCTCTCCCCTTGTATCTTCTGCGGTGCTCTTGTTCCTGACACAAATGTGCGCATGATTTGTCATCTCTCGGCGGCAACCTGGGCCGCGATGGAGAACAAAATTAAAGTATATACGAGTAATCTAACTTAGTCAGCGCCTGTTGGTCAGCTCCATGAGACAAGACAGTTTTGCGCTGTCTTCTGCCGGCTGGGTCGAACCGCTAAAGATTAAATGGATGTCGGCAGAACAGGCCCGGCCGAAACTGATTGCAGCGGCCTCAGACGTGGCTCTGCCCCCGGAGCGAGCGCCGCAGTGGTTTCGGTGAGCGGGCTCCTCGCGCGCCACCTCATCCCACGAAGGCGATCGCCTCGATTTCCACCAGCATGGTCTCTTCGGCCAGCGGGGTCTGGACCGTTGTGCGGGCCGGGGGATCGTTGGGGAAGAACCTGGCGAATTCCTCGTTCATGATCTGAAAGTCGGCCATGTCCTTCAGATATACATTGCATTTCAGGACATCGTCGAGGGTCGCGCCGCCTTCCTCGAGGACAGCCTTGACGTTGGCGAGTGTCTGGACGGTCTGGGCGCGGACATCGCCGATGGCGCTGACCTCGCCGGTGCGATCCCAGGCGACCTGGCCGGCGGTATAGACGAAGCCGCCGCCCTTGGCGCCGGGCGAATAGGGGTAGGTCGGACGGGGCTGGAAATCGAGACTTTTTGGCTTCAGCACGGTGCGGGGCATGGAGGTGGATCCTTCCTGACTAGAGTTCGGTGACGGCCTGCGTTGCTTTGACGGTCACCAGCGCCGTGGCGCAGAGTTCCTCGCCGTCAGCATCCTTTGAGTAAACGTCTGCTTTTGCATGGACGATACTGCGCCCGGCGCGCAGTACGCTTGCCCTGGCGATGATGGTTCTACCCTGCGCCGGTGCCAGCAGACTGATCTTGAACTCGATGGTCAGCGGCTGGTGACCGGGCTCCATCCGCGTGTAGGCGGCTATGGCAGCGGCGTTGTCCGCCACCGAGGCCACGACACCCCCGTGAAAGAGGCCGTGCTGCTGGGCGACTTGCGAACTGAAAGGCACTTCGACTTCGCAAGTACCGTCGCCGACATCGCCCAGCCTGGCGCCGATGACCTGCATGAAGCCCTGCTTGTCGAAGCCGCGCTGAACCGCGTTCCTGACGCTGTCGTCAACCATATCCGTGCGCCTGATTATCCGACCCTGGCCGCGTTGACCTGGGCCATGAACCGGCCGAGCTTGGCAGCATCCAGGTGGTCGCGGGTGCGCACGCCCGAACACACATCAAGACCATAAGGACCGACCTGATCAATGGCACGGCGGACATTGTCAGGCACCAGCCCGCCAGCCAGAAAAACCGGGACCTTCGCGCGTGCGATGAAGTCCCGGCTGATGTCCCAGTCGTGGGTGCGCCCGGTGCCGCCGAGTTCTGCGGTTTCGGCATCCGGCCAGCCGCTGTCGAGCAGGAAGGCATGGATGTAAGGTTCATATTCCGTCAAAGCGTCCAGCACCGCGCGGTCGCGGACATGCAGGACCTGTATCCGCCGGACATGGGGAACGGCCTTCGCGATCGCCTCGTGCTCGGCGGGATCTATGTGCCGGACGATCTGTACCGCGCTGGCCAAGCAGTAACGGGCATGATCGGCAATATCGGCGCCCTTGTCGCGCGAGGTTAGCAGAAACGCCGCCACGGGCGGCGGAACGGCGCGTGCGATCTCCCGGATCTCTTCGTCTTCCAGGATGCCGGGACCGGAGGGCATCTCGCCGACAAGCCCGATGGCCGACGCCCCGGCTGCAACCGCCAGCCTGGCTTCGTCACGATCGGCAATGCAACAGATCTTCACGCGCATGGCCGGCGGTATACCATCTCGGCTGGACGATCTGAAGTCATCTGTCGTGAATGCGAAGGCACCACAAGCAGAGAATCCCGGTGGTATTTCGTTCCGGTTTGCTTTATGGACCAAAGTGTTCTCTGGAAAGAACGGGATGCTGAAAATGACCTATGCAGGCGATGTGACCCCGGTTGAGGCGATGGAGAGGCTGAACGCCAACCTCAACTCTGTGCTTCTGGATGTACGGACGATTCCGGAGTGGAACTATGTCGGCGTCCCGGCTGTTGAGCGCCTGCTCACGGTTGAGTGGCAGACCTTTCCAACGGGCGCCGTCAATCCGCAGTTCGTGGAGCTCGTGGAGGCTGCCGGAGTGCCAAAAAACGCAGAAATCCTTACGCTATGTCGTTCCGGCGTGCGTTCGATCGCGGCAGCCGAGGCCCTGACCACGGCGGGTTTCTCGCAGGCGTTCAACGTTCTGGAAGGCTTCGAAGGCGACAAGGACCAGAACGGCCATCGCGGCCGGCTGGGCGGTTGGCGCTGCCACGGGCTGCCCTGGCATCAGGGCTGAAATCTTACCCAGCGTTCTTGAAAAAGAACTGGCCAGCCCCATTTGTTTCGTATATAGATCAATTGTTCTGTATGAAGAACGAAACATGGAGCCTGTCATGGCCGGACACGTTTACAAGGGTGATTTCAATGCGCGCGAAGTGATGGCGCGGCTGGAGATGTCCACGAACGCGATCCTGCTGGACGTCCGTCTGGCCGAAGAACTTGACGATGTCGGCATGCCGGATGTCGCAAGCTTCCTCCATGTGGAGTGGCTCACCATGCCCTTCGGGGCAATCAATCCGGAATTTGTTGACGAAGTTGAGCGGGCGGGCGTCACCAGGGATGCCGAGATTTTCGTGCTGTGCCGGGTTGGTTCCCGGTCGAAGCCGGCAGCTGACGCCCTGACTGAAGCGGGATTTGATCACGTATACAACGTGGCTGACGGATTTGAGGGTGAAGCGGATGAAAACGGATATCGAGGAACGCGCGGAGGCTGGCAGTTTGAGGGCCTTCCCTGGCGAGGAGCTGAGCGCCTCGTCGCCTGAAACGTCTCCATCTGAAAACTGGGCCGAAGACACGCTGGCCGTGCGCGGCGGCCTCGAGCGCTCCCGGCACGGAGAAACCTCCGAAGCCCTCTATCTCAACTCCGGCTTTGTCTATCCCGATGCCGAAACGGCAGCGGCACGCTTTGCCGGTGAAGACGACGGCTTTGTCTATTCCCGCTTCGGCAACCCGACGGTCGAGATGTTCGAGCGGCGGCTGTCGCTCATGGAGGGCGCGGAGGCCTGCTACGGAACCGCGTCCGGCATGTCGGCCGTGTTCGGCGCCCTGGCGAGCCAGGTGGAAGCGGGCGACCACATCGTGGCGTCCCGGGCCCTGTTCGGCTCGTGCTTTCAGATCGTGAACACCATCCTGCCGAAGTTCGGTGTGCGCTCAAGCGTGGTTGACGGCAAGGATCTCGATGCCTGGCGCGCGGCCATAGGGCCCGACACCAAGCTGGTCTTCCTGGAAACACCCTCGAACCCAACGCTTGAGGTAATCGATATCGCGGCGGTCGCGGAGCTGGCCCATGCGGTTGGCGCCAAGGTCGTGATCGACAATGTGTTCGCTACGCCCGTGCTGCAGAAGACGATGCCGCTTGGCGCTGACATCGTCGTCTATTCCGGCACCAAGCACATTGACGGTCAGGGGCGCTGTCTCGGCGGCGCGATCCTCTCCAGCGCCGAGTTCAAGGAAGAAACCCTGAAGCCGTTCCTGCGTCACACCGGGCCGTCGCTTTCGCCGTTCAATGCCTGGGTGCTGCTCAAGGGGCTGGAGACGCTGAAGCTGCGGGTCGGCCATCAGTCGTCCTCGGCCCTTTCCGTCGCGAAGCGGCTGCAGGACCTCGCCGGTGTCACACAGGTTCTTTATCCTCATCTTGACGTTCCTTAGTTTAATACTTGACTATATTCATGAATCTGGAACTGAACTACGCGACTATACAATATCAGCTACTCAGCTAGACTGTCGGATATATGACCACACTGAACAATGCTTATTATATTTCAGCTCTTCCGAAGCTTCAATCTGCGGTTGGAAGCCTGTGCGGAGCAGCTGACAATTATAGTCATCAGTCAAAATCGAGATGCCGCGAGTCCC
>JBCCEL010000131.1:0-14496 GCA_039030315.1 Pseudomonadota bacterium
AAGCCCCGCTTCCACTACAAGCGCAAGTGCCACCGGGTGAAGGTCGGCCACCGCAAGGTGTGGGACGCCTACAGCTACACCTACTTCTACAAGCCCGTCTTCAAGACCCGCTGCAAGCGCTTCAAGGTCTGGCACTGAGGATCCGCACCGCCTCCGTCACTCCCGTGAACGCAGGAGACGAGAGCCAGGCACAAAAATCCGAGGACCTGGCCCTGGATGCCCGCCTTCGCGGGCATGACGGGTTACCGCGCAAGCATGACGAGTGAGTGCGTGGGCAAGACCGGCTAGCGCAAAAGAAAAGGGCGACCGAAGCCGCCCCTCTCCCCACTCAAACTGGTTCGGTGACTATTCGTCGTCCTCGTCCTTCTTGATCTCTTCGCCGGTTTCCTGGTCGACAGATTTCATGGACAGGCGGACCTTGCCGCGGTTGTCGAAGCCGAGGAGCTTGATCTTGACCTCGTCGCCCTCGTTGACGATGTCGGTCACCTTCTCGACCCGGCGCGGAGCCAGTTCGGAGATGTGGACCAGCCCGTCCTTCGGGCCGAAGAAGTTGACGAAGGCGCCGAAGTCCATGACCTTGACCACCTTGCCGGTGTAGATCTCGCCGACTTCCGGCTCGGAGGTCAGAGACTTGATCCAGGTCAGCGCAGCTTCGATGGACTCGGCATCGTTGGAAGCCACCTTGACCGTACCGTCGTCCTCGACGTTGATCTTGGCACCGGTCTCTTCGACGATCTGGCGGATTACCTTGCCGCCGGTGCCGATAACGTCACGGATCTTGTCGACAGGGATCTTGAGCTGCTCGATGCGCGGAGCATAGGCGCCCATTTCCGTGCGGGCCTCGGTGATGGCCTTGGCCATCTCGCCGAGGATGTGCATCCGGCCGCCCCGGGCCTGATCCAGCGCAATGCGCATGATCTCCTCGGTGATGCCCGTGATCTTGATGTCCATCTGAAGGGACGTGATGCCCTCCTCGGAACCGGCCACCTTGAAGTCCATGTCGCCGAGGTGATCCTCGTCACCGAGAATGTCGGAGAGGACCGCGAAGTCATCGCCTTCCTTGATGAGGCCCATGGCGATGCCCGAAACCGGGCGCGCCAGCGGCACGGCGGCATCCATCATGGCGAGCGACGAGCCGCAGACCGTGGCCATGGAGGACGAGCCGTTCGATTCGGTGATCTCCGACACGATACGGATTGTGTAGGGGAAGTCGTCCTTGGTCGGCATGACCGGGTGAACCGCGCGCCACGCAAGCTTTCCGTGGCCGATTTCGCGGCGGCCGGTGAAGCCCGTCCGGCCCGTCTCACCGACGGAGAAGGGCGGGAAGTTGTATTGCAGCATGAAGTTTTCGCGGTACGTGCCCTCAAGCGCGTCCACGAACTGCTCGTCCTCGCCGGTCCCCAGGGTAACAACACACAGGGCCTGTGTTTCGCCGCGGGTGAACAGCGCGCTGCCATGCGCCCGGGGCAGGATGCCAACCTC
This sequence comes from Pseudomonadota bacterium, assembly GCA_039030315.1. Classification (GTDB taxonomy): domain Bacteria; phylum Pseudomonadota; class Alphaproteobacteria; order Rhizobiales; family CAJQND01; genus JAAEUE01. Next base: position 1,483 of record JBCCEL010000131.1, read on the forward strand.
GGAGACGATCGGACGGACCTGATCGAGCGAGCGACCGTCGATCCGGACCTTGGTCTCGATGATGGAGCCGCGGACGATGCTTTTCTCCAGGGTCTTGAAGCAGGCCCCGACATCCTGCGGCGTGTTTTCGCCGTCTTCAGGAGCCAGCCCTTCCATGACCTTGTCGCGTACCGCGGCGACCATGTCCTGGCGGGTCATCTTGTCGGCTTCCTTGTAAGCCTCACGGAGACCCTCGTCGGCCATTGCATCAACCTTGGCCTGCAGTTCGGAGAGATCGGTTTGCGGAACCTCACGCGGCTCCTTGGCGCAGCGCTCGGCAAGATCGATGATGGCATCCATCACGGCCTGCATTTCACTGTGGCCGAACATCACCGCGCCCAGCATCATGTCTTCGGAGAGCTCCTTGGCTTCCGATTCGACCATGAGGACCGCGTCCTGGGTGCCTGCCACGACCAGATCCAGATCGCTTTCCGGCAGCTGGTCGAGGGTCGGGTTGAGGACATATTCGCCGTCAATGACGCCGACGCGTGCGGCGCCGATCGGACCCATGAACGGGATACCCGAAATTGTCAGCGCGGCAGAGGTGGCCACCATTGCCACAACATCCGGATCGTTCTCCAGATCGTGCGAGAGAACGGTCGCAATCACCTGGGTTTCGTTCTTGAAGCCCTTTGCGAACAGCGGGCGGATCGGCCGGTCGATCAATCGGGAAACCAGGGTTTCCTTCTCGGACGGACGGCCTTCGCGCTTGAAGTAGCCGCCTGGAACCTTGCCGGCGGCTTAGGCCTTTTCCTGGTAGTTCACGGTCAGCGGAAAAAAGTCGAGACCCGGTTTCGGCGCGCGGTCAGCAACTGCGGTGGCGAGGACGGTGGTCTCCCCATATGTGACCAGCACGGCCCCGTCGGCCTGGCGCGCGATCTTGCCAGATTCAATTTTGAGCGGCCTTCCGCCCCATTCGATTTCTACGGTTTGAACATCAAACATTCTGATTTCCTTCAACGTGCCCTTACGCTGCTTTTCAAGTCTTTACCCTGCAGCATCCCAGACGGGCACAATGGACGGCCGGCCCCATTGCCGGCGCCCGGGGATATTTACGCGCAACAGCGGACCTCCGCTGCCGGGCGGTTTGCTCACTCTACATACGTGAACAGGCACGTTCCCGGCGTTGACCGGACCCGCGCATATTTTCAGCCTAGGAGATATCGCTTCTGCTCAGCGGCGGATGCCAAGTCTCTTGATGAGATCCTGGTAGCGCTCTTCCTGCTTGTCCTTCACATAGTCCAGCAGCTTGCGGCGCTGGGAGACCATCTTGAGAAGTCCGCGGCGGGAATGGTTGTCTTTCTTGTGGCCCTGGAAATGTTCGGTCAGGTTCCTGATCCGCTCGGTGAGGATCGCAACCTGGACTTCCGGCGAACCAGTGTCGCCGTCAGTCGTGCCGTATTCCTTGATGAGCTCTTGCTTGCGCTCGGGGGTAATCGACATCGGGTACTCCGTTAAGTTGGATGGAACAAACGATCGTCTGTTCAGGTTAGATTGAACACGCGCTTCGGCTGCAATGCCCCTTCAACCATTTCCGCCAGAGCGACCGGGCTGCCCCTGTTCTCCGCCAAAATGATTCCCTGAAGGATAGGTGCATCGCGCCCCCGCACGATCACGGCTTGCCCATTCCTGAGTTTCGCCGCATCTTCTCCGCCTACGGCCAGCGCCGGGATGTCGTCCAGCGCGGTCACAAGCGGCAGGAGATACTGATACATGGCCTCCTGGCCGGCGCCCTTATGGCGCAATTCATCCAGTTGATCCAGCAAAATCATGTCGTCTTCGTTAAAGGGCCCGACCCGGGTGCGGCGCAGATCGGAGACATGGCCGAAACAGCCGAGCTCCCGGCCCATATCGCGCGCGATCGAGCGGACATAGGTACCCTTGCCGCAAACCGCCTCGAAGGTCGCGTGGCTGGCATCCGGAATGTCAATCAGATCAAGTGCATCGATCTCGACATCACGTGCACAAAGCTTAACTTCTTCGCCCTCGCGGGCGAGGTCATAGGCGCGGGCACCGTCGATCTTCAGAGCTGAAAAGCGGGGCGGGACCTGGCTGATGAGCCCGGTAAAGCGCGGCAGAAGCTCGCGGATCGCCTGTTCCCCCGGACGGTGCTCGGAAACCGAAACGGCCTCACCTTCCGCATCATCTGTCGTGGTTTCGGTGCCCCATTCGACAGTGAAGCGGTAGGTCTTCGCGCCGTCCATGACGAACGGAACGGTCTTCGTGGCTTCGCCGAGGGCGATCGGCAGGAGACCTGTGGCGAGCGGATCCAGCGTCCCGCCGTGCCCGGCTTTCTGCGCATTGAAAAGACGGCGCACCGCACCCACAGCCTGGGTGGAGGTCATCTCCCGGCGCTTGTCCAGAATGACCCAGCCGTGTACCGGATCGCCCTTCTTCCGTCTGGCCATGTCTTCTATTCGGCGTCCGCGTCCAGATCCTGACGGACCTTCGGATTGTCCAGGAGGGCGTCGATGTGGCTGGCGTATTCGAGGGTGGTGTCCAGCCGGAACTTCAGGTCAGGCATGTACTTCAGATCCAGCTGCCGGGAAATCTGCCCGCGGATGAACTTGCGGTGCTTGTTCAGGGCCGCCAGCGCTTCCTCCTGGCGTTCGCCTGCCAGCGGCATGACATAGGCGGTGGCGATCTTGAGATCCGGGCTCATGGCGACTTCAAGTACGGTCAGGCCGCCATCAAGGGCTTCATCCATGACCTCGCCGCGGTTGAAGAGATCCGCCAGCGCATGACGAACCAGCTCGCCGACGCGCAGCTGGCGCTGGCTGGGCCCGCTTCTGTTTTCAAATCTACCCATAATCACACCAATGGCGCCGTACAGATCCTGCAACGCCCGATCACACTCTGTGTCTCATCCTGTAGAGCCGCAAAGCGGCGCCTGAAAGGATGTGTCAAAAACGCCGGCGTTTGCCGCACATGCTTCGAGGCGAACTCCCGGCGCTCCTCAGCATGAGGTCTGGATTTTCCACCGGTGCCGCCGGCGCGGGCCGGCGCTAGCTAGTCAAGCGTTCTGGCGACCTCTTCCACGCGGAAGCATTCGATGACATCGCCCTGGCGCATGTCCTGGTAGTTCTCGAATGCCATACCGCATTCCTGGCCGGCGGTGACGTCCTTCACCTCGTCCTTGAAGCGTTTCAGCGTGGACAGCGTGCCCTCGTGGATCACCACGTTGTCGCGGATCAGGCGCACCTTCGCACCGCGCTCCACATTGCCTTCTGTGACCCGGCAGCCAGCCACCTTGCCCACCTTGGAAATGTTGAAGACCTCGAGGATCTCCGCATTGCCGAGGAAGGTTTCGCGCTGTTCCGGCGACAGCATGCCGGATAGGGCCGCCTTCACGTCGTCCACGAGGTCATAGATGACATTGTAGTAGCGGATTTCAATACCGGCCGCTTCAGCAGCATCCCGCGCCTGGTTGTTGGCACGGACGTTGAAGCCCATGATCAAGGCGTTGGACGCGGTCGCCAGGGTGATGTCGGATTCGGAGATCCCGCCCACAGCGTGATGGATGACCCGGGCCGCGACTTCGTCTGTCCCAAGCTTTTCCAGCGCCTGCGTGATGGCCTCGCCCGAACCCTGGACGTCGCACTTCACCAGGATCGGCAACTCGGCGATCTCGTTTTCCTTGAGCTTGCTCATCATCTGCTCAAGGGACATGGCCGTTCCCGAGGCTGCGCCTTTCATCTCGCGGCGCTTGCGGTCGCGGTAGTCCGTAATCTCGCGGGCCCGGGCCTCGTTGTCGACAACAACGAACTGGTCGCCGGCTTCCGGCGCAGAATTGAGGCCCAGAACCTCCACAGGCTTGGACGGCCCGGCCTCTTTCACGTTCTCGCCCTGGTCATCCACAAGCGCCCGCACGCGGCCCCATGCCGAACCGGCAACGAAGATATCGCCAAGAGCCAGCGTGCCGCGCTGCACAAGCACGGTTGCCACCGGACCGCGGCCCTTGTCGAGCTTGGCTTCGATGACCACGCCGTCCGCCGAACGGTTGGGATTGGCCTTCAGCTCAAGAATCTCAGATTGCAGGATGATGGCCTCAAGCAGACCGTCCAGATTCTGATGCTTGAGGGCCGACACCTCGATTTCCTGGACGTCACCGCCAAGACTTTCCACCACGATCTCGTGTTGCAGCAGTTCGTTACGCACGCGGGTCGGATCGGCTTCGGGCTTGTCCATCTTGTTGATGGCAATGATCATCGGCACCTCCGCCGCCTTGGCGTGATTGATCGCCTCAATGGTCTGCGGCATGACGCCGTCATCGGCGGCGACCACCAGGATGACAATATCCGTGACCTTGGCGCCGCGGGCGCGCATGGCGGTAAAGGCCGCGTGGCCTGGCGTATCCACAAAACTCACCAGGCCGCCCGGCGTTTCCACTTGATAGGCACCGATATGCTGGGTAATGCCCCCGGCCTCGCCTGAAACGACGTTGGCGTTCCGCAAAGCATCAAGCAGGGACGTCTTGCCGTGGTCGACGTGGCCCATGACGGTCACGACGGGTGCACGGGATTCCAGATCGCCCTGATCGTCGTCCTCGCCCATGAGGCCGATTTCCACATCGGATTCCGACACGCGCTTGACCGTGTGGCCGAATTCCTCGGCGATAATCTGGGCCGTGTCCGCGTCAACCATATCGGTGATCTTGTGCATCTCGCCCTGTTTCATCATGAACTTGATGATGTCGACGCCGCGTTCGGCCATACGGTTGGCGAGTTCCTGGATGCTGATGACTTCAGGGATAGTAACTTCGCGCGCAATCTTCTCGCGCTGCTCAGCCCCGCCCATGATCTTCTGCTTCTGGCGCTCCTGGCGCCGCTTCATGGCCGCAAGCGAGCGCTGACGCACATCCTCATCCAGCGCGTTCGCAATGGTCAGTTTGCCGCGGCGGCGCTCGCCGCCACCCTTGCGCTGGTTGCTCTGGTTCTGGCTGTCTTCGCGCTTGGAACGCTCTTTGCGGGACTCCGTCGGGGCCGGTTTGGCGGGAGCCTCCTTCGGCGCCTTTTCCTTTGCCTCGGCGGCTGCGACAGCCGCCGCCGCGGCCTCTGCGGCTTCCGCCTCAAGCTTGGCCTTTTCCTCGGCAGCCCGCTGCTCGGCCTCCTCGCGCTCCTTGCGGCGGCGCGCATCCTCCTCGGCCATCCGCTCTTCTTCGCGGCGGCGCGCTTCGGCATCATCTGCTTCCCGGGCCCGGGCACCGGCAAGCGCCTTGGCCCTGGCCTCCATCTCGCTTTCGGAGAGATGGTGCGCGGGTGCCGCGGGCTGGGTCTCTTCGACCGGCTCCGGCTTCGCGGCCGGCTTGGTCAGGGATTTCGGCTTGACCTTCGGCTCGATTGTGCGCGGCTTGGCTCCGGGCGCTGCAATCGTGCGCCTGCGTTTGGTCTCAACAACCACGGTCTTGGAGCGGCCATGGCTGAAATTCTGCTTCACCCGGCCCTGCTCCACGCCGCGGCGCATGCTCAGCGTCTTGCCGCCAGACCGTTCTTCTGTGTCGTTCGTGTCGCTCATAACAATCCAGTCTATTGCGCGGCCTGTTCGCCCAAATGGCCGTCGCTCAATCCGTTGTAGTTTTCGTAACGCTTGGCGGCCCGAACCAGGTGATCGGCCAGATCCCCTTTTCTTACCGCAGCATGTACCACATTTGTCTGCCCCAATGCCAAGCTCAATTCGTCCCGGCCGAACATTGAGAGCGTTTCAGGGGCATCTGCGGCCGTTCCCAGCTTGCGGACACCGTCTTCGGCCGCATCGGTTGCATGAATGAGAACCCGGACCGGCTTCCTTGAGCTGAGGGCCGCAGCAACCTTTTCGAACCCTGTAGTCACAAGCCCGGCCCGGTTGCAGAGGCCCAGGAAGTTGAGTGCCTGTCTCTTCATCAGCTTCGAAACAAGATCAGGCAGCTGCGGGTCCCTGGCCACCTGTTGCTTGAACCCTCGGGCAAAGAGGCCCCGTTTGACCGCATCGCTGACCATGTTGCGCTGCGGGCGGGTCCAGACGCCTCGGCCTGGAAGAGTCTGCTTGAGATCGGGCGTGACGACACCGTCGGGCGACAGGACGAACCGCAGGAGTTCGTCCGTTGGCCTGACATCACGGCTGACGATGCACATCCTTTCTGCCACGGACACCCGGGAACCTTCTGTACGTTGCAGTCCGCATCAGGCGGACGGGGTCTCGAAGACTGCGTGAGCAGCCTCGTGTGGATCGGCAGGTTCGCTTTCTGCCGCTTCGCCTTCGGTTTCTTCGCCTTCTTCAGGCTCTTCGGCCAGCAGATCTTCTTCCGATATGATACCGGCCAGAACGCGGGCCCGCATGATCATGGCTTCCGCCTCGGCGGCGCTAACGTCCATGCCGGTCAGGATGCCGTCATAGCGCACGGTCTCGCCGTCCTTGCGTTCGCTCCATCCGGTCAGGTCATCAGTCGCGCAGTAAGCGAGATCCTCCACGGTCTTCACTTCGTTCTCGCCGAAGCGGACCATCATGGCCATGGTCACGCCCTCGACCTCGGCCACTTCGTCCTGAACGCCGAGGCTCTCGCGCTGCTCGTCCATTTCGCGGTGCAGCTTTTCCAGGTGCTCCTGGGCCCGGGCCTGAAGCTCCTGGGCCATGTCGTCGTCGAAACCCTCAATGTCGGCGACTTCCTCGACCGGCACATAGGCAACCTCTTCAAGCGAGGTAAACCCTTCCGACGCCAGGAGCTGGGCGATCATCTCATCTGCATCGAGCGCCTTCATGAACATCTCGGTGCGATCCTGGAATTCCTTCTGGCGGCGTTCGGATTCTTCCTGCTCGGTCAGAATGTCGATGTCCCAGCCGGTCAGCATGGAGGCAAGACGCACATTCTGGCCGCGCCGGCCGATGGCCAGCGAGAGCTGCTCGTCCGGAACCACGACCTCGATGCGCTCAGCATCCTCATCCAGGACGACCTTGGCCACTTCAGCCGGCGCGAGCGCGTTCACGATGAATGTCGCCGCATCCGGGTTCCACTGGATGATGTCGATCTTCTCGCCCTGGAGCTCGTTGACCACCGCCTGCACGCGGCTGCCACGCATACCAACGCAGGCCCCCACCGGGTCGATCGAGCTGTCCTTGGAGAGGACTGCGATCTTGGCGCGGGAGCCGGGGTCGCGGGCGACGGAAACAATCTCGATGATGTTGTCGTAGATCTCCGGCACTTCCTGGCCGAAGAGCTTCGCCATGAACTCTGGCCGGGTGCGCGACAGGAAGATCTGCGGCCCGCGTTGTTCGCGCCTCACGTCATAGATGTGAGCACGAATCCGGTCTCCATTGCGGAAGCTTTCCCGCGGCAGGGATTCGTCGCGGCGCACCACACCCTCGGCCCGGCCGAGGTCAACCACGATGTTACCGTACTCGACCCGCTTCACCAGACCGTGGACGATCTCGCCAACCCGATCCTTGAACTCTTCGTACTGGCGCTCGCGTTCGGCATCGCGGACCTTCTGTACGATCACCTGCTTGGCGTTCTGAGCGGCAATCCGGCCGAAGTCGATCGGCGGCAGGTCTTCGGTGATTTCATCTCCGACCTGGGCGTCCGGGTTCTTGTGCCTGGCATCGGCGAGCAGGATTTCCGTCGAATCATTTTCGACATGATCCGTGACGATCAGCAGGCGCTGGAGCTGGATATCACCGGTCTCCGGATTGATCTCCGCCCGGATCTCGTTCTCCTGGCCGTAGCGCAGCTTGGCCGCGCGCTGGATGGCATCTTCCATCGCCCCGATCACCAGCGATTTCTCGATCGACTTCTCGCGCGCCACCGCGTCTGCGATCTGCAGAAGTTCCAGTCTGTTGGCGCTAACAGCTTCGACCATTTCTATCTCCGCTCTCTTGTCTTCAAGTCCTAGTGCGCCGTCGCCGACGCCTTCAGCAATTCGTCCGTCATCACAAGTTTTGCTGCTGCGATACCTGTGAACGGCAAACCGATCACGACGGGGTCCTGACCGTCGGCTTCCGAAAACCAGAGCCGGACCTCGCCATCCTCAAACCCCTCAAGCCGGCCGCGGAACCGTTTGCGGCCCGCAAGCATCTGTTCCATCTCGACCTTTGCCTCAAATCCGGACCAGCGCTCAAAATCAGCCGGCCTTACCAGAGGACGATCAATGCCGGGAGAGGACACCTCCAGCGCATATGCACCGGCAATCGGATCTTCCACATCAAGCAGCGGTGACAAGGTCCTGCTGATGAGTTCGCAGCCCTCGACGTTCATGCTGCCATCTTCGCGCTCAGCCATGATCTGGAGGGTCTGGCCACCATCACCGGTGAGGCGGACACGGACGAGCCGGAACCCAAGCGCTTCAATCGACGGCTCAACGATATCGGCAACGCGCCGGGCAATGCCCTGCTCGCTTGCGAGTCTCGTATTCAGGTTCAGTTCCGTCATGCGCGGCTTTGGTTTCGAATTCCCGTCGTTTCGCAACGGTCGATTTCACATCAAAAAAAGCGGGCTCCGGCGGGAACCCACTCTCATGTTCTTTCCTGGACCGCTTCAATACGATCTCAGGCTATGTGAGAATGACCTGTTAGGTGACTGTCATATAACCAGAACACGCCGCCACTTCAAGCACCGCTTTCATGTTCTTTCAAAGCTCAGGTAGTGGGGCCTGCGGCCCTCGCGCAGGGCCTTGGCTTCGTAGCGGGTGCCCGGCCAACCCTCCGGGGGCCGGCGCCAGTCATCAGGTCCCTCCGCCTGCCAGCGGAAACCACCGTGGTCCAGGACGTGGCGCAGGGTCCAACTGACGTAGTCTTCAATATCACTTGCAAAAAGAAACGTCGCCCCGGGACGCAGGATCCTGTGCAGCCCGGCCAGATTCTCCGGACTGACGAAGCGCCGCTTGTGATGGCGCTTCTTCGGCCAGGGATCCGGATAGAGCAGAAAGGCCCCGTCGATCGAGCCATCAGGCAGCGCGTCGATCAGATCGCGGGCATCGCCATGCAGAATTCTGATGTTCCGGACAGAAGATTCGTCGATCTCCGACAGCAGCTTGGCGACCCCGTTGAGATAGGGTTCAGCGCCGATGAAACCGTCCTGCGGGCAAGCGGCGGATCGGGCGGCAAGATGCTCCCCGCCACCAAATCCGATTTCAAGAAACACACGGTCAGGCAGGGGATTGAAGCAGGCGGACAGACCGGAGCGGCCAATCTTGACAGGGTCCGCGGCCAGTTGCGGCAACAGATCCCGCATCAATCGTTCCTGGCGCGCACGAAGCCGGTGACCGTGCTGGCGGCCATAGAGCAGTCGCTTCCGCGGCTTGCCGGACTCCTCGGACATCAGACGGCCATGCTGTCCGGTGGCGTGAGCCGGACGGTTCGGGTTAGGGGCAGATCAGGTGAGAGCAGACTGGATCGCGTCCGCCAGATCGGTTTTCTCCCAGGAAAAGCCGCCATCGTCGTCGGGCGTGCGGCCGAAATGTCCATAGGCGGCACTGCGTTCGTAGATCGGGCGGGACAATCCCAAGTGTTCGCGGATGCCGCGCGGCGACAGATCCATGGCTTCTCCAAGCGCGCCTTCGAGTTTGCCTTCGTCCACGCTGGCGGTGCCGGCACAGTCAACATAGATCGACAATGGCTTGGAGACACCTATCGCGTAGGAAAGCTGGATCGTGCACTTCTCGGCAAGACCTGCCGCAACGACATTCTTGGCAAGGTAGCGGCCCGCATAGGCGGCGGAACGGTCCACCTTTGTCGGGTCCTTGCCGGAGAAAGCACCGCCGCCGTGGGGCGCGGCCCCTCCATAGGTGTCAACGATGATCTTCCGACCTGTGAGGCCGGCGTCGCCGTCCGGGCCGCCTATGACGAAGTTGCCCGTCGGGTTGACGTAAAATTCGCCCTCCGGACACATCCAGCCGTTGGGCAGCACCTTCTCCACGAAGGGCCGCACAAGCTCGCGCACATCGTCCTGGCTGAGGCCTTCCGCATGCTGAGTGGACACCACGACGGAGGTCGCGCAGACGGGCTTGCCGTCTTCATACTGCAACGTCACCTGGCTCTTGGAATCCGGACCAAAGCCATCGACTTCGCCGGAATGGCGGGCATCTGCCATTTCCTTCAGGATGCGGTGGGACAGATGGATCGGCGCCGGCATAAGCGCATCGGTCTCCCGGCAGGCATATCCGAACATGATGCCCTGGTCGCCCGCTCCTTCATCCTTGTTGCCCGCTGCATCGACACCTTGCGCGATATCGGCAGACTGCTGATGCAGGAAGACGGAAACATCGGAGTTCTTCCAGTGGAAGCCGTCCTGTTCGTATCCGATATCCTTCACCGCCCGGCGCGCAACTTCCTCCACCTGATCCGCCGTAATCGAATCAGGCCCACGCACTTCACCCGCCAGAACGATGCGGTTGGTCGTGGTGAGCGTCTCGCAGGCGACACGCGACAGAGGGTCCGCCGCCAGGAAGGTATCCACTACCGCATCTGAAATGCGGTCACAGACTTTGTCGGGGTGGCCTTCGGAGACGGATTCACTCGTGAACAGGAAATCTTTGCGCGGCACGGGGCTGCTCCTTCGGATCGCAAATTTCAACTGGAGGTGCAGCGCAACAGAGCCGGCCTCATCACCCGCGGCCCCAATCTCCCGCACCGGAAAAACCCGGCGTTAATGGCAAGGAAAAACTTTGGGGTCAAGAAGGCGCGGGAGCAGGGTTAATCAGCCGCCCGCCGACTGCGGGTCCGCGAGCGCCTTCGCGAGATCTACAAGCTTGCGTCTGACATTCCCGTCCTCAATCTGGGAAAAGGCCCGGTTCAACTGGAAGCCGTCAGCGGAGCTGAGAAAGTCCATCAGCGCGCCTTCGCCGGCACTTTCTCCGAATCCCGGCTGCACCGCGCCCGATTCGCTCTCAGGCAGATCGTCAAAGAAGAAAGCGACAGGCACGCCCAGGATCTTCGACATCTGCCACAAGCGGCTTGCGCTGATCCGGTTGGAGCCTTTCTCGTACTTTTGGACCTGCTGGAACGTTAGTCCCAGCTGTTCCCCCAGTTTTTCCTGACTGAGACCAATCAGGATTCTGCGCATACGCACACGTCCCCCCACGTGCACATCTACGGGATTCGGATTCTTCTTTGCCATTTTTGCGCCTCAGACCTTCCCCCCGGTCTCGATACCCGGCGGCCTAAGGTTGCCCCGCCTCAAAGCCTTGCCAAACACGCGTACTGAACAGAAAAAATCTGCAGCAGCACACAGAAGACTATCCGAGGTTCCGATTCCTGACAATTGAAATTGCACGTGTTTCCATTTGCACCGGCGCTTTTGAGCAGAATTTCTTACACGATGCGGGCAGGCGCCCGGCCTGAAACAAGCCGGATCCGCACATACAAACCGGAAAACCCGAGGATCAGCACGGCAAAGAAGAACAAATCTCCGTATACTGTATAGGGCGTCGGGGAAATCGCTGCGGGCAGCCTGCTGTCGAGCACGCCACGCACGTTCAGGGGCAGGGCCTTGATGACCCTGCCATGGGAATCCACCACCGCGGAGATCCCGGTATTGGCGGCACGAACCAGGGGCAGGCCTTCCTCAATAGCCCGCATGCGCGCCTGGGCGAGGTGCTGGCGCGGGCCGATGGAACTGCCGAACCAGGCGTCGTTGGTGAGGTTGAGGAGCCATTCGGGCCGTTCGCCGGGTACTGTCACCGAACCTGGGAAGATGACCTCATAACAAATGAGAACGCTCGCGGGAGGCAGCCTGCCTGCCTTGAACACGGCCGGCCCGGAACCGGCGACAAACCCGGAAGGCAGCGTGACAAGCTTGCGCAGCCCCATCGGTTCCAGCACAGCGGCCCAGGGCAGATACTCGCCAAAGGGAACCAGGTGGAACTTGTCATAGTCGGCCACCGTGGCACCGGAGCTGTCCAGCGCCAGCGCGGAGTTCCGGATCTTTCTGCCGCCTCCCGCTGAAGCGGCCGTTACCGCCAATCTCAGAGCGCCCGTCACCAGGACGACGTCGTCCGGCAGAATCTGCGCGATCCGGTGTCGGGCCGCAGGGTTTGCCTCGAGCAGAAACGGGATCGAGCTTTCCGGCCAGATCACCGCCGAGACGTCCTTGACGCCTTCGCTACCCGGGGTGGCGGCCATGTCAGACAGTTCAAGAAGGGTGTCGAAATTCTCCCGGCGATACCTCGGATCCCATTTCTGGGCCTGGGGAATGTTCGGCTGCACGATACGGAGCTTCAGCCCAGCGCGTAGCTCGGTGTCCGCACCGGCGAGCCTCAGGTTGCCGGCGACCCACAAGCCGCAGCCAAGCGCAGCGACCAGTGCGAGCGTCAGCGCGCGGGCTGCAAGCCCATCTTCGCGCTCCTCGCCCGCCTCCGCCAGAACCGCCGGCGCAGCACACAGGAATACGACCAGCACGCTCAGCCCGTAGAGACCAACATAGGCGGCCAACTGCTCAAGCCCGTCCAGAGCACCACCCGCATAGCCGATAACAGCCCAGGGAAAGCCGGTGAAAATGTGACCGCGCAACCACTCCGCACCGCCCATGCAGATGGCCAGAGCGGCAATCCGGGCGAGGCCGGACGACCAGACCAGCATGGCCGCAGCCGCGGCCATGCCGTGGAACAGGCCGAGCGCGGCAGGGAACAGCACAACCACGAAAGGGATCATCCACGCGAAGGTATCCGCTTCGACCAGAAAGGCCTCGCTGACCCAGTAGAGATTCGGGGCAAAATATCCGAAACCGAAGGCCCAGCCTGCGGCAAAGGCCGAAAGGAAGATTCGCGCGGCCGTGTCCGATGCGGCACGGACGCCGTCGAGGATCCAGACAAAAGACGTGAGGCCGATCAGCAGAGCGGGCAGGAAATAGATCGGCGGTGCGGCAAGGGCGCAAACCAGTCCGGCGATTGCCGCGACCAGCACGCGCCGCCATCCCCACAGGACCATAAATTTCAGTGCAAACCCGATCATTTTGCCCTGCCCGGAGACGGAAACCCGCTGCCCGAATCAATGGCAGGATACACGATGGTG
>JBCCEL010000132.1:0-14446 GCA_039030315.1 Pseudomonadota bacterium
AGCAGCCCGGTGCACCTGATGTACACCGGGTCTGACGCTACGGCGCCGTGCACGTGGATGCAGTGCGCGGCCCACGTGTAGCGCGCTATCACGGACGCTGGACGGGCCTCTACGGCGTGACGTTCAGCAACTACGTCAACATGGAGATGGTCGGCAACGGCAAGGCGCCCCGGGATGCCCTGGACTATCTCGACCCGGCCCTCAAAGGGAAGGTCATCCTGACCTATCCCCATGACGACGATGCGGTGCTCTATCAGTTCTGGAACCTGAAGAAGAAGTACGGCTGGGGGTATCTGGAGAAGCTGGTGGCCAGCAAACCGACCTGGGTGCGTGGCACGGCGATGCCCTATGTCGCGATCAACAATGGCTGGTATGCCGCGAGCTTCACGACCTTCTGGGCCTTCGAGCCATTCCCGGACAGCAAGACGCGCTTCATGCTGCCGAAAGAGGATTACTTTCTGACCTGGTTCCAGACCGGCGCTATTCCGACCCAGGCGAAGAACAAGGCGGCGGCGAAGCTCTATCTGAACTGGATGCTTTCAAAAGAGTTTCAGGCGAAGTGGCTGCAGTTTCCGGTCCGCCTGGATGTGGAAGCCCCAGGCGGCTACAAATCGGTCCTGCACCACAATACGTCTCCCGGCGATTTCCACCGCTGGATGCTGAAGCGTGACAAGGTGGAGCGGTTCCGTATGCAAATGATCCAGCTCATCGGACCTGTGCACGGGCCAACGCCGGTGGATGTCGACTACAGCGTAAAGCCCTAGCGTTTCGGGCACGAACCGAACTCAACCGCGCCATCGGTTCGGCGATGACCTCAAAGACGGAACCTGGATCATTTCCCCGTCACTTGATACACAGGGCCCACAAATTCCGGTTCTTTATTTTGCAGATGGGGCAGGTGCCCAGGGTGGCGTTCACTCACCCTTCGCTATCGGCCAAATCCTTCGGATGCGGCGTGGAGATCGTGTTGTAGCCGGCATCGACGAAATGCACCTCGCCGGTGACGCCGCCGGACAGATCGCTCAGCAGGTAGAGCGCAGCGCCGCCCACTTCGTCCAGCGTGACCGGGCGCTTCAGCGGAGAGTGCTGGCGCTGGAAGGTGAACATGGCACGGGCATCGGCGATGCCCGCGCCGGCGAGGGTTCGCATGGGACCGGCCGAGATGGCGTTCACGCGGATACCATCGGCGCCGTAGTCGGTCGCCAGATACCGCACCGAGGATTCCAGCGCGGCCTTGGCGACGCCCATCACGTTGTAGTTCGGCATGACCCGCGATGCGCCTTCATAGGTGAGGGTGACCATCGCGCCCCCGTCCGGCATCATCTCTGCGGCCCGCCGGGCGATCTCGGTGAACGAGAAACAGGAGATCACCATGGTGCGCGTGAAGTTCTCCCGCGTCGTGTCCGCATAGCGGCCCTTTAGCTCTTCCTTGTCGGAGAACGCGATGGCATGGACGATGAAATCCAGCGTTCCCCATTCGGATTTCAGTGTGTCGAAAACGCCGTCGACCGATGCCGTATCTTCCACATCGCAAGGGACAACCAGCTTTGAGCCCACGCTTTCGGCCAGGGGCTGCACCCGCTTGCCGAAGGCTTCGCCCTGATAGGTAAAGGCCAACTCGGCGCCGTGCGCTGCCAGGGCGCGGGCAATTCCCCAGGCAATAGAGTGATTGTTGGCCACGCCCATCACGAGGCCGCGTTTGCCGCTCATGAGGGAGCCGGGCGCTGGAAATTCTGCCGCTTCCATCGGTCAATACTCTTGAAGCTGAGAGAGGGTAGGGCCCGCGCTTACCCGTTGTAGCGCTGGAAGGCAAGTGTGGCGTTCGTGCCGCCGAAGCCGAAACTGTTGGACAGCACCACGTTGATCTCCGCGTCGTCTTTGCGTTCGCGGGCGATGGGGATGTCCGCAAAGTCAGGATCAAGATCGGTGATGTGCGCGCTCTCGGCAATGAAACCGTTCTGCATCATCAGGATGCAATAGATCGATTCCTGGACACCGGCCGCGCCGAGGCTGTGTCCGGTCAGCGACTTGGTCGCGGAGATTGCGGGAATGTCTTCACCGAAGACTTCTCTCAACGCCTCGATCTCCCGGACATCGCCGATGGGCGTCGCCGTGGCGTGCGGGTTGATGTAGTCGACCTTCTCGTTCACGGTCGACAGCGCCTGGTTCATGCAGCGCACCGCGCCTTCGCCGGAAGGCTGGACCATGTCGACACCATCGGACGTCGCACCGTAGCCGACCAGTTCGCAATAGATCTTCGCACCGCGTGCCTTGGCGTGCTCAAGCTCTTCGAGAACGAGCGTGCCGCCGCCGCCGGCAATCACGAAACCGTCGCGCGTTGCATCATAGGCCCGGCTGGCCGTCGCAGGCGTATCGTTGTGCTTGGACGACATGGCGCCCATGGCGTCGAAGAGCACCGAAAGCGTCCAGTCCAGCTCCTCGCCGCCGCCGGCGAAGACGATGTCCTGCTTGCCCCACTGGATGAGTTCGGCGGCATTGCCTATGCAATGGGAGGACGTCGCGCAGGCTGACGAAATCGAATAGTTGACCCCCTTAATGCCGAAAGGCGTGGCAAGGGTTGCGGAGTTCGTGCTGCCCATCGAGGCGGGGACCGCGAACGGACCAACCCGCTTGGGCCCGCGCTCCCGGGCGGTGTCTGCAGAGGCCACGATCACCCGGGTCGACGGCCCGCCGGAGCCCATGATCAGCCCGGTGCGTTCGTGGACGATTTCCTTTTCTTCAAGGCCGGCATCGGAGATCGCCTGTTCCATCGCGATGTAATTCCAGGCCGCCCCGTCCCCCATGAATCTGCGGATGCGCCGGTCCAGAGCTGTGTCGAGATCAATGTCGGGGGCGCCGTGGACGTGGCACCGGAAACCGAGTTCTTCGTATTTCTCCGCCTTTGAGATGCCTGAGCGTGCTTCGCGCAACGATGCGGTCACTTCCTGCGCGTTGTTGCCGATGGAAGAAACAATCCCCATCCCTGTGACCACCACACGCCTCATGCGCGTATTCCTTTCGTATTCAATGGCAGCTACTGACACCGCGACTATCAGGCTGTTTGACGGCCCGATCAACCGGTTTGTGCGGCTTACGCCTCCGGCTTGAACAAACCGACCCGCAAATCCGTTGCGGTATATATGGTCTCTCCGTCCGCCTTCAACACGCCGTCGGCGATACCCAGGACCAGTCGGCGGGCAATGACGCGCTTGAAGTCGACCGCGTATTCGACCTTGCGGATATCCGGGGTGACCATGCCGGTGAACTTGACCTCGCCGGTCTGCAGGGCCCGCCCCTTGCCTTCCAGTCCGAGCCAGCCCAGGAAAAAGCCCGTCATCTGCCACAGCGCGTCAAGGCCCAGGCAGCCCGGCATGACCGGATCGCCCTGGAAGTGGCAGGCGAAGAACCAGAGGTCGGGATTGACGTCCAGCTCCGCCACGACCTGGCCCTTGCCGTGTTCGCCGCCGTCTTCGGTGATCGAAGTAATCCGATCGAACATCAGCATGGGCGGATGAGGAAGTTGAGCGTTCCCCGGCCCGAACAGTTCACCCCGGCCGCACGACAGGAGTTCTTCGTAAGTGTAACTCGACTGACCCGCCATCAAACCCTCTTCACCGCCGCCAAGGGTTCCCTCAACCCTGTCCGGCCCTTGAAAATCCTGGAACTTAACTAACATACACACTGCCGGGCCGGAAGGCTTGCCACGCGGCATCAACAAGGTGTTAGATGAGGCTGGATGACGCGCACAAGCGCGATTGCGAGTTGTTCGCAATTGGGATACAATTTACCTCTGCGTGCTAGAGAGCAATTGGTTTTGAAGGATTTGAGCGCATGCAAATCAACATGTGTGATGCAATAAACCGCCTGCGGTCAGCGGGACTGCGCCCGACGCGCCAGCGGCTCTCATTGGCGAGCTTGCTGTTTTCCGGGCCGGATCGCCACATATCCGCAGAGGAACTGCATGAAGAGGCGGTTGCCGCACGTGTTCCGGTTTCTCTGGCGACGGTCTACAACACGCTGAACCAGTTTACCGAAGCCGGCCTTCTGCGGGAAGTGGCCATTGACGGCACCAAGAGCTACTTCGACACCAACACCTCGAATCATGCGCATTTCTATCTGGAGACCGAAGGCAAGCTGATCGACATCGATAGCGACAGCCTGAAGATCATGGGCGTCCCGGAGGCTCCGGAAGGCACAAGGATAAGCCGGATAGACGTGGTCGTGAGACTGGCCGATACCTAAACCTTAGGGCGGGTAGCCCAGGTTACTTTTCTGCTTCGATCGAATTTTGGACTGCCAACACGGAACGATGCCGTTTCGCGAGTAGGAGCTATTGCACTACTCTATTTGCTCGCCTGGGTAGACGCCCCAGAGCTTGTCCTGCTTGATCCAGCCGGAATAGCCGCCGACATTGATAGAGCACCACTGCCCGGTGCAGCGCTCGACGCTGCCGAGAACACCGGCTTCCAGAGTCGCGACGCCTGACCCTCGTGCGGAGGGTTCGTTCAGGAGAATTTCTTCGGACCCCTTGCGCCAGGGTGAGACAACGCCGGTCCGCGTTCCGGCGAGGAGGGAATGATAGACCCAGCCTTCTTCGCCCTCGGCGTCGCGTACGCGGCGCCAATGATCCGATTCTGCGATAATCTCCACCGGATAGCCCTTGCGCGTGAATACCCAGGACACCTTGTGCGACGTTGAAGGCCCACGGCGCACATTAACTTTGTCACGCTTGAGGCTCACGAAGCGGGGAATCGGCAGCCCGCTGGGACCAAGGTTGGTCGCGACCGGTTTCACACTGTCCTCGCGGCCGGCCTTGATGCTTGCGGTCGCAGGCTCGTGAAAGAACCACAGGCCAGCCGCAGCCGTCATGGCCGCGAACGCCACGACAACACCCGCCGTGATCATGGTAGCGTAAGAGCGATCCAACCCCATCGGTCCCACTTTTGCCGGACGGCCCAACCGCATCCGGCACGGTTACATCTCAACGCAAAGGCTGTCTCTCAGTGCCTTCAGGAAAAAAGACTTCCGGAAGAACGCCTCTTCCGTTATCAGCCATGCGTCTGCTAGACACTTCGCTAGCAACTTTACACAAACAAATTGCAAACGGAAAGAGTGCCCGCGCACACGGTGCGGCAACATCCGATACGGCTCAGTGCCGGACCTTCTTGGAGCGATTGCATGAGTAAGGCCAAACCCCGCGTCGTGGTCACCCGAAGACTACCGGATGTCGTCGAGACGCGCATGCGCGAGCTCTTCGACACGCAGCTGAACATTGATGATGAGGCCTTGGGCGCGGCGGAGCTCGTGGAGGCCGTGAAAACGGCAGATGTCCTGGTCCCGACGGTCACGGATCGCATTGACCGGTCAATCATCAGCCAGGCCGGCGATCAGCTGAAACTGATCGCGAATTTCGGCACCGGCGTCGACAATATCGACGTTGAAACCGCGTTCAACCGGGGCATCATCGTCACCAATACGCCGGGTGTCCTGACCGAGGATACAGCCGACATGACCATGGCGCTCATCCTGGACGTCGCGCGCCGGGTGACAGAGGGCGCGCAGGTCATCACATCCGGCAATGACTGGAAGGGCTGGTCGCCGACCTGGATGCTGGGTCACCGGATCACGGGCAAGCGGCTGGGCATCATCGGCATGGGCAGGATCGGTCAGGCGGTGGCGAGGCGCGCCAAGGCCTTCGGTCTGCAGATCCACTACCACAACCGTCGCCGCGTGAACCCGGCCGTCGAAGAGGAGCTGGAAGCAACCTACTGGGACAGCCTGGATCAGATGCTCGCCCGGATGGATGTTATTTCCGTCAACTGCCCGCACACCCCTGCGACCTACCACCTCCTGTCTGCGCGCAGGCTGAAGTTGCTGCGGCCGGACTCCTACATCATCAACACGGCACGTGGTGAGGTGATCGACGAGAATGCGCTCGCCAGAATGCTTGATGCCGGTGAACTCTCTGGCGCTGGTCTTGATGTTTTCGAGCACGAGCCTGCGGTCAATCCGAGGCTGGTCAAATCCGACAAGGTCGTGCTCCTGCCCCACATGGGGTCAGCCACGATCGAAGGCCGGATCGACATGGGCGAGAAAGTCATCATCAACATCAAGACGTTCGTCGACGGACACACCCCGCCGGACCGGGTCATCCCGGCCATGCTTTGAGGAGCACGCTTGAAATGGCAAAAGGATACTGGATCGCCCACGTCACCGTGACGGACCCTGAGCCCTACAAGCTCTATGTCGAGGCCGGTGCGGCTGCGTTCACGAAGTACAAGGCGAATATTCTGGCGCGCGGCGGCCGGCACAACATTCTGGAAGGTAACGGCAAGGCCCGGAACGTCGTTATCGAGTTTCCGTCTTTTGAAGATGCGGTGGCCTGCTACAACTCTCCCGAATACCAGTCTGCCCGGCAGCACCGGGAAAACGCCGGCGAGGCGGACATTGTCATCGTTGAGGGCGCTTGAGTTCATCTGATCCGGAGGCGGGAATGGATGTCATGAGACTGGCCATCATCGGGGCGGCGGGCCGGATGGGCCGCACGTTGACCGCGGCGGTCCATGCCGCTGAAGGCTGTTCCGTGGCAGGCGGGACGGAACGCGAGGGATCAGAGTTCATCGGCCAGGACATGGGCGATCTGGCCGGGCTGGGCCCGATTGGTGTGACCATCACCGACCAGCCGCTGGAGCTGTTCACGCGGATTGAAGGCGTGATCGACTTTTCCACACCGGCTGCCACCCTTAAGCATGCAGAACTGGCGGCGCAGGCCCGGGTTGTCCACGTCATCGGCACGACCGGGATGACCGAGGACGAGGACAAGCAACTCCACGCCGCCGCCCGGCACGCCAGGATAATCAAGGCCGGCAACATGAGCCTCGGCGTCAACCTCCTCACGGCGCTCGTCAAGAAGGTCGCCGCGGCACTTGATGAGGATTTCGACATCGAGGTCGTCGAGATGCATCACAAGCACAAGGTGGACGCGCCCTCCGGCACGGCACTGATGCTGGGCGAGGCGGCGGCGGAAGGCCGTGCGATCGCACTGAAAGACAGGGCGGTGCGTTCGCGGGACGGCATCACGGGAGCACGCAATTCGGGCGACATCGGATTTGCCACTCTTCGCGGCGGCTCCGTGGTCGGCGAACACTCGGTCATCTTTGCTGGAAACTCCGAGCGCATCGAACTGACCCATCGCGCCGAGTCTCGTGCCCTGTTCGCCAGCGGCGCGGTGAAAGCGGCGCTCTGGGGAATGGACAAGAAGCCGGGTTTCTACTCCATGCTGGACGTTCTGGGACTGAACGACTGATTTTTGAGGACATTTGAAATGGATCGTCTGCTGGTTCTGGTTCGCCACGGCCAAAGCGAGTGGAATCTGAAGAACCTCTTCACGGGCTGGAAGAATCCGGATCTGACAGAGGCCGGCAGGGCGGAAGCTGCGCGTGCGGGCCGGCAGCTCAAGTCGCTCGGTCTCGAGTTCGATGCGGCCTACACGAGCGCGTTGCTCCGTGCGCAGCACACGCTTGATATCATGCTCGAAGAGCTCGATCAGGAGGGGCTGGAGATCACGCGCGATCAGGCTCTCAACGAACGGGACTACGGAGATCTATCAGGCCTGAACAAGGACGATGCCCGCGCAAAATGGGGCAAGGAGCAGGTCCACACTTGGCGCCGTTCCTTTGACGTCCCGCCCCCTGGTGGCGAAAGCCTCAAAGACACTGCCGCGCGCGTCCTTCCTTATTTCGAGGGCAACATCTGGCCGCGTGTCATGGCTGGAGAGCGAATTCTGGTCGCAGCGCACGGCAATTCGCTGCGGGCCCTCGTCATGTCGCTTGAAGCGCTTTCGCCGAGCGAAATCCTGAAGCGGGAAATCGCTACCGGCGTTCCTCTTGTCTACCGCTTCAATGAAGCAGGCGAGATCACGCAGAAAGATGTGCTCGAAGCCTAGCCGGTCGCGCCGCGTTTTCTGGAGAACAGTTTTCCGAGCTTCTCGCCCTGGGCGACCAGCACGCCTGAGATGATGATTACTGCGATCCCGGCGATACTCACCGTGTCGGGCACGTCCCCGAAGATCAGCAGACCCCAGACCAGGGCCGCGACAATCTCGATATACGAGAAAGGTGCAAGTCCGCTTGCCGTTGCCCGTGAATAGGCCAGGATGATGAAGAGGTGGGCAATGGCGTTTACCGCGCCCATGGCGCCGAGATAGGCAATCTGGCGCAGGCTCATGGGTTCCCACATGACGAATGCGGTCGGCGTCAGCAGAACGATCGCGACAAGCGGGAGGAAGGTCGTCGATACCAGTGCCGAGATGCTTGCAGCAACCATCCGCGTGAACAGGAGATGGAGTGCATAGAGGACACCCGCGGCCACGGCCAGCAAAGAGGCGACGCCCGTTCCCTCCCCGTCCGGCCGCATGACCAGGAGCACGCCGGCAAAGCCTGCAGCACAACCGAACCATGCGATGCCGGGAACGCGCTCGGCAAGCATCCAGGGCGATAAGAGCGCCACGATGAACGGATAGACGTAGATAATCGCAATGGCTTCGGCGAGCGGCAGCACCTTCACCGCATAGGTGAACAGGAGGGTTGTGGCGAGGATCATGACTGAGCGCATGACCTGCGCAACGATGTGCGGGGGATTGAATACCCGCGCCCTGAACCGCCAGAGCGCAATCGGTGCGACACACAGGAAATAGCCGACATAGCGGCCCCAGGTGATCTGTACGGGATTGAGTTCGGCGGCCATGAGTTTCATGAGTGCACCGGAAAGGGCCGCGAACATCAGCCCCATAGCGAGCAGCGGTACACCAAGACTGGTGCGGCTGCCGGCGTCCTCCCGAACCGCGAGCGACACGGTTTTCCTTCCTGCCTTTTTGACGGCGACTTTTCTCCAGTCTGCCCTCAAAGGCGCGGTCCAGCCATATGTCCGGGCGCAAGGCTACCATGCGCCAGACGCAGGGCTTCCGGCGTGCAGAATGAAGCAGTCGTGTCTCTGTTATTTCTCCGAATGCCGTTTTCAGGATGATTTGATCGGAGAGGCTGCATTATGAACCGCGCGGAATTTGCGCTATACTTCCGCTTTGAGGGCGGGAGTATTGATTAGGCCCCGATGGCGTGATTGGCCGGGGCCGCATCCTGGACGGAGCCTGTGCGATGATTGTCTTCCCCGATATCGAACTGCAGAACGGCAAATGCGTGAATCTGGTTCGCGGCCAGATGGACAAGCCGGTGGTGTATGAGGACGATCCTGTAAAGACAGCCAAGCGCTTTGAAGCTGAAGGTGCCGAATGGCTGCACGTGATCGATCTGGACGCAGTGGACCGGCGGGACAAGGATAACACCGATCTGGTGACGGAGATCATCAATGCGGTGAATATCCCCGTGCAGGTGGCGGGCGGCATACGGACCATGCTCTGGGTGGACGAGTGGATCAACCGCGGTGCGGGCCGTGTCGTTCTCGGCACTGCCGCGGTTCAGGATCCGGCCTTCGTGGCCGAGGCGGCGACCCGGCATCCCGGCAAGATCGTCGTGTCGGTCGATGCGCGTGAGGGCAAGGTCGTCTCTGAAGGCTGGAAGACTGTCACGGCCTTCACGCCCCTGGAGTTTGCCCGACAGTTTGAATCTATGGATCTCGGCGCCATCATATTCACGGACATCGACCGGGACGACGACATGCCGGAAAGCAGCCTGGCCCTGACAACCGAAATGGCGACCTCGCTCATTCTGCCCATCATTGCCAGCGGTCCGGTCAAGTCCCTGGATGATATCTCGACGCTCCGCTATCTTCCCAACATTGCCGGTGCGATCACGGGACGAGCGCTGTTCGACGGCAGCTTCACGCTGCCTGAGGCGATCGAAGTGGCCCGGACCAATTAGCCGGTTTTCAACCGGCGCCAACAACGCTAGACTCTGCCTGCAATGAGCAGCGTAAATTCAGCTTTGACGGGGCTTGCGGCCCTTGCCGCCATAGTGCTGGCCACGGCATCCCACGCCCACGATCCATCAATTGAAGAAAAACTCAAGACGGACAAGGCCTGCCCGAAGTGCAAGCTGGCCGGTGTCTCGTTGAGCGGGGCGAAGCTGCAAGGGGTCAACCTGGCCGGCGCCGATTTGCGCGGCGCGGACTTTTCCAAGGCGGATCTCTCCGGAGCCGATTTGACCGATGCCGATATGGCGGGCGCCGATATCAGCTACAGCAACTTCAAGGGCGCGGTCCTGAAAGACGCAGACATGTCGGGCGTCGACGCGGAGTATACGAACTTTGTCGAAGCCGACCTCCAGAACGCGGACCTGGCGGGGGCCGATATCAGCTTTGCCGATCTCACCCGGTCCAATCTGGAAAACGCCATCATGGACGCCGTCCAGATGGAGGAAACCAAGTTCGAGGGCGCCAAGGGCTTCGAGCCTTACTGAAGACAGTTCGGCCTCGAAGCCCTCACGTACGTCCTACCGGATTGAACTCTCTGCCAGACGCCGGGTTCTTGAGCGGTGGCGGAGTTCCCAGGCGGCATTGACGCTCAATGGCAGCTGGGCCGCCCAGCGTACCTCGTCGCGGGTAACACCCATATCGTCCAGCAGCCTCGTCTCGAAATCGGTGAGTCTACTGACCTGGCGACGGGCCTGCCAGTTGCTGAACCAGCGGGCAGCTGTGCGGAACCATGCGGGATGCGCGCTCTGGTGAGGCCGGATGTGTTCAATGGTCGTCATGGCATATTTCTCCTGTTCGCCGGGAGCAGAATGCTCTCAGCGTGGCGCCCCGTTTCCTGGGGCCGGGTGCCGTCTGGCTTTGGATGATCGGAATATGCGGATGGGGGATTGATTTATCAAACGAATGTTTTAAATCTATCGCATCACAGAATTTGATATATTGGATGTCAGGCCATGCCCCTCAATCTCGACGTCGATCTGCTTCGCACCTTTATCGCAATCGCGGACACGGGCAGCTTCTCCAAGGCCGGCGAAGAGGTGTTCAAGAGCCAGTCGGCGGTTTCCATGCAGATGAAGCGGCTGGAAGACACGATCGGCAAGCCGCTGTTTGCCAAGGACGGCCGCGTCAATCGCCTGACTGCTGACGGGGATCACCTTCTCGACTATTCCCGGCGGATTGTCAGGCTCTCTGACGAAGCAATCACTACTTTTCAGGAGCCCGACTGCGCCGGTGTGGTGCGTCTTGGGACACCGGATGACTACGCTGAGCGTCTGCTGCCGGAAATTCTTGCCAGGTTCGCCCGGACCCATCCGATGGTGGAGGTCGATGCGGAGTGCGTTTCCAGTGTGATCCTGCGTGAAAAGACGGCGACCGGCGACCTTGATCTGTCACTGGCGACCTGCAAGAGCAACATGCACAATGGCGAGATCATCCGCGATGAGCCGCTTCTCTGGGCCACGTCCGCCCGCCACTGCGTTGAGGAGAAACGGCCTCTGCCGGTTGCGGTGTCCGATCCGAGCTGTGCCTGGCGTCATTCGGCGATCGATGCGCTGGAGCGGGCGGACATTCCCTTCCGGATCGCCTATGCGAGCGCCAACAGCGTGGCCACCAGCGCGGCTGTGCAATCCGGTCTGGCAGTGGGGGCCATACCGGAACTCTCACTGCGGCCAGGAATGAAGGTTCTCACTGAAGCCGAGGGCTTCCCGCCGCTGCCGACCTTCCAGATTGAACTGATCGCCAAGCCGGGAGAACTGAGTCCGGCCGCCCAGGCGCTCAGGACGCAGATCGTCAGCTCCGTTTCGAACCTGCAAACGCAGCTCGCCGCAGCATAGGACAGTTTGATTTGACCAGGGGCTGCTCTAAGCGCTGCTGATCTCCAGGTAGCGCTGCATGGAGATTTCGGCGCTGGAATAGGCTTCCTGCCGTTCGACGTTCCAGTATCTCAGCTGGTCCAGAGGAATTGGCTTTGATGTTACCGCGCAGCGGACGAATTCGCCCTGGACAACGACCTGATAGTCGGAGTCCAGATAGCGCAAGGTGGCCTCACGGCCGCCGAGGAAATTGGGCTGGAACCGGTTCATGCAACGTTAGATAGGGGCTCGCGGCTGCGATTTCCATAGAGAAATGGCGCTGCGGGGCAACCGCAACGCCATTCAGATCAACTCGCGCCGGCCGAAATCCTCAGGACATGCCGAGATACTTGTAGAGCGCTGCGATATTGCCGCCGCCCTTCTTGATGACGTCGTTGAATGTTGTGCGCATCAGCGGGCCGAGCCAGACGTTCTGCACCTGAAGATCGACCACCTTGTACTTGGAGCCCTTCTTCTTGACCTTGTAGATGACGGGTTGTGCGCGCCCGCTGGAGCGGATCAGCCTGGCATTGACCTTCTCACCGGCACAGCGGCCGACCTCGACCTCGATAGCGCGGAACTTCTTGCCGTATTCCGCCAGGGTCTTGGCCATGAATTCGAGCATGCCCTTCTCGTAGGCTTTGCGCCGGGACGCCGGAACCAGCTTGCGATGCTTGCCCAGGGCAAACTTGCCGATCGCGCCGACATCCGCATAGGTCTTGATGAGGCTGCGGAACTTGTCGACGGAGCCGGCCTTCGCGGCGCCCAACATCTTTCCACTCACTTCTCTGACGAAACCCTTGGCGCCGCAGGCCTGGGCTTCAAGCGGCGCTGTCATCACGAAGCCGATCACAAGCGCCAGCGCCATGACGTATGAAGCCGCTGTTCCCCCAAAACCAAATTTGAACATGCTCACTCCCTCCCGGCCTTTGTCAGCCGGTTTCCGATCGCAAATCTTGGCATCTATAGCCAGGTCAGAGACCAAAACGTATACGGAATTTATGCGAATTGCACGTGATGAAAGTCACACCAAGCTTAACGCTTGAGGGCCACGATAAGCTTGTCGATGTTGCCGCCGTTCTTCTTGACGTAATTGACGAATGCACTGCGCAGAAACGGCGTGAGCCAGAAGCCCAGCACGCGGGCATCCTGAATCTGATAGCCGTTGCGCGTGGGGCGCAGTTTCCAGACGACGGTATACTTGGTGCCGGAGGACAGGTGGATCTTGCTGTCGACCAGGACGGCCCGCCCGCTCTTGCGTGCCTTGGAGAGGATCTGCACCTTGCTGACATGGTATTTCCGCGACTGCGTTGCGAAATACCTCGCCACAAAGCGGCGCACACCTTCGTAGTATGACTTTTTCTTGGAGTTCTTCAGCCGCGGCAGATAGATGCCGAGAGAGTATGTTCCGATGTGCCGCGTATCGGCATGCCGGAGGATCGATTTGTAGAATGCGGACCGCGAACTCAGTCTGCCGGCCTTGACCAGTTCGGTCGCGACACGCTCCATGTACCGCACCGCCGGATGCTTAGCCTCGGCGGACGCTGGCCAAAGCGCCGCAGATGCCAGCACGAGGAGGGAAAATGCGAGAGACTTCAAGACCGTGGCAAGCGGATTAACGGACATGACGTTCATAGGTGTGCGCCGCAACTAGAGTAGGGTACGCGCCGGAATCACCCCGGCAAAATCGCGCCTAAGAAACCGCAAACACCCCCCTCACGTCAACGCGCAATGCGCCGCGCGCATTCACAATTGGGAAAGCGGGAATGTTCCGGGCTTGCGCGGGCCGCCGCGTCAGTTGCGCAGGTGAGCGATCAACGCGCTGACCTTGCCACCGTTCTTTGAGATGTGCGAGGTGAAGCTGGACCTCAATGTCATCGCCATGGAGACGCCTTTGACGGTCACATCGAAAATCTTGTAGCCGCCGCCCCGCTTGATGACCCGCCAGTTAACCGGCAGCGAGCCACCGCCGGCATAGACCACCTTGCTCCGCACGATTACCGTGCTCTTGCCCTTCGGCTGCGAGCTGACGATCTGCAGCTTGGCGTTTCGGAAGCTTTTCGTGTTTGCTTTGAGAAGCTTGGCGATATGCCCCTTGGTCAGGGTGTAGTACTCTCCGGCCTGGTTCGCCGGCAGCCGCTTACGGTACTTGCCGAGGGAAAACTTGGCGATGGTCCGGACATCCGCGTACTTTGAGACAAGACCCTGGAAAGCGGTCGCCGAGCCGCCGGAATTGATGGTGGAGACAATCTTGCCCGCCACGTTCTGGACATAGCCCTCAGGTGCGGTGAGGGCATTGGCAGGCTGTCCGGCTCCCGGAAGGATTGCGAAAGACAGGGCGGATGCGAACACGCACGAAACAAACACTCTGCGGCTTGTCATTGTTTGGGGTCTTTCTGGTTTGGCCTTACCGGCTCAGTTCATGATCGTAGTTCAATTGCTTGTTCTCGAGGCCGGCCGGGGTGACGGTCATGCCCGCGGTGTTTTTCTCCGCAGTTGCCGCGGTGCCGGTGTCGTTAATCGCAGCCTGGCGGTTCTGCACATAGGCTGTCTTGGCGACCTCGTAGAAATCCGGGGAAGATTCCATCGCCTCGATGGTCTCGATATTGGCTTCGCGCTGGGTAACGAAGGTCGTCATGGTGGGTGTGGTGGAGACAAGCAGACTCGTG
>JBCCEL010000133.1:0-14401 GCA_039030315.1 Pseudomonadota bacterium
ATTGGACCTGGCTCGTCAAATTCTACTGGGAATTGCAACGGCATTGGATACCGCACGCCGACATAAAGTGGAGGTCGGGATTGTCAAACCCACGGACATATTGCTGGATGACTATGAGCAACCTCACCTCTCCCCTCGAGTCCGGCTGACATATCTCGATTCTACAAAACTTCGCAGTGCGATACGCAACAAGTCGATCAAGTTCGAAGAGCTGGTCTACTCGGCACCGGAATTACTCGATTCGGCCAATCCCAGTTTGCAGCCACGCGAGAAGACAGACCAGTATTCACTTGGCGTACTGGCCTATCATCTCCTGACCGGAAACTATCCTGAGACTTTGAAAGTGGAAGGCAACCAAACTGCAGACAGCAAGCGTGATTTTGTATGCGAACTTCTGGCGGCGAACTCCCGCGACGTCTTCCTGAATGTTGAAACCAGCATCCACGAGCGACGACCGGAGGTGCCCGCAAGATTGAATGACGCATTCATGAGAATGATGTCGCGAGATCCTGAGAGACGCTACTCGACGCTGCGAGACGCACTAAAAGCCATGTGTGTCGCCGAACGCGCAACGCTCATCGAAGTTCGCGACAGCTATGACAGATGCATGAAGGCATGTGAGCGGCATGCTTTCTTTGAGGCGTTCTACAAGCGGTTCATAGAACAAGACGGGGTCTCGAAACACTTCGGAGACATTGACGACAAAGAAGATGGATGGACCAAACAGTATGATATGTTGGAGCGAGCCATTGAGGCGTCTTTTGACTTTGCCCGCGACGCGTTCGTCAGCGACGCCTTCAAAGACATGTTCTCCGCTGAAGAGACGAGAGAGCCGAACGCGCTGACGCAGTATGCGCGCAAACATGCTGAACGCGGCATAAGCCTGAAACACTATGAAGGCTTCACGGAAGCCCTGGTTCAAACTGTGTGTGGCCCGAAGGGTTTCGATCCTGAAAGCCGAGACCCGACTCGCGCAAAGGAAATAGGCCGGGTCTGGCGTGATTTCATGGGGCCCGTCATCACCTATTTCAACAACGCGAAACCTTCTTGAGCGGCAGGTGGTACAAGTGGCAGTAGAGCCTGACCATCACGGTCCCGGCGTACCCCGCCCGGCCCGACGATGCCTGTGAAGTCTAGAACTTGCCGTTGTCGTTCTTCCACTCGGACCTCGGGGCGATCTTCTCGGTGGTGTCCCAATGCTCCACTACCTTGCCGTTTTTGACCCGGAAGAGGTCATAGAAAGCGGAATGGGCGCCGGCCCTTTCTCCCTCGCTGACGCTGAGCGCAAAACTGCCCTCCGCAAGGACGCGGTGGATTTTCCGGTAGTGGATTTGTTCCTTGCTCAGAACATCCGCCAGGCTCGCCACGTTGTCATCGAGCCTTGGGCTGTGTTCGGCGAACGCTTGCACATCGACGAACTCGCTCAAGCGCCCGGCCTGGTTCTCCACAAGAACAGACTGGACGAAGGAGCGGACCAGGGCACGGTTGCTCTCGGTCAGATCCCGGTCCTCCGCCGCGACAGGCCCGTCCACCATGGAGCGGCCGGCCTTGTTCGGCCCGACCCTCTCCTGGATATTGTCCCAGTGCTCCACCGCCTGGCCGTCCTCGAAGCGGAAGACTTCAAAGCCGATCTTCCGACTGGCGAAGTCGTACTCCATGTGGGCGAAAACGAAGTCGCCATCTTCAAACCCACGGACCATGTTCACCCTGGGGCCGGTCTTTGACAGTCGCTTGAAGAGCGCTGCCAGGCCTTCACTTCCTTCCTGGGTCTGGGGATTGTGCTGGATGTACCTGGCCTCGTTGACCACCGAAACCGGCCCCGGATCGCCGGTCTCAATACTCTTCAGGAGGGCTTCAATCTTCTCCACGTTTGATGCCATGATGATCGCTCACTCAATGTTTGAAGTGACTCTCCGGACGCAGCCGGCGGCCTCTACTGGATTTGAACACGCCGAGCCCCCACATTAGACTTGGTGGCAACCTGACGGGAGCAGATGTGGACCGGCCGCTTTGGGTAACACTTGTAAGCCTGCCAGCAGCTTTGGCAATCGCCTGGCTGGTGCTTTACCTTTTCAATCGCTCAAGGTTGCGCAAGACGCGAACGGAGGATGGACGGCCGCGCCTGATTTACCCACCGGCCCATCTGCTCCTCATGACAGCCTTGACCGGCCTCATCGGATATTTCTGCGTTTACAGCGTGTTGAACTGGCACGACGAGCGGCCGTCGGTCATTCTGCTGCTCTTCTCAGCCCTGCTCGCCCTCGGTGGTCTGGCTAACCTGCTGGCGCACTTCACCGAAGAGTTCGTCATCACTGAAGATGGAATAACCTACAGATCGCTCCTCAGCGGCAGTGGGCAGATGCACTGGTCGTCGGTGGAGCGGGTTACCAACACGATGCTTGGCAACCTCCGTTTCGAACTCTCAGACGGCAGAAGAATCCGCGTCTCCAACTACATGACTTCGCTTCCGGAACTCGCGAAGGCGGTCTTCGACCATGTTTCCCTCAACCGGATCACGCGCAACGGCATCAAGTTCCTGAGGGAGGCGCAGCGCGGCGTGCTGCCCGTCCCGTAGGAGACGGCAGAAGATTGTGCTGGTGATTACGACCCGGTGGGCAGGCCATCCTTCCAGTCCTCCCAGCTTGTGATGATCTCCTTCACCACCAGCGAGCCGGCGGCATAGAGATTGTCGAGGGCAAGGTCGAAGGCGATTTCGACGGCATCGGATTCCTGCAGGGACGCGATGGTGAACTCGCCGGGATAGGGCCGGTCGAAATTGCCCGCGCCACGGAGCATCATCAACCGGTCATAGTCGATGCGGCCGGCCTGAGCCAGGCGCTGCGCCGCCGAGGCAAACGCGATGTCTTCCATGACAGTCATGGCGTAGAGGCCCGGCTGGAACTCGCCGGTGTTGCCAGCGATCCAGTCCGAGATCCACTGCCTCATCCACCACTCCGCCCACTGGCCGAGCTGGTTGCCGTGAAAGAAGAAGTTGGAGGCGAGCGAGTCGCCGCGCAGAACGGCCGGGGGCCCGGCAGCCGCGGGCTGGTCATAGTTCCCTGCGTAAGCCTTGACTGACGCATTCTGCTGGCCGAGTTCGGCATCCTGGCTGATCGCATGGGCTAGCTTTGCGAGGGACTGGTTGAGAGAGAAGATCTCCGTGCCGGTGGTAAAGCCCTGATTGCCGGACGCAGCCGTGGGCCAGGGCGTGGAGCAGCCGAGATGGAAGAGCGGATAGAGAAACGTGTCCGCGGGCAATTCGCTCATGGGCACGAGGTTCGCCAGATCGCCCGCCACGGCCCAGTTGGCCCAGGCCACGCTGCCGAGTGTCGTGTGATTGGGATTGCCGCCGGCTATTCCGGCAACGATCAGATAGGTCTCGCTGAGATTCACGAGGTCGCTGAAGCCGAGGGCCAACAGACTGGCGCCCGCATTGTTCTGGCCCATCCCGGTGACGATGAGGCACTCATCACCGGTATCGTTGTAGAAGATGCCTTCGTATGACCCGGCAGGCGTCGCCGTGTCGAAACCCCCGGGATAGGTTCCCGGGATGTTCAGGAAATTGGTCAGCTTGTCATTGGTGTACCAGTGGAAGGCCTCACCACTGGACCCGCTCTGTCCGAGAACGCCGTACTCGTAGGTTGTGATAACCAGCACCTTGGGCTTCAACGGCACCTGGGCCGGGTTCGCTGCCATCTCTCGTCCCTCCCCTCTCACCTTCTCCCGGATCAGGCGGTCTTCGCCTCGCTCAGTTTTAGTTCGCCGACCATCTCGTCGCGCATGATGAACTTCTGGATCTTGCCCGTCACCGTCATCGGATATTCGGAGACGAAGCGGATATAGCGGGGGATCTTGTAGTGGGCGATCTGGCCGCGGCAGAACTCGCGAATGTCCTCATCGCTGGCCGTCTGGCCCTCGGAGAGAACGATCCAGGCACAGAGCTCCTCGCCATATCTGTCATCGGGCACGCCGAAGACCTGGACATCCTGGATCGCCGGGTGGCGGTAGAGATATTCCTCGATCTCTCGGGGATAGATGTTCTCGCCGCCGCGAATGACCATATCCTTGATCCGGCCCACGATGTTGCAATAGCCCTCCTCGTCGATGGTGGCCTGGTCCCCTGTGTGCATCCAGCCGGCGGTATCGATCGATTCCTGTGTGCGCTCTGCATCCCCCCAATAGCCCTGCATGACCGAATAGCCGCGGGTGAGGAGCTCGCCCGGAACGCCTGGCGCGACGATGCGCCCCTCTTCGTCGATGACCTTCACTTCGACATGGGGATGGATCCGGCCCACGGTGGACACACGGCGCTCGATCGGATCATCGGTGCCGCTCTGGAAACTGACCGGGCTGGTCTCCGTCATGCCGTACGCGATGGTAACTTCGGCCATGTTCATCTCGGCGATCACCCGTTTCATGACCTCGATCGGACAGGGCGAGCCGGCCATGATGCCGGTGCGCAAACGGGAGAGGTCGAAGCTGGAAAACTCCGGATGGTCCAGCTCGGCGATGAACATGGTGGGGACGCCGTGCAGTGCCGTGCATTTCTCCGCCTGTACGGTTTCCAGGACGGAGAGCGGCTCGAAGGCCTCGGCCGGGTAGACCATCGCTGAGCCATGGGTGGTGCAGGCAAGATTGCCGAGCACCATACCGAAGCAGTGGTAGAGCGGCACCGGGATGCAGAGCCTGTCGTCCTCGTTGAGCTTCATGGCTTCGCCAACGAAGAAGCCATTGTTCAGAATGTTGAAGTGGGTGAGCGTGGCGCCCTTGGGAAAGCCCGTAGTGCCGCTGGTGAACTGGATGTTGATGGGGTCATCGAACTGCAGGGTGTCCGCAAGCTCGTCCAGCCGCTCGCGATGTCTGTCGCCGGCCATGGGCGCAATGTCTGCAAAGTCGAACATGCCAGGTGCGGTCTCGCCGCCAATCTGGATGAGTGTACGGAGATGCGGCAGGCGGTCGGCCTGGAGTTTGCCCGGAGCGGAAGCATCGACCTCCGGCGCCAGTTCGCGGATCATCGCGATGTAGTCGCTGGACTTGAACGCGGACGCCAGGATCAGGGCTTTCGCCGAGACCTTGTTCAGGGCGTATTCGAGCTCGGCAATGCGGTAGGCCGGGTTGATATTGACCAGGACCAGCCCCGCCTTGGCGGTGGCGTATTGGGTGATCACCCATTCGGCATTGTTCGGAGACCAGATGCCGATGCGGTCACCGGGTTCAAGGCCCAGAGCCAGCAGGCCGGCAGCGAAGGCATCCACTTCGCGCTGCAGATCGGCATAGGTCCAGCGGATGTCCTGGTGGCGCACGATGAGCGCATCGCGGTCCCGCCAGCGTTCCACCGCTGCATCGAAATTTGCGCCGATCGTCTGGCCGATCAGCGGAATGTCGCTCGCGCCGTGAACGTAAGACTTGGTGAGCATTGGCCACTGGCTCCTTGGTTTCATCGTCACGTTTTAGCGCATCGGGGGCCGGTCTTACATTACCTGATTGCGGATTGCCGTCGAACTCTCCGGCCTGAGCGGCCAGGTGATGAAGGACCATGCCGGCGCTTCCATGTCCGGCAGCAGGGCGGCGTTGCGCGCCGGAACCTGAGCCGCCTCATACAGCTCTGCAGCCTGGCAGTTGCGGGCGCTGAGGCCGGAACCGGGACGGTCGAAGATGCAGAGCGGGACCGTGTCAGGAATAGTGCGCCAGCGTTGCCAGCGATGGAGTTCGGCGAACGAATCCGCCCCCATGATCCAGACGAAGCGACCCTGCTCCAGGATCGGGCGCATGGCTTCCAGCGTGTCTGCCGTGCAGGCCGAACCGGCCTGGGCTTCGATATCGGTCACGACCATGTGCGGATGATTGGCGAGGGCCCGTGTCTGGTTCAGCCGCTCCTCATAGTCGGCCGTTCCGTCCCGGGGCTTCAGCGGATTCTGCGGCGACACCAGCCACCAGACCCTGTGCAGGCCGAGGCGCCTGAGCGCCGATCTGGCAACGGCGAGATGACCGGCATGGGGCGGATTGAAGGAGCCGCCGTAAAGGCCGATCCTCTGACCGCAGGAGAAGGTGGGATAGCGCAGCACTACTCAAGCACAGTCCGCAGACCGGGTCACGCCGGGCGGGTCTGCCCGGAGCCCCGGACCACATACTTGAAGCTGGTAAGCTGCTCCAGGCCGACGGGTCCGCGGGCGTGCATCTTCCCGGTGGCAATGCCGATCTCCGCGCCCATGCCGAACTCACCGCCATCCGCAAACTGGGTGGAGGCATTGTGCAGGACAATGGCGCTGTCCAGTTCGCTGAGAAACCGTTCTGCGGTGGCAGTATCGTCCGAGATGATCGATTCGGTATGGCTGGAGCCATACTTGCGGATATGGTCCATGGCTTCATCGACCCCGTCGACCACTGCCATCGAAACGATCGTATCGAGATACTCGGTCGACCAGTCCTCTTCGCTTGCAGGCTCGACACGGGGGTCGGCAAACTGCACCGCTTCATCTCCCTTCACTGTACAGCCGGCCTCGATCAGACCGTCGACGATCGGCTTGAGATGCTGTTCCGCGCCAGCCGCGTCCACCAGGACGGTTTCCGCTGCGCCGCAAATGCCGGTCCGGCGCATCTTGGCGTTCACGGTCACATCGACGGCCATCTGAGTGTCGGCGGCCTTGTCGATGAAGACATGGCAGATGCCCTCCAGATGGCTGAAGACCGGCACGCGCGCCTCGGCTTCGACACGCCCGACAAGGCCCTTGCCTCCACGCGGGACAATGACATCAATGGCCCCGTCCAGCCCGGCCAGCATCATGCCAACAGCAGCCCGGTCGGTGGTCGGTACCGACTGTATGACGCTCTCCGGCAGTCCGGCCGCCCGAAGCCCTTCCTGCAAACACCCGAGGATTGCATGGCTGGAATGATGGCCGTCTGACCCTCCACGGAGAATAGCGGCATTGCCGGCCTTCATGCAGAGTGCGCCGGCATCGGCGGTCACGTTCGGGCGGCTCTCGAAGATCACCCCGATGACGCCAATGGGGGTGCGGACCCGGGAGATCCTCAGACCGTTGGGGCGATCCCATTCGGCAATTGCCTCGCCGACGGGATCAGGCAACGCCGCGATGTCATCCAGGCCCTTGGCCATCGCTTCGATGCGTTCCGGCGTGAGGGTCAGGCGATCGACGAAAGAGGCCCGCAGGTTTGCCGACTTGGCCGCTTCCAGGTCCCTGGCATTGGCCTCAAGGATCGGTTCCACGTTGGCGCGGATCGATGCTGCCATGGCCGCAAGTGCAGCGTTCTTCTTTTCCGTACCGGCGTTCGCCAGGGTTCGCGAGGCATTCCGGGCCAGTTCCCCCACCGCGTTCATGTGTGCCCCGAGATCGGGGGGCATTTTCAAGGCCACGCTCATCTTTCAGGTCCCCTTCAATACCAGATCGTCGCGATGGATCAGTTCGTCCCGCCCGCGGTAGCCCAGCAGTTCTTCGATATCGGCGCTCTTGCGGCCTATAATCCTGCGGGCATCGTCCACGTCATAAGCCACAAGACCGCGGGCGATTTCAACATTGTCGCCGTTGACGACGGAAACCGCATCTCCCTTTGAGAAGCGCCCCTCAACGGCAGTTACCCCTGCCGGCAACAGGCTGCGCCCCGAGGCCAGAGCCCGGCAGGCGCCGTCGTCGAGGCGGAGCCGGCCTTGCGGATCCAGCGTTCCCGCGATCCAGCGCTTGCGGGCCGCCGAGGGCGAAGCGCCCGGCCGGAACCACGTGCAGCGCGCGCCCTCGATGATCTGCCGGATGGGATGCTGAACCCGGCCATAGGAAATCACCATGGCGGCACCCGCCTCCATGGCGATACGTGCGGCCTTGACCTTGGTCTCCATACCGCCGGAACCGACATCGGTGACGGACTGGCCGGCCATGCCTTCAATGTCCGTGGTGATTTCAGTGACCTCGCCGATGTGCCGAGCGCCGGAATTTTCCGGCGGCGCGGTGTACAGCCCGTCGACATCGGACAGAACCACGAGGCAGTCCGCCGAAATCATACTCGCGACACGCGCCGCAAGCCGGTCGTTGTCGCCATAGCGGATCTCGCTGGTCGCCACGGTGTCGTTCTCATTGATCACCGGAACGGCGCCACGCCCAAGGAGCGCGGAAATCGTGCTGCGGGCATTGAGATAACGGCGGCGCTCCTCGGTGTCGTTCAGCGTCAGCAGCACCTGGGCTGCGACCATGCCGTGAGCCGCAAGGGCGGTCTGCCAGGCATGCGCCAGCGCGACCTGTCCCACGGCCGCCGCCGCCTGGCTCTCCTCGAGTTTCAGGCGCGTCTGCCGGAACCCCAGCACGCGCCGGCCAAGTGCAATCGCGCCTGAGGAGACAATTAGGACATCCGCACCGCCGGCCTTGAGACCGGCAAGATCCTCGGCGAGCGAGGCGAGCCAGTCTTCCCGCAGCCTGCCGCTCTGCATATCGACAAGCAGCGCAGAGCCGATCTTCACAACGACGCGCCGGGCGTCTTCCACCTTCAACGCGCCGGCCATGTCCTAAGGCTGCCAGCCGGTTGAGGCGATTTTCGCCTGCTCTTTTTCTTCCACCGCGGCGGCACGCTCTGCCTCGATGATCTGCAGCAGTGACGCCATCGCGTCATCGACACCGACATGTGTGGCGGCGGAGATCTTCAGGGGCTTCTGGCCGCAGGCATTGGCCAGTTCCCAGAACTTACGGTCCAGCTCATCCGTCCGCAGCGCGTCGATCTTGGTGAGGGCGACGAGTTCCCGCTTTTCCGCCAGGCCACTGCCATAGGCTTCCAGCTCGCCGCGGATTGTCCTGTAGGAGGCAACGGGATCTTCCTCTGTGCCGTCCACCAGATGGAGCAGCACGGCACAACGCTCGATATGGCCCAGGAAGCGGTCGCCAATGCCCGCGCCTTCGCTGGCGCCTTCGATCAGGCCCGGGATATCGGCCAGCACGAAGCTTGATGTATCGATCCGCACGACCCCAAGGCCCGGATTGAGCGTGGTGAAGGGATAGTCGGCAATCTTGGGCTTGGCTGCCGAGACGGAGGCCAGCAGGGTCGACTTGCCGGCATTCGGCAATCCCACCAGCCCGGCATCGGCGATCAGTTTCAGCCGCAGCCACACCCAGCGCTCCTCGCCTTCCTCACCGGGATTGGCATGGCGTGGCGCCCGGTTGGTGGAGGATTTGAAGTGCGCGTTGCCGAAGCCGCCATTGCCGCCGCGACCGATACGCAGACGCTGGCCGGTCCTTGTGAGATCGGCGATGAGCGTTTCGTTGTCTTCTTCGAATACCTGGGTGCCGGCGGGCACCTTGAGTACGACGTCCGCGCCGGCCGCACCGGTGCGATTCTTGCCCATGCCGTGCAGGCCCGTCTTGGCCTTGTGATGCTGGCGGTAGCGGTAGTCGATCAGGGTATTCAGTCCCTCGACGCATTCGACCCAGACATCGCCGCCTTTGCCGCCGTCACCTCCGTCAGGTCCGCCGAACTCCACATACTTCTCGCGCCGGAACGAGACGCACCCCGCCCCGCCATCGCCGGAGCGGACAAAGACTTTGGCCTGGTCGAGAAACTTCATGAGGGGCTTTTATCCCTTTACAGGCCAGGTGCAAGAGGCGCGCCTACGCGCGCCCCTGCCGTCTCCATTTGAGACCCTGGTACTTGGGCCTGGTCAGGGCGAAGCGGTCCACGGGAACCTCCTCGTCCAGAGCCCGCGAATAGGTTTTCCCGAAGCCCTGATACTCAAAGCCGCATTTTTCCAGAAGCCGGCGCGAGGTGACGTTGTTGATCCGCGCTCCGGCCTCCATGACGACCACATCATCTTCCTCGAAGGCAAAGTCGATAGCCGCCCGCGCTGCTTCTCCGCCATAGCCTTCGCCCCAATAGGGCTGGCCGATCCAGTAGCCAATCTCCGGATTGCCGCCCTCGCGCATGGGGCCATACCCGACCGTGCCGATGAACGGCTCACCGGGGATGTCCAGATGGATGCTGAACAGCTTTCCGCCGATGCGCGATTCGGTCTTGCGCTCCAGCCACTCCACGGCGTCCTTCTCCGTATAGGGATAAGGCATTGTCGCGAGGTTTTCCGCAATCGCGCGGTTGTTCGCCAAAAACACCAGACGTTTGATTTCCACGTCCACCGGGCATTTGAGGATGAGGCGGCCGGTCCTGATCACGTGCACCGGCGCATTGACGGTACGCTCTGGGATGATCTGGTTTTCGCTGCTCAGTGCATTCATGGCGAAACTCCTCTCTTGGACACAAAAAAACCGGTAGATGGCATCCCATCTACCGGCTTTTTCTTTGTCCCTGTCTGCCGGTGTGATGTGATGCCGGCAGTTGGGAATTTCCCCTGCCTAACTTTCTGCGGCCACCATCGGTACTACGTTGACGTAGGTGCGGTTGCCGCGGGAGTGTTTAAACTCGACGGTGCCCGCACAGGTGGCAAAAATGGTGTGATCTTTACCCATGCCGACGTTAAGGCCGGGATGCCACTTCGTGCCACGCTGACGGGCAATGATATTGCCGGAGAGGACTGCCTCACCGCCGAATTTCTTGATGCCGAGGCGGCGGCCCGCAGTATCGCGACCGTTACGGGATGAACCGCCTGCTTTCTTGTGTGCCATTTACAGCTCTCTTAAGTCCTGGTTCCTGACGCCGACCCTGTTCCGGGCGGCCGGATGTGTTTCGTGATCAGTCTTTTGCCTTATCGGCAGCCTCTTGGTCAACCTTTGCGCGCGGAGATTTTCCGGCCATGAGCTCTTTTGCCTGCTCAACCCACTCTTCACGCTCGATACGGCCCTTGAAATTGAGCTTTGCATCGATGTCTTCGATCTGCTCCGGCGTCAGCTCGGCAATCTGCTTGAAGGTCGTATAGCCAAGATCAGTCAATTTTTTGACAAGCACCGGGCCAACGCCGCTGATCATGGACAGATCATCGCCCTTGTCGTCAGCCTTCGCCTTGGCGGCGGCCTTCTTCGCGGGCGCCTTCTTGGCGGCCGGGGCCTCGTCCGGCATGGCAGCAGCCGTCATGACTTCAGCCGGTGCGTCCTCTGTCTTTGGCGCATCCTTCGGAGCGGCTTTCTTGGCGGCGGCCTTCTTTGCCGGCTTTTTGCCATCGGTGCCGATGCCGGTGATGCGAACACAGGTCAGGTGCTGGCGGTGGCCCTTCTTGCGCCGGTAGCCCTGACGGCGCTTCTTCTTGAAGACGATGATCTTTTCGCCGCGGGTCTGTTCGACAACCTCGCCGGCGACCATCGCCCCATCCACCAGCGGCGCGCCGATCTTCGGGGCATCGGTGCCGCCGATCATCAGCACATCGTTGAATTCAACAGCATCGCCGGCTTCACCAGCGAGCTTCTCGACATAAATGAGATCGTCTTCGGCAACTTTATACTGCTTGCCGCCAGTGCGGATCACTGCGTACATCCGGCTCATCCTTCATGTTCGTTCCGCGCCCTTCGGCGCCGCAGGTCTTGCGGACTTTGGGAAGCTTTCGGCTCTGGGCCTCGGGCAGCGCATTTGGCGCGGGCGGCCCCAATTCGGCCATCCGCGCTTTCGGGAGCGGTTTATACAGCCCGAAGACCGGGTGTCAAGCGCACAAAGCGGCTCATTTTCAGCTGATTGCGGTCCAGATCCACCGTTAACCTTGTTTCCATTTCCAGCCCCCTCCGGCCCTGCCTCCGCCTTGCACGCGGTCGCGGTTCGGCGGTACATGATTAACGCGGGTGTGAGGAGGACTGCCCGGATGGGGTTCTTCAGAGCGATTATAGATTTTCTGACCTTCAAGCGGATGATGGGGCCGTTGGTGCTGCAGATCCTGTTCTGGATCTCGGCGCTCGGGATTGCGATTTTTGCGGCGCGAATGATGGACCAGGGCCGCTCCGGCGCATGGATGGTGCTCGGCGGCGGTCTGATCGGCCTGCGCGTGCTGTTCGAGATGGTGCTTGTGTTCTTCCGCATCCACAATCGGCTGACCGACATACACAACACATTGAAATCCGTCGAAACCAGTGCTAGCGAGATCGAATAGCCGGCCGGTTTTGCGCGTGTTGACCGCACATCGAGTTTTCGCAAGGCCCGGCCGTCAAGGACGGAGAGGTGCCGGAGTGGTCGAACGGGGCGGTCTCGAAAACCGTTGAGCGCGCAAGCGTTCCGAGGGTTCGAATCCCTCTCTCTCCGCCACTGCCTTTTCCACTCCAATCGTTGTCAGGCTGCAGACTGCCGAACGCCGAGTCTCATAGACGCCGGCGGATCTTGAGAGTTTGGAAGGCGCGGGTTAGACCTTCGACGTCAGTGTGATCTAGTATGTGGTCCTCGCCAAAGGGCGGCGGGATCTTGGGGAGTTTGCGGGTTTTGACTTTCAGGCCAATCAGTTTGCGCCCGTCGCTGGCCATGTCCGCCTCGGAACGGACCCATTTGGAGCGCACGGAAGCGCCGGTCCAGAGCACCAGTACGGCGGACGCGGTTTCGATGGCGCGGACGATCTGGTCCCGGAAGCCTTCCGGCGAGGCTGCATTGAGGCTTTTGTCGTACCAGACGCGGTAGCCCAGATCCTCGACCGACTTGGCCAAAGCATCGACGATCTTTCGCTCCTTGTGGGAATAGGAAATCATGATCTGGTGGCCGGGACTGTGCGAGACGGCCGGGAAGATCCGCATGACCTTTTCGGTATCGTAGTAGGTGCGGTCCTTTCCCGGAAACTTCGGCTCGCCGGCCTCCTGGGCCGTCAGAATGTTGTCATACGGCACCCAATGGGGCGCGCCTCCCGGCACGCGGCGCAGCTCGGCGTCCGTGCGCATTTGCGGGATGACGCGGATATTTTCCTCAAAATCGAGGCCGCGCATCTCATGCACGGCGTCGAGAACGCATTGGCGCAAGAGATTGAGATAGGTGCTGGCGTCATTGCCCTTCACGCGGATGTCGAGCTTTTTTTCGCTGTGTGCATCGGCATAGACCACCGCTTCGGCATTGAGGCCCCATTGCGGACTGAGGATCACGCCATATTCCCAGACCGCATCGATCTTCCGCCGTCCGGCCTTGAGCCGCTTGATCTCCTTGTGGCGGTCGACGATGAGGGCCGGCAGCACATGGCGCGGCAGAATGCCCTTGAAATCGAACTGGAAGGCCAGGGCGCCGTCGTAGTCGAACTCGTGCGGCGGCTCGTTCTCGGGCAAGCGCGCCGGCACAATGATGTGGCCGGGCTGCGGCTCATAGGCCACCTTAAAGGCCTTCATCGCATCGATGATGATGCGGCAGCGCGAGCGGGAATAGACCACCGGGCGATTGGTTCCTGCTGGCAAGGGGGGGGTTTCAAGGATCTTGACCACATCGCCCGTCTTAAGCCGCCCGCCGGCCTCATAACAAAGCTCGGAGAACAGGATGGTGTAGACCCCGTAGGTGAGCCAGCGCGGGTTGAGCAAATCGGCATCCAGCAGATCCAGCTCGGGGAAGTGCATGATGACGCCGAGCTTGTCGAGCAGGTCGCGCAGGGTCTGACCGCCGGCAGGGCCCTCCATCTCCAGGCCCGCTTCGTCGCAGATTTTCTCATACTCGTTGAAGGGCAGAAAATCGTGTGTTTCCGCGGCTTCCTTGATGCGCTCCATGACCTGGAATTGGGCGCGGCTGAACATTTCAGCATGGACGCCGAGCTTGATGAGTTGCTTGACCCAGTCGCGCACGAAACTGTCGAACTCGGGCTTGTAGTCTGACTTGGCGCCCGTGGCAGAGACCGGGTAGAAGCCGACGACATTGGGAAACTTGCGCTGCAGACGCGACAGATCGACATTGACCTTGTGCTTCAGGTCGCATTTGCCACCAACGATCATCACCGGCGAGCTGTCGCCATAGGCCTTGACGTGCTCAAGCCAGTATTCCGCCTCGGCGTCGGCGTTTCTCCGCTCCCGCCCCGCCCGCTCATCCGCGCAATCCAGAACCAGGACATAGAGGCAGCGGGAGCGCAGGAAGAACTGATGGGTGGCATGGGCCATGACCTGGCCGCCAAAATCCCAGAAGTGCACGGTGATGCCGGCGTCGGGATGCTCGAGCTCGAAAATGTCAGCCGCCGCCTCGATTTCAATCCTGCCGCTCTCGGTAAGATCCGTCCCGTGGGTCTGCTCCTGATCGCCCTCCACCACGTCCTCTCCATGAAGCGCCCGAATGAGGGAGGTTTTACCGGCGGCGCCGGGGCCGATGAAAATCGTGCGCACCCGGTTGAGCGGCTGCAGCGTCGCCTCCGCCCCGGCACGCCTGGCCAGGATCTCGTCGCGCAGCTGTTTCAGGTAGGCGTTAACCTCGGCGGGGGATTGAGATAGACGCTCCTCTGATATGTCGACCCATGCCAGCTCCAGTTCGGCGTCGATGGGCGTGGCGGACAGCGCGCGTTCAAGCCGATCAAGCCAGCTGTCGCAGCCGTGGCCAC
>JBCCEL010000134.1:0-14388 GCA_039030315.1 Pseudomonadota bacterium
ATGGAGCGTTTGCAGGCTCTGGAGGTCCTTGAGTGGCTCCAGGTCGGTGATCTGTGTTGATGCGCAATCGAGCGTTTGCAGGCTCTGGAGGTCTTTGAGGGGCTCCAGGTCGGTGATCTGTGTTGATGAGCAATAGAGCGTTTGCAGGCTCCGGAGGTCCTTGAGGGGCTCCAGGTCGGTGATCTGTGTTGATACGCAATTGAGCGATTGCAGGCTCTGGAGGTCCTTGATGGGCTCCAGGTCGATGACCTGTGTTGAAGAGCAATCGAGCGTTTGCAGGCTCTGGAGGTCCTTGAGTGGCTCCAGGTCGGTGATCTGTGTTGATGAGCAATGGAGCGTTTGCAGGCTCTGGAGGTCCTTGAGGGGCTCCAGGTCGGTGATCTGTGTTGATGAGCAATCGAGCGTTTGCAGGCTCTGGAGGTCTTTGAGGGGCTCCAGGTCGGTGATCTGTGTTGAATCGCAATCGAGCGATTGCAGGCTCTGGAGGTCCTTGAGGGGCTCCAGGCCGGTGATCTGTGGTGATTGGCAATAGAGCGATTGCAGGCTCTGGAGGTCCTTGATGGGCTCCAGGCCGGTGATCTGAGTTGAATGGCAATTGAGAGTCTGCAGGCTCCGGAGGTCCTTGATGGGCTCCAGGTCGGTGATCTGTGTTGAAGAGCAATCGAGTGACTGCAGGCTCTGGAGGTCCTTGAGGGCTTCAAGCTTCTCGACCTTTGTGGCCGAGCAGTCCAGCCAGGCCAGCGCGGAATGAATATTGATGTTTTCGAGCTGACTGAGGGAACAGTTCGCGACGTCAAGCCGGGTCAGGGTCTCAAACGTGTCCAGCTCCGGCAGGCCGGGAAATCGGACGCTGTCGAGCGCGAGATGCCTGAGCATAGGCAAATGCGGCCCCAACTCGCGCAGTCCGGTCTCAAAGCGGTTGTGCGCGATGTCGGCAGTTGCCTCGGTGTACTCATCTTCTGGCGATTGATAAGCTCTGCCCAGATTGAGAACCTCCAGATGCCCGAGTTCTTTCAGCTCTTCCGGGATCCCCGTGAGGCCCAGGCGGCCCAGGTCGAGCAGGCCCGTCTTCGCCTCAGCCTCTTCGGCGATGCGCTGACGGGCGATTTTTAGGCCTTCTTCGTTCACGAAAGTGCTCCCAGCCGGTTTGGCGGGAGCTTAAGACAGGGGTGGGGCGTTCGCAATGAGGTGGGCTCAGCCCAGCTCCGAGCGGATATCCGCAAACACCCCCCGGAACATCTCCGGCGTCAGGCGCCTCGTGTTCGTGTTGTAGCGGGAGCAGTGGTAGCTGTCGTGGAGGGCGTATGGGCCGATCCCGTGCCTTGCTGCATGGGCGAATGTGTGGGCGCTTCGCTTTTCGCCGAGCGCCATCAACGTGGCGTCGTGGGCGATGCGGCCGAGAGCCAGGATCGCCTTGAGACGGGGGAGGGTGGCGATGCGGGTTGCAAGATGCGGATTGCAGGCCTTGATCTCCGCGCCCACCGGCTTGTTCTGCGGGGGCAGGCAGCGCACCGCATTGGTGATCATGCAGTCCACCAACTCCAGCCCGTCATCGGGGCGGGCATCGAAGGTGCCGCGGGAGAAGCCGAACTCATCCAGCGTCGCATAAAGCAGATCGCCGGCCCAGTCGCCGGTGAACGGCCGCCCCGTCCTGTTCGCCCCTTGCATCCCCGGTGCGAGGCCCACGATCAGCAGGCGCGCATTGTCGGGGCCAAAGGAGGGCACAGGACCGTTGAACCAGTCCGGATGGGCGTCACGCTGTTCGTCCAGGAAGTCCGCCAGTCTCGGGCACAGGCGGCAGCCGTAGTCCGGCTCTGCTGGGGCAGTCCCGGATATCATCGCGCAGGTTCAGATATCGGCGAATTCTTCAAAATCGTCCCGGTCGTCCGGGCCGCCGCGGTTGTAATTGTAGTCCTCGTCCCCGTCGTCGTTCTGGCGGCGGTCCTGGTTCTGCGGGCGCGGTTTGCGCTCGCCGCCGGCACGGCCGATATGCTCGATGAGATCCATGATCTCCACGAACTGATCGGTCTGGCGGCGCAGGTCGTCTGCGACCATGGGCGGCTTGGTCTTGAGGGTGGACACCACGGTGACCCGCAGCCCCCTGCGCTGGATCGACTCCACCAGGCGGCGGAAATCGCCGTCGCCGGAGAACAGGACCACATGATCAAGATCGCGCGCCAACTCCATGATATCGACGGCGATCTCGATATCCATGTTGCCCTTGATCTTGCGCCGGCCCGAGGCGTCCGTGAATTCCTTCGTCGGCTTGGTGATCACCGCGAACCCGTTGTAGTCGAGCCAGTCGACCAGGGGACGGATCGGCGAATAGTCGGCGTCTTCCATCATCGCCGTGTAGTAGTTCGCACGAATCAGATGGGCGCGGCCGCGGAAGTGATCCAGCAGCTTGCGGTAGTCGATGTCGAAATTGAGCGAACGGGCCGTGGCGTAGAGGTTCGCGCCATCAATGAATAAGCCGATACGTTCCGTCGGATAGAAATGCATGATGCTCTCCCAATGAAATACATTTCCGCCCCGGGGTCGGGAGCATATGAGTTTTCGCTACAAGGTTTGGACAGGCGGGGATCTTGCCACCACCCCCGTATGACCGTTTTCAGCCTCGAAGCGCCGTTTTAGCCTGTCCCGGCTCGGTTGACTAGCCGCTATACGTTGCGCCCACAGGGCATTTGCCCGCATATGTTTTGCTTCGAAAGACATCGAGAACCAATGATCCTGATTGCCC
This sequence comes from Pseudomonadota bacterium, assembly GCA_039030315.1. Lineage (GTDB taxonomy): Bacteria > Pseudomonadota > Alphaproteobacteria > Rhizobiales > CAJQND01 > JAAEUE01. The sequence continues at coordinate 2,741 of JBCCEL010000134.1, forward strand.
TCGGCAGCAATCTTCCAGGCCCCTGGGGCAGCCCGCGTCAGACCCTGGCCAGCGCGCTTGAGGCCATCGAGGAAAGCGGTATCAGCCTGCAGGGGTGCTCCAGCGGCTACCGGACGAAAGCCTATGGCGATCTCGGCCAGCCTGATTATGTCAACGCGGTCGCCAGCGTGTTGTCCCACCTTCCCCCGGAGGCCCTGCTGTTGAGACTGCACAGGATCGAGCGGCAGGCGGCACGCGCTCGTGGTGAACGCTGGGGCGCGCGCACACTCGACATCGATCTGTTGTCCTGGAACGGCCGCGTCTCCGGTGGGCAGGCCGAGAACGGCCGACGTGGTGAACTGGGATACAAGCCGATAAGCCTGCCGCATCCGGGCCTGTGCAAAAGGCCGTTCGTGGCCATCCCGCTGGCGGAGATCGCTCCCCGCTGGCATCATCCTGTAACCGGCGAGACTGCGGGCATGATCGCCCGCTCCGCGTCGCGTTTCGCTGCCGGTGCTGTCCTTGAGGCCGTCGAGCTGTGAAGCTGCGGCAAAACCACTGGAACTGAAGGGTTTTTCTTGCGTTGTGCAGCGCAAAAGACTAGATATGCTGCAGATTCCACCAAATTGCCGATAGGAGACGCGCTTTATGGCTCGTGTCACAGTTGAGGACTGCATTGACAAGGTCCCGAACCGGTTCGAACTCGTTCTGCTCGCCAGCCACCGCGCGCGCACCATTTCCCAGGGCGCGCCGCTGACCATTGACCGCGACAACGACAAGAATCCGGTCGTTGCGCTGCGTGAAATCGCGGACGTCACGGTCGACCAGGAAGACCTCAAGGAAGATCTCGTCCACTCCATGCAGAAGCATGTCGAGGTCGACGAGCCGGAGGCCGATGTCGTTCCGATGCTCACCGCCGACGGCTCGGCGCACACGGAAGTTGTACCGGGCGTGCCCGACGACGAAGTGCCGATGGACCGTATGACCGAAGAGGATCTCCTGCGCGGGCTTGAGGGCCTGCCGCCTGCGGACAGCCCTGGAAGCACGCGCTCCGGGCTTTGATTGACCCTGGTCTCCTCAATCCCTGGGGACCCAAGTGAAGTTTAGTCGGGCCGGAGTGCATGTAGCGCTCCGGCCTTTTTGTTCAGTTCAGCTCATCGATGGCAGACGCCGCAGCCACAGTCTCCCCCAACCAGCCCCAGGCGCCGTCAATGCTGCGCCAGTTCGAGCTGGTGGAGCAGGTGACGAGCTACGATCCGGATGCCGATGAAACCCTGCTGAACAGGGCGTATGTCTACGCAATGAAGGCGCACGGCTCGCAGAAGCGGGCCTCCGGCGATCCTTATTTCTCCCATCCTCTCGCCGTTGCCGCGATCCTCATCGACTTCAAGCTTGATGATGCGACCATCGCCGCGGCGCTGCTTCACGACACGATCGAGGACACCGAAGCCACCCGGCAGGAAATCGACCAGCTCTTCGGCGCCGAGATCGGCGGGCTGGTGGAGGGGCTCACAAAGCTGAAGCAGCTTGACCTCATCACCAAGGAGGCAGCCCAGGCGGAGAACCTGCGCAAGTTCCTGCTGGCGATTTCCGACGACATAAGGGTGCTGCTCGTCAAGCTCGCCGACCGTCTTCACAATATGCGCACGCTGGGACATATGCGCGAGGACAAGCGCAAGCGCATTGCCCAGGAGACGATGGATATATACGCGCCGCTGGCCGGGCGCATCGGCATGCAGACCATGCGTGATGAACTGGATGATCTGTCGTTCAGGGTGCTCAACGAGGAAGCCTATACGACGATCACGGCCAGGCTGAACACGTTGCGCGACGAGTCGGGTGACCTGTTGCAGGAGATTGAAGAGGCGCTGACCGAGCAGCTCTCGGATCACCATGTCCCCGCAGAGGTGTCCGGCCGCGAAAAGCGGGCCTACTCGATCTGGCGCAAGATGGAACGCAAGCAGATCTCTCTCGGCCAGCTCTCCGATATCTATGGTTTCCGCGTGATCGTTGACAATGTGGATGATTGCTACACTGCGCTGGGGATCGTCCACCAGACGTGGCGCGTGGTGCCGGGACGGTTCAAGGACTACATCTCCAATCCCAAGACCAACAACTACCAGTCCCTGCACACCACGGTTGTGGGACCGCATCGCAAGCGCGTGGAACTGCAGATTCGGACACGCAAGATGCACGATGTCGCCGAGCGCGGCGTCGCGGCGCACGCCCTTTACAAGGATATCGGCTCGGCCGAAGCGGATCCGGAAAGCTCCGATCCATCGCAAAGCGGTGGTGACGCCAACGGGCGAGATACCTCGGTAGATGCGAACGCGTACCGGTGGCTGAGACAGCTGGTGGACATGCTGGCCGAGGGACACGGTCCGCAGGAGTTCCTCGAACACACCAAGCTGGAGCTGTTTCACGACCAGGTGTTCTGCTTCACGCCGCAAGGGGATCTCATCTCCCTGCCGAACGGCGCCACACCCATTGATTTTGCCTACGCGGTGCATACGGATATCGGGGACACATGTGTGGGCTGCCTCATCAACGGCCGGCATGAACCGCTCTTCACCGAGTTGAAGAACGGCGATGAGGTTGAGATCGTCCGCTCCGATGCGCAAGTGCCGCCGGCGGCCTGGGAGAAGATTGCAAAGACCGGCAAGGCCAGGGCCGCAATTCGTCGCGCGACCCGCCAGGCCCTGCGCCAGCAGTATGCGGGCCTCGGCCGGGAAATCCTGGAGCGGGCCTTCAAGCTGCGCAGTGTCGAGATCGAGAACGAGGAGCTCGAGATTGCAATTGCCCGGCTGGGCGAATCCCAGCTCGACGATGCCCTGGCCAAGGTAGGGCGCGGCGAACTTGCAACTGCCGACATCCTGCGGGCCCTGGGGCTGGACAAGCAGGATCCTTCCGCCAGGGCGTCTTCAAGCGTGAGTAACCGATTGCGCAGCCTCAGCCAGATGATCTCATTGCCGAAGGGCTGGCAGCGCAAAGCCGAGGAGCCGGCGCAGGCAATTCCGGTGCGCGGCGTGAAGACATCGCTACCCTTCCGCATATCGCCGCTAACCGGGGCGGTTCCTGGCGAACGGATTGTCGGGATTATGACCTCCGGCGAGGGCGTCACGATCTATCCGATTTTTTCCGAGGAACTGCGCGACTTCGACGATGAGCCGGAACGCTGGATCGATCTCACCTGGGATGTGCCTGAGGGTTCGAGCGAGACGTTTCCGGCCCGCATCCAGGTTGCCGTCATGAACCGGCCGGGCGCCCTTGCCCAGGTCGCACAGACCATCGCTGATGGCGGAGCCAACATCCAGAACCTGGAGATGAACACGCAGTCGGCTGATATCTATGATCTGAAGATCATGCTTGAAGCCCGAAACATCCAGCACCTCACGAAAATCATCAAGGAACTCGGCAGAGGCCCGCTCGTGACCGGTGTTGAACGAATGGGCGGGAAGGGCTAAGGACGCTTTCCGGCCATCGAAATTTCAAAATTTCATGACAGTGTTGCCATCAAAGCCTCACCGGTTTCCCGAACACCCCAGTGCGGCGAAGGCAACGGATTTTGAACGAGTTTGGCGTAAGGGTTTTTCTGCCTCGTAGAGGCAGTGGGCATGAGGTTTGCCGGGATCGCGCCACGCGGCTGTGGTCGATGAGGCTGGGTTAGCAAGATATGCTTTTGAAAAGGCGTGAAAAGCCGAGTGTAAAGAGTACGATGAGGGCCTGGTTCTGGCCTGATCGCGGGTGGAAGCGCGCGTGGACCTATGTGTGGAAGCGTGTGACCCGGCTGGCTGGTACGCCGCATACCATCGCGATCGGTTGTGCAGCTGGGGTCTTCGCCTCCTTTACGCCGTTTATCGGACTGCATTTCCTTCTGGCTGCCGCCTTGGCGTTCGTTCTGGGCGGCAACCTGATTGCATCGGCGCTGGGAACCTTTTTCGGCAATCCGCTGAGCTTTCCGTTCATCTGGCTGTCCACCTACAACCTGGGCAGTGTCCTGCTGGGGCGCGAACAGCGCGACGAGGTCAATATCAGCCTCCCCTCTGACTTCTGGGGCAGCCTGTTCATGAACCCGGGCGTGGCCATGGGGCAGTTCTGGGATGTCGTCGGCCCCGTGCTGGTGCCCATGCTGGTCGGCGGCCTGCCGCTGGGGATCGGGTTTGCCATTGTCGGCTACTTTCCGGTCAGGGCTGCGGTCCTCACCTTCCAGCAGCGGCGTCGCCAGCAGCTCTTTGACAAGGCGAAGAACAGGTCGCAAGATGCAGCCGTGAGCAGCTAGCATCCGACGAGGCCCAAATGGCACTCCCGCACCTCAGACTTGGCGTCAACATCGATCACGTGGCGACGATCCGCAATGCGCGCGGCGGCTTGCATCCCGATCCTCTGCGCGCGGCCATGCTCGCAGCTGACGCGGGCGCAGACGGCATCACGGCGCATTTGCGCGAGGATCGCCGGCATATCAGCGACATGGACATTGCCCGCCTGCGCAAGGAGATCGCGCTGCCTCTCAACTTCGAGATGGCCGCGACCGACGAGATGCTCGATATCGCGTTGACGCACACTCCCAATGCCTGCTGCATCGTGCCTGAGAAGCGCGAAGAGGTGACGACCGAAGGGGGCCTCGACGTCACGTCCGGACGGAACTATCTGAAGCGCTTCGTTCAGGACCTGTCGCGGGCCGGCATTCGTGTTTCGCTCTTCGTTGATCCCGACAGGGAGCAACTGGACGCCGCGGCGGAACTGGGGGCGGATATCGTCGAACTTCACGCCGGCGCGTTCTGCGATGCGCACGACCAGAGTGACCTTGACCTGCGGGCGGTGGAACTGGAGAGGATCCGTGAATCCGCAGCCTATGGCGACCGCCTTGGCCTCGAGGTGCATGTAGGGCACGGACTGGCCTTTGAGACAGTCAAGGACGTGGCCGTCATGGCGGAAGTCCATGAGCTCAATATCGGTCACTTCCTGGTCGGCGAAGCAATCTTCCTGGGGCTGGTTCCGGCCATCCAGAAAATGCGCCGGTTGATGAACGAGGCGCGGGAGCAGGCCGGCCGGGCCGCATGATCGTCGGACTGGGCAGCGACCTGATCGACATCAGGCGGATTGAAAAGACGCTGGACCGGTTTGGCGACCGCTTCACGCACAGGATTTTTACCGAGATCGAGCGCAGGAAGTCCGACAGACGGCATCAGCGCGCCGCTTCCTACGCCAAGCGCTTTGCCGCCAAGGAGGCCTGTTCCAAAGCTCTGGGCACGGGATTTCGCCGGAGTGTGTACTGGCGCGACATGGGGGTCGTGAACGAGCCTTCGGGACGGCCGACCATGGCCCTGACCAACGGCGCTGAGGCCCAGTTGATGAGACTGATGCCCGACGGGCACGGGCCGGTCATCCACATTACGATTACCGACGACTTTCCCTGGGCCCAGGCATTTGTGATTATTGAAGCCCTGCCGGAGTGACAGAGTGTTTCAGCGGCACAGTTGCATGTGAGCAACAGGCATCCTATGTCCTGCATCTGCCGCATTGCGGACTCTTGGGCGGCGGTCTATAGCTTCCGCGCGGACAGGGCGTGCGGCTGTTTTTTCTCCACAATTGACACGGGACCGGTCCAGGAAATGGCGGATATGAGCTCGAAGGCTGGTGAAGCGAAGAAAACGTCGGAAGGCGGCGCGTGGGAGATCATCCGCGTCGTTATCCAGGCGCTGCTGATCGCCTTCGTTGTGCGCACTTTCTTCTATCAGCCGTTCAACATTCCCTCAGGTTCGATGATCCCGTCCCTGCTGATCGGCGACTATCTCTTCGTTTCCAAGCTGAGCTACGGCTACAGCCAGTACACCTTCACATTCTCCATCGGCTCCGGCGAGTCCCGCCTGTTCCGCTTCAGGCCGCTGCCGTTCAGCGGCCGGGTGTTCGCCGATAACCCGGAGCGGGGGGACGTTGCCGTCTTCAAGCTGCCGTCGGACAACGAGACCGACTATATCAAACGTGTCGTTGGCCTGCCGGGCGAACGCATCCAGATGATCGACGGACTGCTGCACATCAACGGCCAGCCGGTCAAGCGCAAGAAGGCCGGTAGTTTTCTCGACACAACCAGGGGCGGATTGCCCGTACGCGTGCAGATCTACGAGGAAACGCTGCCCAACGGGGTGACCCACCTGACCTACGATCAGGGCGAAAACTATTTTGATAATACCCGCGTCTTCAAGGTTCCGGCGGACCACTATTTCATGATGGGCGACAATCGTGACAACTCCACGGACAGCCGTTTTGCGGCGGTGGGGTACGTGCCGTTCGAGAACTTTGTGGGACGAGCGGAGATCATCTTCTATTCCCAGGAAGAAGGTGCCGCGTTCTGGCAGTTCTGGCGATGGCCGACCACGGTTCGCTGGAGCCGCCTGTTCAACCTGGTGGACTGACCCTTGGCTCCGCTCGACGCGTCTCAGCTTGCTTCCCAGATCGGCTATACGTTCACGACAGAGCTGTTGCTCGAAGAGGCCCTGACTCACTCCAGCGGACGCAGCGCGCGCATTCGCACCAACGGTAAGTCGGTGCACGAGAACGAAAGGCTGGAGTTCCTGGGGGACAGAGTGCTGGGGCTCGTCATCGCGGAGTGGCTGGTCGAGATGTTCCCGCGCGAGCGCGAAGGCGATCTTGCCACCAAGCTGAATGGTCTGGTACGCAAGGAAACCTGCGCCGAAGTCGCCAGTTCCATCGACCTGGAACGCTTTATTGTCGTCGGCAAGACGGAGCGCACCAGCGGTGTGCACAAGAAGGTTACCGTGCTCGGCGATACCATGGAGTCGGTGGTTGCGGCGATCTATCTGGACGGCGGCCTGGAGGCGGCAACACAGGTCATCCGCCGTCTGTGGCGGCAGCACATGGACGCTGCCAGCCAGCTCAAGCGCGATGCCAAGACGGTCCTTCAGGAATGGGCACAGGCCCGTGGCCTGCCGGTGCCGAAGTACCGGATGACCGGCCGCAGCGGTCCGGACCACAATCCCGTTTTTGAGATCGAGGTCGCCGTGAAGGGACTGGAAGCGGTCAACGGTTCCGGCAAGACCAAGCGCGCGGCCGAGCAGGAAGCGGCTGCCAGCCTGTTGCGCATCCAGGATATCGAGCTCTAGATGCGTGATCTGGAAGGAGCGGCCGAAGCCTCGCGGCGCTGCGGCTTTGTCGCGCTCATCGGTGCGCCCAATGCCGGCAAGTCGACCCTGGTCAACCGGCTCGTCGGCGCCAAGGTTTCCATCGTGACTCACAAGGTCCAGACGACCCGTACGCGGTTGCGCGGCATCATGATGTCCGGTCAGAGCCAGATCATTCTCGTCGACACGCCCGGTATCTTTGAGCCGAAGAAAAAGCTTGAGCGCGCCATGGTCGAGAGCGCGTGGGGCGGTGTGGAGGACGCCGATCTCTCTGCACTGATCGTGGATTCCCGCGCCGGTCTATCAGAGGCGACTGAACACATTGTCGCCGGCCTGGAAGGTGCGGGCCGCAAGGCGGTTCTCTGTCTGAACAAGATCGACACGCTCCGGCGTGACAAGCTGCTGGCCATCGCCCAGACAATGAACGAGCGGTTTGCCTTCGACGCGACGTTTTTCATCTCTGCCCAGACAGGCGAGGGGCTCGCTGATCTGGAGCGGCATTTCGCGGCCGCCGTGCCGGAAGGCCCCTGGCTTTATCCCGAGGATCAGGTTGCGGACGCGCCCATGCGTTTTCTGGCGGCCGAGGTTACGCGGGAGAAGATCTTTGTGCGCCTGCATCAGGAGCTTCCCTATTCTTCCACGGTGGAAACGGAGAGCTGGAAGGAGCAGAAGGATGGCTCGGTGCGTATCGAGCAGGTGATTTTCGTCCAGCGGGAGTCACAGCGCAAGATCGTACTCGGCAAGGGCGGGCAGACAATCAAGGAGATCGGCCGGCAGGCGAGGGTGGAATTGCAGGAGACGCTGGAGCGTCCGGTGCATCTTTTCCTTTTCGTCAAAGTAAGAGAGAACTGGACGGAAGATCCGGAGCGATACCGGCAAATGGGTCTTGAACTATCGTGAACACAAACAAGACCATCCGCTCTTGACTATGGCGGCAACATCTCAAAAATAGGGCCCAATTTGAACCGAACCCATGGACCAGCGGGAGTGGGATCCGTCGTTCACTGCCTGCATTGAGGCGCGGGACGGGTCTGGTTTCAAGGGCAACCGAAGCAACCGGAGACGTCGTAATGCGGAAGTTTCAGTTTTTGTATGTCTTGCTGGTGGGGATTGCGCTTGGCTTTGGCGCTGCTGAAGCCCAGGCCCGTGCAGGTTATGCCAGTTGGGTGAAGCACGGCGACATTTATGTCGTTGATGGAAAATTTGGGAAGTTCCAGCAGAAATTCAACGTGAGCGTGGCCTGGAAGGGCAATGGTTTCATCGTCAACACGCCGCTTGGCTCGTACCGTCTGAAGCGGCGCGGCAAGAGCGTGACCTTCAAGGTCTACTTTCAGCAGGCCTGGGCCCATGTGACCTGGAGCCGGACGCGTGCCTACGTCAACTACAAAGGCGTGCGCGGGCAGGCGGTCGTGAAGAAGGTGGGGAGCCGCGGCTCCGCGTCCAAGCGGAAGGTCAAGACCAACTTCAACAAGAAAAACTAGCCGATCCGTAGGTGAACTGGTCCGAAGAAGGGGTTGTCCTTGGCGTCCGCCGCCAGGGAGAGAGCAATGCTGTTCTTGAACTTCTGACGCGCGGACACGGCCGCCACCTCGGCCTTGTGCGCGGCGGGCGCGGGCGGCGTCTGAGACCCGTGCTCCAGACCGGCAATGTGGTCGAAGCCCACTGGCGGGCGCGGCTGGCGGAGCACCTCGGCACGTTCACCGTCGAAGCACTGCAGATGAATGCGGCCCGCCTGATGGACGATCCCGCGAGGCTCGCCGGACTGATGACGCTGGCCGCACATGCGCGGCTCCTGCCGGAACGGGAGCCGCACTCCAGGCTCTACGATGCACTGCGCATCGTCCTCGACCAGATGGTCGGTGACGAGATCTGGCCCGCGTTGCTGGTGCGCTGGGAAATGGGGTTGCTTGAGGAACTCGGATTTGGCCTGGATCTTGGCAGCTGCGCTGCAACCGGGGCAAAGAAAGACCTGATCTACGTGTCGCCGAAGTCAGGCAAGGCGGTCAGCGCGGAGGCAGGCGCGCCCTACAAGGCCAAACTGTTCGCTCTGCCCGCCTTTGTCACCGGCAAGGGGCAGGGCGAGCCGGATGGACACGAAATCTCCGACGGTTTCCGCATGACCGGCCATTTCCTGCAGAAACATCTCTATGAGCCGCGCGGGATCACCATGCCGGACAGCAGGGCATCCCTGCTTTCACACCTGGCGGCGGACTGAGACATTCTGCTACGCCGCACGGGCAGGCGGCTGGCTGTATACCTCTGGCGTCAAACGAGGAGTGCGAGACCATGCTGGGCCGCTTGAACCATGTTGCCATCGCCGTTCCGAGCCTGGAGGCCGGGCTGGCCGTCTACCGGGATACCCTCGGAGCGACGGTATCCGATCCGCAGCCGGAGCCGAACCATGGCGTCACCGTCGTCTTCGTTGACCTCGGCAACACCAAGGTCGAGTTGCTCGAGCCACTCGGCGAAGGCTCGCCGATTGCCGGCTTTCTGGCGAAGAACCCGTCCGGCGGAATCCACCACATCTGCTACGAGGTCGACGACATCCTTGATGCCCGCGACCGGATGCAGGCGGAAGGTGCGCGCGTTCTGGGCGACGGAGAGCCAAAGATCGGAGCCCACGGCAAGCCGGTGCTGTTTCTCCATCCCAAGGACTTCTGTGGCACGCTGGTTGAACTCGAACAGGCTTGAGCAATCTCATGAGCCTCGTCAGCGGTCTGGCCATCTATTTCATTATCTGGTGGCTCGTGCTCTTCACGATCCTGCCGATCGGCGCCCACTCGCCTCACGAACTGGGCGAGGATGTGGAGGGCGGCCATGCGCCGAGTTCGCCGGTCTCTCCGCGGCTCCTGATGAAGTTCGGACTGACGACGGCGGTCGCCGGAGTGATTTTCGCTGTCGTCTACTACGTGAAAGTGAACAACCTGATCACGCTGGACATGTTTCCCGGGCCCTAGGACCGGCGATGAGCCGGCCAAGAAAAAAGGCAAGATCAACAGATCCTGCCTGAAGGGTAACTTGTTTGCCTTGACGTCCGCAGCGCCCATGGCACCAGGCGCCGCGTCCGGAGCGGTGGCGGATACGCAGCCTCGTCGCTCTGGCATTTTCCTCCCCAGACCTGGGCCGCTTTGCACGATCAGCCTCGAGCCTGTTGTTATTATTGGACCGCAGTGTAGCGTGGTTTTGGTTCCCTGTCTGCACAAAATGGCTCAACTCCGCGCCAGCGTAGTCGGTGGATGCAACATGCTGCTTTTTTTCGAATCTCCGTTAGCCTAAAACGCGCGATAGAATCGAACGCGCCGGGCAGCCCGCCCGGACTCTCAGGATAGCTCCCATGCGACTTAGCCAGTACTTCATGCCGATCCTCAGGCACGACCCCAAAGAGGCGGAGATTGTCTCCCACAGGCTGATGTTGCGCACCGGCATGATCCGCCAGGAGAGTGCCGGAATTTATTCATGGTTGCCCATGGGCCTGCGCGTACTCAGGAAGATCGAGCAGATCGTTCGCGAGGAGCAGGACCGGGCCGGGGCGATCGAGGTGCTCATGCCGACAATCCAGTCCGCGGACCTCTGGCGCAAATCCGGCCGCTACGATGATTACGGCAAGGAGATGCTGCGTATCACCGACCGGCACGAGCGCGACATGCTGTATGGGCCGACCAACGAAGAGATGATCACGGACATGTTCCGGGCAGGCGTGCAGTCCTACAAGGACCTGCCGCGCAATCTCTATCATATCCAGTGGAAGTTCCGGGACGAGATCCGCCCGCGCTTCGGCGTCATGCGCGGCCGGGAGTTTCTCATGAAGGATGCCTATTCCTTCGACGTGGACGCGGAGACCGGCCGGCACTCCTACAACAAGATGTTCCTGTCCTATCTGCGCACCTATCAGCGCATGGGGCTGACTGCCATTCCGATGCAGGCGGATACCGGTCCTATCGGCGGGGACATGAGCCACGAGTTCCTGATCCTGGCCGATACCGGTGAATCGGAAGTCTTCTTCGACCGTAATTATCTCGAGATGGACTGGCAGAACGCCGACATCAATCAGGACGATGTGGCAGGCCTGCAATCGGCGATTGACGGCTTCACCTCCCACTATGCTGCGACGGACGAAAAACACGACCCGGCCGAATTCGGGAAGCTGCCCGAAGACCGGCGCATTACCGGCCGCGGGATCGAGGTCGGTCATATCTTCTTTTTCGGCACCAAGTACGCAGAACCGCTGGAATGCATCGTGCAGACTGCGGATGGGTCCACGGCCACCGTGCATTCGGGGTCTTACGGCATTGGCGTCTCCCGGCTTGCTGGCGGGATCATCGAAGCCAGCCATGATGAAAACGGTATCATCTGGCCGGATGCCGTCGCGCCGTTCGACGTGGGGTTGATCAACCTGAAGGCCGGCGATGCCGAGACGGATGCAGCTTGCGGCAAGCTCTACGAACAACTGGATAAGGCCGGTATCGAGGTGCTCTACGATGACACCGACGACCGCGCCGGCGGCAAGTTTGCCAAGATGGACATGATCGG
>JBCCEL010000135.1:0-14258 GCA_039030315.1 Pseudomonadota bacterium
CCCCGGCAAGCACGATAACTACCAACAGACCAAAGACCTGAAAGCGCCGCAGTGATGTAGCCGTGGGTGATTTCATCTTCCGCGGCTTCTTTGCCGGCGCAGACTTTGGAGCCGGAGGTGGCAAGGACTTTACGGGCTTATCTGACGACTGAGACATTCGGGACTTCCTGGGTCTTTTGTGCGCCGGGGTTTTTCAGGATCTTGGAAAGGATTTCATCGCGTGGGCCAAAGGCCATCTGGCGCCCTTCGCGCAAAAACAGAATCTTGTCCACGGCGCTGATCGCGCTTGGACGGTGGGCAACGACGATCACTGCGGCGCCGGAGGATTTCAGCGCCTGAATGGCATGGATCACCGCCGCCTCGCCCTCCGCATCCAGGTTGGCGTTGGGCTCGTCGAGTACGACGAATTTGGGCGTCCCATAGAGAGCCCGTGCGAGCCCGACGCGTTGGCGCTGGCCGGCGGACAGGGCAGAGCCGCCTTCTCCGATCCGGGTACTGTAGCCATCTGGAAGATGCAGGATCATTTCATGCACGTCGGCAAGCTGCGCGGCGGCAACGACCAGTTCAGCGTCCGGCTCTGCGGCAAACCGCGAGATGTTTTCCGCAACGGTGCCGGAAAACAGCTCGGCATCCTGCGGCAGGTAGCCAACCGCCCGGCCCAGTTGCTCGGGAGGCCACTGTTCAAGGGCGGCGCCGTCGAGCCTGACCTTTCCGCGCAGCAACGGCCAGACGCCAACCAGAGCACGGGCGAGGGTAGACTTGCCGGCGCCCGACGGACCGAGCACGCCAACTGCTTCGCCTGGCTCAACAGCAAAGTTCATGCCCTGCAGGAGGGGCGTGTCGAGGCCGGGAGCCGTTGCAACCACATTTTCCACAGCCAGGTGTCCTTTAGGCTCGGGCAACGGCATGGCGGGTTCGTCTTCCGGGGCCTCGGCAAGCACCATTTTCAGCCGCTGATGCGCCTTGCGCGCCGAGATGAAAGCCCGCCACTGGGTAATGGCCTGTTCAATCGGATTCAACGCCCGGGACAGGATGATCGAAGCGGCGATCATGGTGCCGGGCGTGATCTGTTGCTGCACGGCCAGATAGGCGCCGAACCCGAGAATCCCTGATTGCAGCATGAGGCGGGTTGCCTTCGACATGGCCGTGATCGTGCCGGCCCGGTCGCTGGCGTGAGTGTTGTCGTCCAGAGATTCCTCGTGCTGTCTGAGCCAGCGCCGCCGCATGGCGGCGGTCATGCCCATCGCACCGATGGATTCCGCGTTGCGCCGGCTCTCTTCCGTCATGGTGTGGGCGGAGATTGCAGACTGATTGGCCCGCGCGGTCGGACCACGGGTCAGCAGCTCATTCGTCAGTGCAAAAATGAATAGAATGACTGCGCCGGCCACCGCGAAGAGGCCCAGCCAGAAGTGCAGCAGGAAAATCACGGCGATGTAGACCGGCGTCCACGGAGCATCGAAGAATGCTGACGGACCTGGGCCGGCAACGAACTGGCGCAGGGAATCCAGATCACGTGCGGGCTGCGAGCCCACATGAGGTGTCCGCCTGAGGGCGTGGGAAATGATCGAGTCGAAGATCCGGCCGCTCAGCTGCTCGTCAACCCTGCGGCCAATGCGCACCAGAATTCTCGACCTGACGTATTCCAGCACCGCCATAAAGAGGTAGAGCCCGACAACCAGCAGCGTCAGCGCGACAAGTGTCGGCACGGATCGGCTGGTCAACACCCGGTCATAGACCTGCAGCATGAACAGCGGGCCGGTGAGCATGAGCAGGTTAATGAAAAAGCTGAAGACGCCGGTGAAGGTGAAGGCCATCCGGCAGGCCTTGAATGCTTTGCCAACTTCGTTCTGAATCGTCGCCATGAAATGCCCTACGGCGCGTGCCGCCCGGTTCGGCCTGCAGCTTTCAATTCAGCGTAGACCTGACTTCAACTATTCCATTTAACTGGTACCGCACCAAGGTAAACAGCATCCTAGTACACATTATGACTTCTGATTCGGTTCAACTGAAGCGGGAGCGTGTTCGGGGCAACACTGGCGGCGTGCATTCAAACAATATTCACAGAGGCGTCATGATCAGGTTGACAGTCCCGCACCGCGCTACTACGTTCCGCTCCGCTTGATGGCCTGACGGCGGGAAATCAGGCAGCCGGCTCTAAATCCGGCCGGTGCGCCTTGAGAAAAGGCGCTAAGGAACACATTAACACCTTCCGGCCGGATGGCTGGCGACACGGGTTTTAGCGAGCGTAATTGGGGATAATCCAGGCGGACGCCTGGACCGGAGGCCGTTTGCATATGCACTTGCAGATTACAGGCAAAAACATTGATGTGGGTGATGCCCTTCGCGGCCATATTGAGCAGCGGGTCGAGGGCGATGCGTCCAAGTACTTCAACGGCGCTGTCGATGGACATGTGACAGTCTCAAAAGAGAGTTCAGAGTTCCGCTGTGAATGTAGTCTGCACCTGTCGACCGGCCTGATGCTGCAGACGGAAGGCAGGGCCGAGGAAGCATATGGCGCCTTTGACAAGGCTGCTGACCGTCTTGAGAAACGGCTGCGCCGTTACAAGCGCCGGCTGAAAGATCATCATGCCCGCGCAAACTCGCGCAAAGCGCCGATTCTGGACGCTCCTGCCTATGTCATTGCCCAGGAAGATACCGAGGCAGAAGAACCGGACGATCTCAGCCCCGCGATCATCGCGGAAAGCATGGAGCGTATTCCCGACCTGTCGGTTGGTGAGGCCGTCATGCAGCTTGATATCTCCGGCACTCCGCTCGTGGTGTTCCGGAACGCGGCCCATGGCGGCCTGAACGTGGTTTATCGCCGCGAAGATGGCAATATCGGCTGGATCGACCCTCAACCCGGACAATAGATCGTGTTGCCGGGGGCAGAGGCGCCGGCGGTTCGTACCCTTACTTCAAGAGGACCAAACGAATGCATCTCAGTGAGATCCTTGCGAGCGACAGCATTGTGCCTTCCCTGAAGGCCTCCAGCAAGAAGCAGGCGCTCCAGGAACTGTCTCAAACGGCCAGCCAGGTGACCGGATTGCCGGCACGCGATATTTTCGAGGTATTGCTGCAGCGCGAGCGGCTCGGCTCGACCGGTCTGGGACACGGCATTGCAATTCCGCACGGCAAGATGGCGTCCCTCGATCGTCTCCACGGAGTCTTTGCCCGCCTGAACCAGCCGATCGACTTCGATGCTGTGGACGGTCAGCCCGTGGATCTCGTTTTTCTGCTGCTTGCACCGGAAAGCGCCGGCGCAGATCACCTCAAGGCCCTTGCCAAGGTCTCGAGGCTTCTGCGTGACGGACAGACCGTCTCCAAGCTCCGCGGCTCAACCAATGCTGCGGCGATTTTCTCGATATTGACCGAACCCGCCGCCTCCCACGCGGCTTAGACAGCTCAGCGTGGCGCGCGCTTGGCCAGGATCCGCTGCAAAGTTCTGCGGTGCATGTTGAGCCGCCGCGCGGTCTCCGAAACATTGCGGTTGCAGAGTTCGTATACCCTCTGGATGTGCTCCCAGCGCACACGGTCGGCGGACATCGGGTTCTCCGGCGGATCCGCCTTGTCCTGGGGATTGGCCATCAGCGCGTTGAGCACATCGTCAGCGTCGGCCGGCTTGGCGAGATAGTCGATGGCGCCGAGCTTCACGGCAGTGACCGCAGTGGCAATGTTGCCGTAGCCGGTCAGAACAATCGCGCGGGCCTCGGGCCGGGCCTGGCCGAGCGCCTTGATCACATCCAGTCCGTTGCCGTCATCAAGCCTCATGTCGACCACGGCGAAAGCCGGAGGCGCGCGCCTGACATGGCTGATCCCTTCATTGACGGTATCCGCCATCGTGACGTCGAAACCGCGCGACTCCATTGCCCGGCCGAGACGGTTGAGAAACGGCTTGTCGTCGTCAACCAGAAGCAGGGTCTTGTCGGTGAGGCTGGCAATGGCTTCGCTGTGATCAGTCATGGGTCAGATTTCAGTGCAGTGAATGTTGCGTCTTGGAATATAGGCGAGGAAGGGCCGTGTGTGTACTGCAAGTTCAAACGGGGTAAATCCGGCTCAGGCATTGCGCAATCCGCCAAAAGCACTATGCGGCCAGACAACCGTCGCCAGCGCACCCTGTTCGGGCGGTGGGCGTTGAGCCAGGACGACGGTTGCTCCTGAGCGTTCCAGCAGAGTTTTGGCGATGAAGAACCCCAGACCCATACCCTGGTGGTCTTCGCCCACATCCTCCGCCTCACCGGCATATCCGGGCCGTGTCGTAACATACGGCTCGCCCAGCCGGTCGATCACATCCTGCGAGATTCCGGGCCCGTCATCCTTGATGATCAGGCGCAGTTCGTCCTCGCTCCAGCTGGCATCGATCTCGACGGTCGTCCGGGCGAAGTCCACAGCATTTTCCAGAAGATTGCCAAGACCGAACAAAATGCCGGGGTTGCGCGGAAGGTTCGGCTCATCTGTCTGAAGCCCTTCGGGCAGGGTCACACTGATCTGTACCCCTGATCCACGGAGCGGCTCGACCATCTCTTCCAGCATGACCGAAACGCTGAAGGAGGCATGCATTGTGTCGCTGGCATTGGTGCGGTTTGCGAGCTGTGTGAGGATTTCCCGGCACCGGGCGGCCTGGCTGTTCAGCAGTTCCAGGTCATCCTGATGTGCGCCCGCTTCAGGGAATTCGCGTTTCAGCTCCTTGGCGACAAGCTGAATGGTTGCCAGTGGCGTCCCGAGCTCGTGAGCGGCGGCAGCGGCGAGGCCGTCAAGTGCCGAAAGCTGCTGCTCGCGCGCCAGCACCATCTCGGTCGCGGCGAGTGCCGCAGACATCTGGCGCGTCTCTTCTGAAATTCTCCAGGCGAACATCGCGGCGAACGCCGTCCCGCAGAGGACCGCGCTCCAGACCCCGAATAGATAGAGCCGGGGCAGATTCAGGGATGCATCCGGATCCCAGGGCAGGGGCAGGTGATGAAACGCCAGGACAGTCGACAGGGAAAACGCCAGTGCACCGAGCAACAGGGTCCGGTCGAGAGGAAGCGAGGACGCAGAGACTGTGACCGGCACAAGAAAAAGGAATGCGAAGGGGTTTTGCAGACCCCCTGTCAGGTAGAGCAGCACCGCCAGCTGAATGATGTCATAAGCGAGAATCCAGGAGGTATGGCGATCGCTCAATCTTGCATTGGCCCGATGGCGCAGGCCCAGAAAAATGTTGAGCCACGCCGAAAGCGCGATAGCGGCCATACAAAGACTGAACGGCAGAGGCCACTCGAAGATGAAATAGACCACTAAAATGGCGGACAGCTGCCCGAACACCGCCATCCATCTCAGGCGGATCAACGTCAGAAGACGCAAACCTCCCCTGCTCTGAGCCAGGGATGGCCACTTGGGGGGCGGTGCGGTGTCGGGCGGCACAGCCGAGTGATCGGCGACTGCAGTCATGCCGCCACCATACCGGGCGCGAAGCAAAGCTCCAAGCGCAGGTGAGGTGCTCTAATTTCCGGCGAGCTGAATGGTTGGGGCCTTTTTGGCACGCTCCTTCAGCAGCTCTTCCAGCCAGTCCGGATCCATTTCAGGGACAGACGACAGCAGCAGCTCTGTGTACTCGTGGTGCGGGGGCGTCAGGATTTCCGTCTTCAGGCCCTGCTCCACCACCTCGCCCTGCAGCATCACGACAATCTCGTCTGCAATGGCCCTCACCGTTGCCAGATCGTGGGTGATGAACATGTAGGACAGGCCGAGATCGTCCTGGAGACGCTGCAGGAGCTTCAGGATCTCCTCCGCAACCAGCTGGTCGAGCGCCGAGGTCACCTCGTCGCAGATGATCAGTTCCGGTTCGGCGGCGAGCGCCCTGGCGATGCAGACACGCTGCTTCTGACCCCCGGACAACTCGCCCGGGAAGCGGTCGATATACTGGTTGGGCTCCATCTCGATCATGTTCAGGAGCTCGGCCACCCGGTCGTCCCGCGCCTTGCCGCTGAGACCCATGTAGAAACCGACGGGCCGGCCGATGATGTCGCGGATGCGCATCCGCGGGTTCAGCGCCGTATCCGGCATCTGGTAGATCATCTGCAGCCGGCGGAGATCGTCGCCCTTCCGGTCCTTCAGGGCGGCCGGAAGTGTCTGCCCCTTGAATATGACCTCGCCCTTCATCGGCGGCAGGAGACCTGTGATTGCCCGCGCCGCTGTCGATTTTCCGGAGCCCGATTCACCGACGACCGCAACGGTGCGCTGACGCGGCACCTTGATGCTCACATTTTTGAGCACCTTGATGTCGCCGCCGTAGCTGGCATCCACATTGCGCATTTCCAGAAGGATGTCGTCGGAAGGCTGCTCCTGTTTCTGCAGGGAGCGAACGGCCCATAGCGACTTGGTGTAGGCCTTCTCCGGAGCGGAGAGCATCTTGCGCGTATCGGCTTCCTCGACCACTTCGCCGTAGCGCAGCACGATGATCTTGTCCGCCATCTGCGCCACCACAGCGAGGTCGTGGGTGATGTAGATCGCGGCGGTGTTGTATTCGTGGACAATGTCCTTGATGGCGGCGAGCACCTCGATCTGGGTCGTCACATCAAGCGCGGTCGTCGGTTCATCGAAGATGATCAGGTCAGGCTTGCAGGCCATGGCCATGGCCGTCATCGCGCGCTGCAACTGGCCGCCGGAAACCTGGTGCGGATAGCGGAAGCCGATAGTGTGCGGGTCCGGCAGCTGAAGCTTCTCAAACAGCGTGATGGCCTCTTCGTGGGCCTGCTTCTCATCCATCACCCCGTGCTGAACCGGTGCTTCAGAGTACTGCTCGATCAGCTTGTGCGCGGGATTGAACGATGCCGCCGCCGATTGTGCGACATAGGAAATACGGACGCCGCGCAATGACCGCTTATCACTTTCCGAAGCGTTGTACAGGTTGACCCCGTCGAACATGATGTCGCCGGCAGTTATCTTGCAGCCGGGCCGTGCAAAACCCATTGCCGCCAGGCCAATCGTCGACTTGCCGGCACCCGATTCGCCGATCAGGCCGAGGACCTCCCCACGGTGCAGATCGAAATCCACCCCCTTGACGATCTCGTGCCATTCGTCGTCGCTCTGGCCTTCAATGCGAAGTCCGCGGACGGAGAGGAGGAGTTCTTGTCCAGAACCGTTCGCTTCAGTGGTCATCGCGCAGTCCCGAAGTTTTGTGCAGGAACCAGTCAACGACGAAGTTCACGCCCACGGTTAGCAGCGCAATCGCGGCGGCCGGAAGCAGGGGCGTGATGTCGCCGTAGGTGATCAGAGTTGCGTTGTCGCGCACCATGGAGCCCCAGTCAGCAGTCGGTGGCTGGATGCCGACGCCGAGGAAGGACAGCGCCGCGATCAGCAGGAACACGAAGCAGAACCTCAAGCCGAACTCCACCACCAGCGGCGGCATGATGTTGGGGAGGATCTCCCTGAACATGATCCAGGGCAGACCTTCGCCGCGCAGCTTGGCCACTTCGACGAAATCCATCACTGCGACGTTCATCCCGACCGCACGGCAGAGGCGGAAGACACGTGTTGAGTCCAGCAGGGCAATGATGATGATCAGGTTCTGCACGTTGGAGCCGAAAATCGTCAGCAGGACCAGGGCAAAGATCAGAACCGGGATGGCCATGAAGACATCGACGATGCGGCTCAGGACCTGATCGACCCAGCCGCGGAGAATGGCTGCCAGAAGTCCCAGTCCGCCGCCGACGATGAAGGCGAGGATTGTGGTCAGAAAGGCGATGCCGAGGGTATTCCTTGCCCCGTAGATGAGGCGTGTCAGCATGTCTCGGCCGAGGTTATCTGTGCCCAGAATGTAGTTGTCGCCCCACACGTCGAATTCCGGACCGACGATCTCTGATTCTCCATAGGGCGTCAGGAACGGCGCGCAGACGGCAACGAAGACATAGATGAAAATGACGAGCAGGCCGAACTTGGCCGTGAACGGAGCCTTCTTCAGCTCGCGCCAGGCATCCTTTTTCCAGTCCCGTTCGGAGAGAGGGATGGCGACCGCATCGGCCGACCGGGCATCATCTTCTACATTGTTACTCATTTTGGATGCAGAAGCCTCGGGTTGGTGACGATGGAGATCAGGTCCGCCGTCAGGTTGAGCAGAATGTATGTGGCTGCGAAGACGAGGCTGCAGGCCTGCACGACCGGAAGGTCACGCACGATCACACTGTCGACCATGAGCTGGCCGAGGCCGGGATAGACGAAGACGACTTCGACAACCACGACCGAAACCACGAGATAGGCCAGGTTGAGCGCAACGACCGTGGCGATCGGCGCCCAGGCGTTGGGCAGGGCGTGATGCACGATGATGCGGGCGCGCTGCAGCCCTTTCAGGTTCGCCATCTCGATGTACGGACTGGCCAGCAGGTTGAGGATCGCTGCCCTTGATTGCCGCATCATGTGGGCGAACACGGCAAGGGTCATCGTGGCTGCCGGCAGCAGGCACTTGTAGATGCGCTCCCACAGGGGCATGTCCAGGTCGACGTTCGAGAGGCTCGGGAACCAGCCGAGCTGCTGCGAGAACAGAATGATCAGGATGTACGCGATGAAGAACTCCGGGAAGGAGATCGACGTCAGCGTGAAAGTGTTGATGGCCCGGTCGTAAAAGGAGTTGCGATACAGAGCTGCCAGAACGCCGCAGATCAGCGAAAACGGAACGGCGATGCAGGCGGTCATCAGCGCCAGGAAAAGCGTATTCGCGAGGCGGAACCCGATCAGTTCGGATATCGGCCGGCGGTTGGCGAACGAGTTGCCGAAATCACCCTGCAGAATGCCGAGCACCCAGTCCATGTAACGAATGTGAGGCGGCTTATCGAGACCGACTTCCTTTCGGAAGACCTCAACAGTCTCGGGCAGCGCGTCCTGTCCCAGAATTTCCGTGGCGATATCACCGGGCAGAAGCTCAACGCCCAGGAAGATGATCAACGACACGGCGAGCAACGTCAGCGCCCCCAACGCCAAGCGCTGTATGATAAGCGTAACGAGCTTACCCATCTATGCCTCACTCCCCATACCGACGGTTGCGCTTCATAGCGCCTTATTCTTGCCATTTAGTCTGCACCGAACTCGGCAGCGGCGTAAACCCCAAAATCACGCTCCAAGGATCAAAACGGGTTACCGGCGCTTGAGGCCGATCTGGCTTGCCGCCCAGTCAGGTGGCGACGGGACCGCCGCCTCCTGCAGAGCGTTCTGCACTTCATCCGGCATCGCTGCGGTCCTGCCCTGGCGGGTGTCATAATGCAGAACCATGAACTCTCCGGTGGCCCGCAGGGTCCCGTCGACAATCATCTCATGCGCGAACCAGATGCGCTTGGCGTCCGAACCGATGATGAAGCTCTCGATCTCCATGACGGCCGGCGCCTTGACCTCGGCAAGGTACCTGAGATGGGTCTCCACTGTGTAGATTGCGCAACCCGTGGCCTCGAAATATGGCACGCCAATATCGAAATGGTCCTGCAGGATCCAGGTCGCGTTGCTGAAGGGAACGAGGTAGTAGGCTTCGTTCAGATGCCCGTAGGCATCAAGCCAGCCGTCCTGTACCGGCTCGGAATGGAGTTTCAACCGTGTCATCGGCAGTCCTCAAAATCGTGGATTCACCGGATCAATGCTCTGACCGCAGCCAGGACGCAAGTCTTCATGCGGGCCAGGATCTCCGGCGTTGTTGCGTTTGAGCATATGTCTTCCCGCGTGTGGAAGTGCGGTGAAGAGCCTGCGATGGAGAGCATCGGCAACAGCCGCGGAGCCCAAAGCTCGGATTCGCCAAGCCAGCATCGGGGGTCGGCGGGTTCCCTGGCTTGCGTAAGACTGATGCCCTCTGCCGCGAGCGCGGCCGATGCACCCTGAAAGGCCTGGTCCTTGAGATTGGTGACCGACCACATATGACCCTGCGGCCCGCGCGCGCCGGTGTCGGCGATGCAGGAACCAAGGTGCAGCACACCACGGACCGGTTCATCGAACGTCTCTAGAAACCTGGCGGCACCGAGATAGCCGAGCTCATGCCCGGTGGGCATGACCAGAAGAATGGGAACCTGTTCGGACAGCTCGATCGCGACGGCAAGCGCGATAGCGATGCCGGTCCCGCGTTCGCCCGCGCAAGCGAACCAGCCGGACAGAGGCGTTGTCACCACAAGGGATGGCGCGGTGCTTGATACGTCTCCCAGACGGGCGATGAGATTATCGGACGTGCCGGTCTCAATGCGCGCCTCGAAGCCAAATCCGGCGGGCCCCGATCGGATTTCCTCAAGGGCATGCCCCGGTGCAAGGCATATGGGCAGGGACCCGGGTGGCTGTGGCGCGCGGTTGATCTGGGACAATCCGGACGCCGATGAGCCCGTCGCCAGAATGACACCGTTCCTGCCCTGGCGGTGTGCTTCGCTGGCGGCCTCTTCCAGAGCGCTCTGGAAATGACCGTCGGAATGCCATTCGTCAAAGGACAGCTGCGTCACGAGAGGATTGTCCACTTCATGCGCACCCGTCGCACAATAATACAGTGCATCGAGATGCTGATCGGCGGCGGCGCCCGTGCCGGAGACATCGTAGAGAAATCGCTCGAAGTCATAGCGGTGCCGGGTCACGTCCGCGCCGAATTGCCGGAGCAGATCCTCCAGCCAGGCATTCGTTTCCTCATCGGCGGCACTCGCCGTGCGGTGGTCGCCGAGGTCGGAGTAATGGCGGACGATTTCGAACAGATCAGGCACCGGTCATCTCCGTCCGCATGCGCCGCCTGTAGAGGCCTGGCGGTGTTCCGAACTGCTTCTTGAATACGCGGCTGAAAGAGGCCTCGGAGCTGTACCCGGATTGCTCCGCGACTTCGATCACCGCCATTTCGGTCTCGCGGAGGTATCGCCGCGCGAGCTGCATGCGCCAGTGCGTGAGGTATGCCATCGGCGTCATGGACATCGAACGGGAAAAGCGCTCGGCGAACACGGTTCTGGACATTCCGGCAATCTGTGCCATCTCCTCAAGGGTCCAGTTTTGAGATGCATTCTTGTGCAATGTCTCCAGGACACGGCAGATCGCCGGATTTGCAAAAGCCGCCAAAACGGACCTCTCCTGCCCCTCGCTTCTGAGGTGGCTGCGGACCGCCTGCGCGAAAATGATCTCCGAAAGCTTGTGGGCGATGAGATCGCCCCCGGGACTGCCGCGTCCTGCCTCCGCGGCGATGCCGCGCAGCGTGCTGTCGAGCCACTGGTCCGACAGCACCGCATCCTGCCGGATCAGGATAAAAGCAGGCAGTGCATCAAGCAGTGGATGGTTCGCTTCCGGGTCGAAGGCGAAATGCCCGCATATCAATTGCGTTTCGTGACCGGCGTCATGGCTCCCGTAGACCAGCGCCCCGACCCCTTTGAACCCGGACCGGGTCACGATCTCGTCGACGGTTTCTGCTGGTGTGTCCGGATCGTCGGCAAGGATGTGGCTTGCGCCCCGGGTGATGATGATCAGGTCTCCCTGGTCCAGACTGACCGCTGAGTCTGACCCTTCGATGCGTACGGTCGCCCTGCCCCGATGCACGAAGTGGAAGCGGGAGACATTCTTGAATCGGGGAACCTCCACACCCCAGGGCGCGGTGAACTCGGTCCGGAAGTACAGCGTTCCGGCGAGCTTCATCTGGTCGAGGATACTGCTCAGCAGGTCCATGAGGCCGGCGCCCTTTCTACGTTCAGCTCCGGCAAGGCGTAACAGATCGCCCCGGTGCGCGAAAGATTTCCGGACGATCGGACAAGAATTCCGAACCCGTCATCATTCAGCATTCAGGTCGCCATCCCCTATGAACTCATCGTCCAAATCCCGCCGATCCAAAAAAGGAGAATTCAGATGGCGTTCAAAAAACTGGCAACCGGTGCAGCTCTCGCTCTGGCCCTGACCTTCGCACCTGCCCAGGCTGAGAGCCCTGCCGACCTCAACGATCTTGAAATCGCGCATGTCGCCTACACGGCCGACAATATCGATATCCGCTATGCCCATCTTGCCAAGGCCATTTCGAAGAATCCCGAGATTCACAAGTTCGCCGACACGATGATCCGTGACCATAACAAGGTCAACGAGCTTGCGCTGGGGCTGCTGAAGAAACTCGGTGTCCAGGCAAAGGACAATTTCCTGAGCCGCAACCTGCTTGAAGGTGCCGACAAGCTGGTGGACGAAATGAGCCAGCTGCGCGGCGCCGCCTTCGACAAGCGCTATGCGGAGAACGAGCTTGCCTATCACCAGGCGGTCAACGGCCTGGTGGAGAAGACATTCATCCCGAACATCAAGAACGCCGAGGTCAAGGCACTGTTCAAGCAGGGCCTCCAGATCTTCAAGGCGCATGAGAAGCATGCGCAGATGATGGTCGATTCCCTCAAGTAGGATGACGGGAGTGGACCGGAGAACCATGATCCTCACGCTTGCAGCGGCCACCGCCGCTGCAGGTGTGCCCGCGCCGCTACGGTCGGAATCTGGCAAAACTCACCATGTGGAAATTCGCGAGTTCGAATTTTTCCCGGCGGAGCTCAAGGTCCGGCCCGGAGACCGTATCGTCTGGGTCAATCTGGACATCGTGCCCCACACGGCAACCGCCCGGGATGAAAGCTGGGACACGGGAAACCTGGAGCAGGGTGAAAAGGCGGAGATTGCCGTCACCGACAGCTTTTCCGGTGACTACTTCTGCAGGTTCCACCCATCGATGGAGGGCAAGGTCCTGAGCGCGTGAGAGGTGCGCTTTCTGTGCATTGACACTTCAGCGCCCGGCATGATTAACTCTCTACTGTATACTGAATACAAAAAAACCGGACGAGAAGATCCGGCCAGGTTCGGTAGCCACGGCTGAACAGGCACATTAGGGAGCGGTCATGAAATTCACCAGGTTCATAGCATCTGCATTCGCCGGCGCGGCGATGCTGGCTTCGGCATCCGTACAGACGGTGCTCGCAGCAGACGAGATCGTCGTCGGCTTCATCGGCGCGTTTGCCACAGACACCGGCAAGAGCACCTTGCGGGGTGCGGAAATCGCGATCGAGGAGCTGAACGCCGCCGGTGGCGTGATGGGCAAGCAGATCAAGCTGGTCAAGGCGGACACCAACCAGGACGTGACCGAAGGGGTCAAGGCCTACGAGTATCTGGCCGAAACCGCCAAGGCAGACTTCATCATCTCCGGCAGCATTGATGATGTGTCCCTCGGCTGGCTGCCGCGCATGGTGGAATACAGGATCCCCACGCTCGACACCTGGACCTCCTATATCGGCATCATCGACAAGGTCGTGAAGGAGTACGACAAGTACAAGATGTACTTCATGAACGTCGCCTCGGACGAAGCCCTGGCGACGCTCTATATCGACTTCGGCAAGGATGTTCTGGCCAAGCAGATGGGCTGGAAGAAGGTTGTCATCCTGCAGGAAGACACGGCCTTTGGCGGCGCCATCCACGGGCTGGTGAAGGACGTTCTGGCCCCTGAAGCCGGCATCGAGGTGGTCGACACCATCGTCTATGACGTCAATACGGTCGACTTTGCACCGATCTTCTCCAAGGCCGAAAAGTCCGGCGCTGACTTCATCTATTCGATCTCGTCCGTGAAGGGTCAGGTGGTCGCCTCTCAATATGTGAAGCTGCAAGTGCCCATGGCCATGACCGGCGTCAATGTCGGCACGCTCGGCCACGAGTACTGGGATGACACAGGCGGCGCCGGCGGCGGCGTGTCTTCGCTCAGCCCGATCCCGTCGGTTGGTTTTGCGCTGGACGACACCTCCAAGGCTTTCGTTGACAAGTACAAGGCCAAGTACGGCTCCAGCCGTCCGACCTTCCCGCACTTCAACGGCTTCAACGCCTATCACGGCCTGAAGCAGGCCATGGCGGCGGCAACCAAGGCAGGCGGTTTCAAGCCGCTTGATGCCTGGGTCAAGGCGATGGAGAACGAAGACGTCATCATCAAGAAGGATGGCAAGATGTGGCTGCGCTACGGCTTCTGGAAGCCGGGCGAGATCGAGCCGCGCACCAATCGCGAGTACACCCACAACATCAAGTTCGACATCACGCCGCCGTTCGACGATGGCGCACCGTCGATGGTCGTGATCCAGTGGTACGAGGACGGCACAAGCGCCGTGGTCTACCCGCCGAAATTTGCCACCGGCAAGTTCACGGTCCCCAGCTGGGTGAAGAAGTAAGAGTATCGCAGCCCGGCCCGAGCCGGGCTGCCTTTCCTCTGGTCATTCAAGTCATGTCGTCCTCGGGCCTGACCCGAGGACCCAGGGCGGCTCACCTTGAGTTCTCTGCCCTGGACCCTCGGGTCAGGCCCGAGG
>JBCCEL010000136.1:0-14253 GCA_039030315.1 Pseudomonadota bacterium
GACGTGCTCAACCAGAAGCTGCCGGTTCCAGTTGTCGATGCCTCGGACAAGGTGGTTGGAGTTCTGAACTCGAAGTCCATCATCCATATTCTCTTTGGAGAGGCGCATGAAGAAGCTGGCTGAAGAGCGCTGGGCCCTGGTTGAGCGAGTCCAGAGTTCCCGGCCGTTGCAGTTCCTGCTGTTGCTCGTTGTCTTCCTGATCCTCTGCGACATCATTCCAAGGTCAGATGGCAATCTCCTGTGGCGGCTGCCTGCGCTCTTCGCCGGGCTGCCACAGCTTCTGAACGACAGCACGGAGTACATGCTCTACCAGTGGTTCCCGATCGACGTGTACGATCCGGAGATTGAAGAATACGAGGAAAGCCCGCTGCTGCGCGAGATCACCCGCGCGATATCGAACACGATCCTGTTCTTCATCGAATTCATCCGGGAAATCCTTGTCGGCGGTCTGAAGACCATCGTGGCGTTCACGAGCTGGGACTTTGTTCGCGACAATCCCTGGGCGAAATGGCCGGCATTGCCGTGGACCGTCGTGGTTGGGCTGGGCGTGATCCTGGCATATGCACTCAGCGGCCGGGGCCTTGCGTTGTTTGTCGGCGCGGCGCTGGTCTACATTTCCGTCTTCGGCCAGTGGTATCCGGCGATGGAAACGCTCTCGTTCGTGCTCATAGCGGCGCCAATGACGGTGTTTTTCGGGTTCGTTTTCGGCATCTGGGCCTACAAGAGCAAGGCTGCTGAAACCGTGCTGATGCCATTGCTCAACATCGCGCAGACGGTGCCGCACTTCTCCTATCTTGTTCCGGTGACGGTTATGTTCGGCGTGGGCGACCATGCCGGCGCAATTGCAACGGTTATCTTTGCGACGCCGCCGATGATCCGGCTGGTTTTGTTGGGCCTGAGACGAGTGCCGCCGGAAGTGATCGAAGCCGGTGTAATGAGCGGCTGCAGCAAACTCCAGCTCATGTTCAAGGTGATGATCCCGTCGGCTCGCCATGACATTCTCGTGGGCGTGAACCAGGCGATCATGCAGTGCCTGGCCATGGCCGTTATCGCTTCGATCATCGGCGCGAAGGGTCTGGGCTTCAATCTCCTGCTGGCGCTCAACAGCCTGAAGGTGGGGGCGGCGCTCGAGATCGGGATCTGCATCGTTCTGATCGCCGTGATCCTCGACAAGCTGTCTCTTGGCTGGGCCAACAAGCAGGTCGACTATTTCGCTGACCTGACGTTCGTGCAGCGTCACCAGTACGCCCTGATCTTCCTGGCGGTGCTGGTGGCGGGCTCTATCCTGGCCTATATCGGCAGCCTGATGTTCAAAGGCGGGGTCAACTATTTCTACCTCATCCCCCACAACAAGGGGATCACCACCGAATGGTTCTGGCAGTCCGGCGTCGATTGGATGGTGGAGAACTGGTACCAAGGCCTCAAGACATTCAACGAGTTCATGATCGTCAAGATCCTCGTGCCGATCAAAACCGCCTATCTGAGCATGCCTGTGGTGGCGACGTTCACCCTGGCTATGGGGGCGGGCTACATCATCGGCGGCATCCGGTCGGCGCTGATCGTCGGTGGCTTCCTGCTCTGTATCGCGTTCACCGAATGGTGGGACAGGGCTCTGATCACGGCTTATCTGACATCAGTCTCCGTGTTCATTGCCGTGGTCATCGGTGGGATGATCGGCCTGTTCGCAGCGCAGAATTCGACTGCATCCAAGGTTGTTCTGCTGGTGTGCGATACGCTGCAGACCTTCCCATCGTTCATCTACCTCATCCCCGTCATCATGCTGTTCGGCGTGACGGACACGGCTGTGCTCATCGCGGTGACCATCTATGCGACGATCCCGCCGATGCGGTACACGGTGGAAGGACTGAGGAGCGTTCCGCCGTCACTGCACGATGCGGGTTCAATGTCGGGCGTGAACAAGTTCCAGAGGCTTGTGAACATCGAACTGCCTCTCGCGATGCCGCACATGATGCTGGGGCTGAACCAGACCGTGATGTTCGCGCTCTCCATGGTGATTATCGGTGCACTGATCGGAACGGATGATCTTGGCCAGCTGATTCTCAAGGCCCTCTCCGACAAGCAGGGCATTGGCAACGGCCTCACGCTCGGCCTCTGCATCGCCTTCATCGGGCTTTCCGTTGACCACCTGATTCAGTACTGGGCCCGGGAGCGCAGAGCCTTACTTGGGCTGAGCTGATCCGCAGTGTATGGGGCGGTGAGCGCACCGCTCGCTTTTTCCACACCTCTCGTCGGTTCGGACTGGAAAGGTCGCATTTGGTCAGAATTGGTCAGAAAAGGTCTTTTCTTGGACTCAGGCGTTTGGTACCTTTCGAGGTGCGGAGGGGAGGGTGCCAAGATAAAGAACAGTTTGTTCATCCTTCTTCGCTCGGGAGCGTTGCCGCGCCGGCATGTCTGGGGCGTGACGGCTGCCATTGGGTAATGAGAACCGCGGCAAGGGCCTCCCGGTCCTGAAACGCTGAGGGAAGGAAACATGGAAGAGCAAATTGCCAAGCTCACGGCTGAAATTGCGGCTTTGAAAACCGCAAACGGCGCGGGCAACACCATTTTCACCGAGATGTACTACTATCTCACGATCCCGCTCATGGTGCTGATCCACGTGGGCTTTCTGGGATACGAGATGGGGGCATCCCGCAACAAGAACGTGCTGGCGTCTGGTGTGAAGAACATCCTCGCCTTCGCATTCATGGTGCCGACATTCTACTATTTCGGCTGGTTCGTTTACTGGGCGTTCCCCACAGGGATCACCATGAGCGCCGGTCCGAACGAGATCTCCGGCTGGGCTTACGCAGTCAGCGTTGCCAATCCGGCGGGCGCCGTCATGGGGCCGAACCTCGCCGACAACGCCACCGGCGTTTTCTGGGGCGCGTTCACGCTCTTTGCCGCCACCACGGCATCGATCATGTCCGGTTCGGTCATCGAACGCATCCGCGTGGTGCCGTTTGTGATCCTTGCAATCGTCCTTGGCTCGTTCGCCTGGGTCGTCGCTGCCGCCTGGGGCTGGCATGCTGACGGCTGGATGGTGCAGAAGCTCGGCTACCATGACTTTGGTGCCGCTGGCCTGGTCCATGCTGTTGCCGGCTTCTTCGCGCTCGGTATCCTGATCCACCTCGGACCGAGAATCGGCAAGTTCAATGCGGACGGCTCTGCCAACCACATTGCCGGTCACAGCCTGCCGCTGACCCTGATCGGTCTGATGACCATCATCGTCGGCTTCTGGGGCTTCCTGATGGCTTGTCTGATCGTTCCGGGCGAAGCTTGGTCCTGGTCGGCCACTGAGTTCACCACGATCTACGGTACGCCCACCACGCTGTCTGCCCTGACCTTCAACATCCTGATGGCCTTTGCGGGCGGCATTATCGGTGCCTGGGCCTGGACACGCGATCCGTTCTGGATGATGTCCGGCGCTCTTGGCGGCATCATCACCTGTGCTCCCGGGCTTGATCTCTACTGGCCCCCGCTGGCGTTCTGCATCGCCATGGTTGGCGGTATGATCATGGAACCTGCCGCCAAGATGCTCGAGAAATGGGGCATTGACGATGCGGTTGGCGCCGTCACGGTGCACGGTACGCTCGGCCTTTACGGCGTCATCGTGCTCGGCATCTTCGGCTCGGGCTATCCGGCGCTGTCAGGCGATGCCGGTGTAGCCACGATCAGCTTCTTCGGTCAGTTCGTCGGCGCCATCATCATGGCTCTGATCGGCTTTGTTCCGGGGTACATCGTTGCGGGCATTCTGAAAGCGATGGGCTTCCTGCGGGTGCCTGAAGCTGCAGAACTTGCAGGCCTCGACCCGACCAAGGTGCCGAGTTCGGCTTATCCGGAAGGCATTCCGGCTTCGCCGCAGCCGGCCGAATAAGCTCAAGACAAGGAAAGGAGAACACCGATGGGTGCACCTTTTGATACCGGTACCTGGAACGGCGTGACGGAGTCGATCTACAACGCATCGGGCACCGAAGCTCTCTGGCTGTTCATCTCCATCGCGCTGTGCTGCGTTGCACTGTGGATGGGCGGTAAGCACGAGAGCGAAGCCTACGACAAGGCTGAGAGCAACGGCAGCTAAGCAGCCGGAAGCGACACGAGTTGAGAGCCGCCGGAACCTGAGCCGTTCCGGCGGTTTTCTTTTGCCCTATGCTGGCGTTCGGATTGACCCGGGGCGCTGGCGGATTAAGGTGAGTTACGACGAATTGGTATGTGACCGGTAGCGCGTTCGGGCGCTAGGTTTTCCGTTGAGGGAAGGATATGCGGCCTGGCGCCGTAGATTGAGAAGGGAGACATTGAATGTCAAAACGTGTTGCCATTATCGGAGCCGGCCCGTCCGGCCTGGCACAGCTGAGAGCATTTCAATCCGCTGCGGCCAACGGTGAGGATGTGCCGGAGGTCGTCTGCTTCGAGAAGCAGGAGGACTGGGGCGGCCTGTGGCGCTATTCCTGGCGCACCGGCGTCGATGAATATGGTGAGCCGGTTCACAATTCCATGTACCGGTATCTGTGGTCGAACGGGCCCAAGGAAGGCCTGGAATTTGCCGACTACACGTTCGATGAGCATTTCGGAAAACCGATTGCGTCATACCCGCCGCGCGCGGTGCTGTTCGACTATATCGAAGGCCGCGTGAAGAAAGCCGGCGTGCGCGACAAGATCCGGTTCCGCACGGTCTGCCGCCAGGTGGAAGAGCTGGAGGACGGCAAATTCAAGGTGACCGTCGAGGACCTGCCGAACGCCAACACGTACTCGGAAATCTTCGATCACGTCGTGGTCGCGACAGGGCACTTCTCCACGCCGAACGTTCCTCATTATCCCGGCTTTGAAAGCTTCAAGGGCCGCGTGCTGCATGCCCATGATTTCCGGGATGCGATGGAGTTCAAGGACAAGGACATCCTGATCCTGGGTACCTCCTATTCGGCCGAAGACATCGGTTCCCAGTGCTGGAAGTATGGCTGCAAGTCCGTCACCGTCGCGCACCGTACCGCGCCCATGGGCTATGACTGGCCGGACAACTGGCAGGAAGTGCCCGCTCTGGTGAAAGTCGAAGGGAACACGGCGCACTTCAAGGACGGTACCACCAAGGATGTGGACGCGGTGCTGCTGTGCACCGGCTACAAGCATCACTTCCCCTTCATGCCCAAGGAACTGCGGCTGGAGTGCCCGAACGTTCTGGCGACGCCCATGCTCTACAAGGGCGTGGCCTTCATCGACAACCCGAAGATCATGTATCTCGGCATGCAGGACCAGTGGTACACGTTCAACATGTTCGACGCCCAGGCCTGGTGGGCCCGCGACGTCATGATGGGCAAGATTGCCATTCCCTCGAAAGAGGAAATGCAGAAGGACATCGACGACCGGATGGCTGCCGAAGCCGCGCTGGAAGACGATTACGCCTGCATTGACTATCAGGGGGCTTATACCGAGGAGCTCATCAACGAAACGGACTATCCGAGCTTCGACATCAAGGCGTCGAACGAAGCCTTCTATCAGTGGAAGAAACACAAGAAGAAGAACATCATGACCTTCCGCGACAACGGCTACACCTCGCCGATGACCGGCACGGTGGCTCCGGCGCACCATACGGTGTGGAAGGATGCGCTGGATGACAGCCTGGAGAGCTATCTGCAGATCTGATCGGTACTTTGCGTGATGAAGAGGAATTGGGCCGGGCGCAAGTCCGGCCCATGCTTTTTGAGCGCGAGTGGCTCGTAAGGCGCGTTGACAATCCTGCAGCCCGCAATAGGCTTTGCCCCATGACGCGACGGGCAAACGAGTTCACTGCAGACTTTCTGCTGATCGACGGATTTTCAATGATCTCCTTCGCGTCGGCGGTTGAGCCACTTCGCATTGCTAACAAGCTGCTGGGTGAGAAGCGGTTCCACCACCGCTGCCTTTCCATCGACGGACATCCGGTGACCGCGAGCAACGGCATTCCGCTGCCGGCGGAAGAGAAGCTTTCAGATGTTGGCCGGCCCGATTTGCTGGTGATCTGCAGCAGTGATGGTGTCGAGGGGGCCGATCTGCCGGAAAGCATGGGCTCCGATCTCAGGCGGCTTGAGCGCCACGGTACGCCCCTGACGGGGATCTGTACGGGCAGCTACGTTCTTGCGAAATTTGGATTGCTGCGGGACCGAGCCTGCACCATTCACTGGGAATACTCGGCGCTGTTCAGGGAAGTCTTTCCGGAAGCGGACCTACGAGAATCCGTGTTCGTGGAGGATCGCGGACTGATGACCTGTTCCGGTGGTACGGCACCTCTCGATCTGATGATTCGCGTGCTTGAGCAGGAGGCGGGCGGTCAGGTGGCGCGGGATGCGGCGGACATTGCCATCCATCATGGCATCCGAGATGAGGCGGTTCACCAACGCCTTGATGCAAGAGCGCGTTACAACGTCACCAACCCTACCTTCCTGAAGTGCATCCGCCTGATGGAGGAAAATATCGAGGATCCTCTGAGCCTCGACCAGCTTTGCGGGCATCTCGGGATCTCTCCCAGACAGCTTCAGAGATACTTCAAGAAGAACCTGGGCCAGGGGCCCCGGGCGTTCTACGAAGGATTGCGGCTGGAGCATTCCCGGCAGATGCTGCGGCGGACCTCTCTGGAGATTCACGATGTAGCGCTGGCCAGCGGTTTTGCCAGCACGAACTCTTTCTCGCAGGCCTACAAAAGGGTCTACGGGATCTCACCTCTCTACGACCGGAGGCATTGATCCGGTTCTGCGGTTCTGGATCGCGGCGCTTTTGGATGCGCCTCGGATCAGAAGTGCAACGAGATGTCCCGGTGGTCGGCGTTGCAGCGGGCGATGGCCAGTGACTGTGCTTCCGGCAGGCGCTTCTGCTGGCGCAGCCCGATGGTTTCGCGAACCTGTTCCTCATAGGATTTTAGGTCGGGCAAAAGCTCTGCACTGGCACGCTTGCGCCATTCCACGTCCGCCTCAAAGGCTGCAACAGCCTTTTCGAGTTCCTCGACCGCCTTTTCAGGCTTGGGTTTCTTGCCGCGCAGCTGCTTGCGTGTCTTGCTCAACGCGGAACGGATCTGTTTGACGCCGGCCACCTTGCGGAACTTGCGTGAGATCTCCTTGATGGTCTCCGAAGCTTCCTTCGGCTTCTGGGTGGCAATGACCTGCCGCAGGCCTTCAAGATCGGGGCGCAAAGCTTCCAGCGAGGCAGCACCTTCAATCGCCGTCATCAGGCTTGCCGTGCTCTGATAGGCGCTATCGGCCGCCCTGCGGTAGTCGCGGCGGGCTTTGGAGTCCGCCTTCTGCAGTTTTTCGAACGCCTTGAACTTCTCATCCCAGTTTCCGGGAATCTGGACCTTCAGCGCCTCAATTTCCTGATCCAGATGCGCCAGGGACCCTTCGGCCGCCGCGATTGCGGCCTGGTCCGGCGGGGTCTGGCGCTTCAAACGGCCGAGGGTGGAGGTCAGCTCCTTCTTCTCCGCCTCCAGCTTGCGCATGTTGCTCTGCAGGCGGCGGACCTTGAAGTGCAGGTCGCGGAAGCCTTCAGAAGCTGCGTCGCGCGCCTTTTCGGCATCTGCGATCTTCTTCAGATGATCAAAAACGGACTCGGCCTGGTCGAAGCCCTTCGCGGTGTCGCGCTGCAGCTTCTTCGGCAGATAGGATATGTCCAGACCCTTGGCCGTAGCGATTGCGGCGCGGATCTCGTTGCCGCGCTCGGCATACTCGTTGAAGACGTAACGCTCCATGCAGTGTTGCAGGCGCGGATTGATCGGTGGCGGTGCTGTATCGGAGGTGAGCGAGATGCGGTTCGGCAGGTAGTTCACCAGGCTCGGCACAAGGCCCACAATGACAAGCGCCAGTAGCTGTAGCGAGATAAAGGCGATCACGCCCTGATACATGGAGATGGTCTTCACCACCGCCGGAGCGACCCCACGCAGGTAGAACAGGGCGAAGCCGAAGGGCGGCGTCAGGAACGAGGTCTGGATGTTGAGCCCGATCATGACCCCGAGCCAGACCGCGGTGACATTGGCGGAGGGATCCATCAGCAGAATTGGTGCAACGATCGGCACCACCACCACCGCGATCTCGATGAAGTCGAGGAAAAAGCCCAGTAGGAAGATCACCCCCATGACGATGATGAACTGGGCCCAGAAACCTCCCGGAAGGCTGGTGAGGAACTCGCGCACCAACTCCTCGCCGCCGAACGCGCGGAACGCCGCCGTGAGCATTGCGGCGCCCAGAAGAATGATGAAGACAAGAGAGGTGGTCTTCGCCGTTTCGATCATGACGCCGCGCATGGTGTCCTCGATCTTGAAGGCGCGCCAGCCGCTCCAGAACACGGCAATGAGGAAGCCGATGACTGCGATGACGGAGAGCGTCACCCCCAGAACATCATGGCTGGTTTTGATGTTCTTGATGTTCACATCGAAGAAATTGCCGATGATGAAGATGCAAACCAGCGAGACGATGGCCAGAATGGCGGGATAGAAGGCGTCCTTGCGCCCTTCGGCCAGACGGTAACCCGCCATGACCATGGCGCCGACCGCGCCGATGGCTCCTGCCTGGTTCACCGTGGCGATACCGGCAATGATTGAGCCGAGAACAACAAAGATCAGGGTTAGCGGCGGGACAAGGATCAGTGCCACCCGGCCGGCGAAGGCGCGATCGTACTTCCCGTCGAAGGGGACGGCCGGGGCATTCTTCGGACGCAGAAAGGCAAAGCCGAGGATGAACGCCATGTATAGCCCGACCAGCACGAGGCCGGGCACGAAGGCGCCGAGGAACATGTCGCCTGCGCTGGTGGAGACCACGCCGAACTCCGACGGCATGGTGACCTGGCCGGTGCTGGCCTTGTAGAGCGCCTTGCGGGAGGCGTCGGCCTGGTCGACGGCGCTCGCAAGCTGGTCGGCGAGAATGATCAGAACGATGGACGGCGGGATGATCTGGCCGAGTGTGCCGGACGCGGCGATCGTGCCGGTGGCCAGCGGGTGCGAGTAATTGTTGCGCAGCATGGCCGGGAGCGAGATCAGGCCCATGGCGACAACGGTGGCGCCCACGATTCCGGTTGTGGCGGCGAGCAGAGCACCGACGAAGACCACCGAGATCCCGAGACCTCCCGGGACCGGCCCAAAAAGCTGCGCCATCGCCACAAGCAGGTCTTCGGCAATCTTGGAGCGTTGCAGCATGATGCCCATGAAGACGAAAAGCGGAATGGCTATGAGCGTATCCCGTTCCACCTCCCAGTAGACGCCCCGGAAGTTCGTGACACCGGCAGTGAGCCATTGCAC
The DNA here is from genome assembly GCA_039030315.1 of Pseudomonadota bacterium. Classification (GTDB taxonomy): domain Bacteria; phylum Pseudomonadota; class Alphaproteobacteria; order Rhizobiales; family CAJQND01; genus JAAEUE01. The sequence goes on from JBCCEL010000136.1 coordinate 9,248, forward strand.
CGGGCTGCCGTGGGCAAAGTAAGCCGCGCTGTCGCCGGCGAAGAGCCAGCCGAAAAAGGCGGCCGCACCAATGGTGAGGATGGCGGAACCCGGCAGGGCGAAGGCGACAGGGTAGCCGGAGCCGAGCGCCGCCGCCATGACGACCACCAGCATTGCCAAGAAAAAGAGTTCCATTCCAGCCTTAGCCCTTACTCAACTCACCGCCCTAGTGGGGGGTCGATTCCAGTTTGCGTTTGCCCGGATCCCCCCGGTAGTCTGCGTAAGCTTCCAGCATGTAGCCGGCGAACTGCGTCATCATGGAGATCGCAAAAATCGCCAGGAAACCGGCCATGAGATACTTCACGTACATGCCGAATCCCGACTGCGAAACCTCGAAGTTGAGCAGCGGCGAGGTGATGATCGACGACTTGCCGCCCATCCCGAGCACCAGCACGACCCAGCACAGCGACATGCCGAGGAGAATGGAACCGAACAGATTGACAATGCCTTTGGTGCGCTCCTTGAACCCGGCATAGACGACGTCCACGCGCACATGCCCTTCCTCAATCAGGGTGTAGGCGCTGGCGAAGAGGAAGAGGCCGGCGTACCAGAACCGCACCAGATCGCCCATGAAGGCCTGTTCATAGGAGAAGATGAACCGCGTGATCACGATCTGCAGCTCGGCGACCACAACCAGTAGCGCCAGCCAAGTAAAGCCCAGGGTCCGGGTGAACGCGGCGATGACCAGGGAAACGGCGATCAGCGGGACGTGGACATAGGCGCCGCGGAACTTGGACCGTCCGAGGTCCCTGGTCAGCTCATCGCCCACGATTGCCGGGAGTAGGTCCTCCACCCGAAGGAAGGAGATCACCATGTCCACCAGCCCGATCAGCAGCGCCATCCAGAAGGCGGCACGGATGATGTAGCGCGTAAGGTTGTCGAGCCGCAGTCCGTCAGCGCGGAGTGTCGTGCCCTTGTTGCGGGTAACGTAGAACACTGGGATCAGGATCCCGGCGGCGTAGATCAGAAGCTGGAGCAAGGACAGCGCGCCGCCGCCGGACAAGGCCGCGCCGCCGCCAGGCCAGCCCTGCCAGTAGTTCAAGTAAACATTCAGAAGAAAGGCGAATGTCGTCCCTGCGACCGACCAGGCGAAAACACGCGCGGTCAGGGTCATCGTATCATGCCGGTACGGTTCTGCAGCTGGCCCGGCCTGGTCCGCCGCGCCGGAGCTCCCACTCTCCGCCATAGCCCCTCACTCTCTCATACTTCCTTGAGAACAGGGCCCATCCCCCCGTTCTCAGCATCGCGGAGTGTTAAAGCTCAAGCGTGTGCAAAACACAAGCGATGCCGGCGCGGGCTCACAGTTTCGTGCTGGAGGCCCGGTCACAGGATCGCCCCTGCACCGCAACAATAGAAACATTTCTCCCAATGACCTGAAATCAGACTGAAGCGCCCGGGCGCTATGGTCGGCGGCAACTTTGATATACCAATGGAGTATAGTCCCATGACGACCAACACAGCTGCTCTGATGCGTGCACCCGCACCGTCCCTGTCAGAGCGTGTGTCTGCCGCCTTCACTCGCTGGGTGGAGGACCGCAGCCGCCGCAGGGCGGAGCTGGCCATGCGCAGCCTGGACCGGCACACTCTCAAGGATATCGGCCTTGACCGGAGCGAAATCGGCTCGGTCATCTACGGCGATCCGCGCCAGCGCATCATGCGCTGCACCCCGGAGGCCTGGTGATATGCTGAAACGGTGAACGCTTGGATTCCCCATCCGCCTTCGCTAATGCTTGTGCCTCAACCGCGAAGCAACGAGGTTCACAGATGGGCTCCAAGCGGCCACTGGTCGGCCTTCCCGCCGACACAACACACAAAGACGGCCTGCCGTTCCACATCCTAGGCGACAAGTATGCGGTCGCCGTCTCCGAGGTGTCCGGCTGCCATCCTCTGCTCATCCCGTCTCTCGGTGTTGCGGACGCCCTGAAAGATCTTGTCGCGACGCTGGATGGAGTTGTCATCACCGGATCGCCGGCCAACGTGCACCCGAGCCTTTTCGGCGAGGCGGCAACGCCGGCGCATGAGCCTTACGATCATCCGCGCGATGCCACCACTCTGCCGCTCATCGAAATTGCGATAGAGCAGGGAATCCCCCTGTTCTGCATTTGCCGCGGACACCAGGAACTGAATGTGGTGATGGGTGGAACCGTCGCCACGGAGATCCAGGAGTTGCCCGGCCGGATGGATCATCGCGGCGATGCCGATGATGCGGATCTCCGGTACAAGCCGGCTCACACGATCAGCGTGCGGCAAGGTGGCATCCTTCACGAGATCCTCGGGGCGGATGAGATCACGGTGAACACGGTCCACCGCCAGGCCATCGACCGGCTTGCGGATGGGCTGACTGTCGAGGCTGTTGCTCCGGACGAGACGATTGAGGCGGTATCGATCGATGCGGCAACCAGTTTTGCGCTCTCGGTGCAGTGGCATCCGGAGTACAAGGCGGCGCAGAATCCGGATTCCGTTAAGCTCTTCGAAGCCTTCGGTGATGCCGCACGGGCGCGGCATGCCGGGCGCACACGCGCTTCGGCGGAGCCGCTGCGCAAGGCGGGCTAGGGAACAACGGACTGCCCGCCGCCAGGCTTGCGCGGGTCAGGGGCAAGGAATTTGCGATACCGGGCTAAATTGGCCGGAGGGAAAACTTCAGCGGGTAAATGGAGACCTATGTGAGAGGATTCACTCTCGCCGTCATTGCGACATGGGCAAGTTGACCCAGCCCTCTTGGACTGAACCCAATTTCTTCCAAACCGGGAGCTGGAGTTTTCTGCCTTTTCTCAGGATGACGGGTTGGCTGCGTCTCCTGATTCAAAAAAGAGACAAAGGCGCAGGTCGTAAAGCTCTCTATGGCTCAAGCTGCGAGAGACCGCTCAGTACCGACTGCTGTCATGGACACCGACCCCTCGACTGGATGCGGCTTGCTTTGACCTGTTGTGCAGGTGTTTGACCATCAATGCCCGTCGACGGTGGTCTGGCCCCCAGTTAGCCTCTGGTTAGCTGTAAGTTTGCGGCCGTGTGGAGCATGACGTGGACCGGCTGCCAGGGCCTGATCAGACGCGGCTGCGCAATGCGAACAGCGATCATCGCGGTCTATGGGATTCATGGCATTCGACTTGTTTTGTTGGAGGGAGAAGGGCATTGCGGTTTTCACTTAGGCTGAATGGCGAAACGCAAGACGTGGATGCTCAACCGGGGACGCCTTTGTTGTGGGTACTCCGGGATGAGTTGAAGCTTACTGGTACCAAATTCGGATGCGGTGTTGCGTCATGTGGTGCTTGTACCGTTCACCTCGACGGCGAGCCTGTGCGGTCTTGCCAGACCATGATTGAAGATGTCGAAGACGCCGCAGTGACCACCATCGAAGGACTGAACACAAAAGAGACTGCGGCGATCCAGCAGGCTTGGACGGAACTCGACGTTCCTCAATGCGGATACTGTCAATCGGGGCAGGTGATGTCTGCCGTCGGGCTGCTCTCCGAGACGCCCAAACCGACCGTGGAAGAGATTGATGGTTACATGCACGGCAACGCATGCCGCTGCGCCACCTACCAACGCATTCGTGCCGCAATCCAACGAGCATCCGAGATCCTGGAGAGCTGACATGAAGGCACCATCAACACGCCGGGGGTTTCTGCAGGGATCAGGCGCTGCTGTGGCGGCGTCTCTGTTCGTTGGCTTTGCGCCGAATGCAACGTTGGCCGCTTCAAACGCATCGGCGGATTTCAATCCATTTGTGCGAATTGGCTCCGACGGCCGCGTAGCGGTCATCGTAAAGCATGTCGAGATGGGGCAAGGACCGTCTACCGGGCTCCCCACCCTGGTCGCCGAAGAACTCGGCGTTGAGATGGATCAGGTGGACTACGAATTCGCGCCCTCCAATCCTGCCCTTTACAACAACTTGTCCTACGGCCCGTTCCAGGGGACCGGCGGGTCAAGTTCAATGTCCAATTCGTTTATGCAGTATCGCACCGCCGGGGCCGCGGCCCGTGAGATGCTGATCCGGGCTGCAGCGGAAAGCTGGGGGGTGAGCCCTGAATCTCTCGCCCTCGAAAGAGGCAGAGTAACCGGCGCCGGCAGGTCGGCTCCCATCAGCGCATTAGTCGCGGTGGCCTCAGGGCTTGGTGCGCCTGCGAAACCGAAACTCAAGCCAATCAGTGCGTTCAAGCTCATCGGCAAAGAGGGTGTGGCGCGCCTAGACAGTGCCATCAAGAGCAATGGTGAAGCGAAGTTCGGCATGGATCTTCACCTGCCCGGCCATATGGTCGTCGTGATCGCGCGTGCCCCGAGCCGGGGTGGGCTCGCAACCGGTTTCAACGCGTCGGAAGCCCGGAAGGTCAAAGGCTTCATCAACGCCGCAGTACTGCCCAACAAGGCTGGCATTGCGGTCTATGCGGAGAACACCTGGGCGGCGTTCAAAGCCCGCGAAGCCCTTCAGGTGCGGTGGGACCTGAGCAACGCCGAGAGCCGGAGTTCAAAAGACATTCGCGAAGAGATCATGACGGCCCTTGATGCGGAGCCTGAATTCAACATCTTGGCGAGCGAGCCCAGCGGCATGAGTGGTGCCAAGACGGTCCTGGAGAAGATCTTCTATTTCCCGCTTCTGGCGCATGCTCCAATGGAGCCTCTCAACTGTACGATAGAAGCCACCGCCGACGGGGGCATTCGTCTCCATGACGGCTGCCAGCTCCCCAGTGGCGTCCACGCCGCATTGGCGCAGGTTCTCCGCCTGCCGATGGAGAAGATCGAAATCAACACATTGCTGACGGGTGGAAGCTTTGGCCGCCGCGCGACGCCGAACGCCGACTACCAGGTTGAAGCTGCGCTGGCCTTTGCGATGACGGATCGGAGTCGGCCGATAAAGCTGGTGTGGTCGCGGGAGGATGACCTGCGCGGCGGTTTCTACCGGCCTGCATTCGGTCATAAGGTTCGGGTCGGATTGGATGCCGCCGGCAAGATCGTCGGATGGGATCACC
>JBCCEL010000137.1:0-14241 GCA_039030315.1 Pseudomonadota bacterium
CCGGTCCGCGTGGCCCATTCGCACATCTCCTTCTTGATCGGAGGATGCACGAAAATGCGTTCCACTTCCTGGTAATTGGCGGCCCGGTAGAGCAGCCGGGCATGGGCTTCCGTCCAGCGTTTCCGGTTGAGACGCTTGCGGTCAAGCACCATGGATTTGGCTGATATCTTCTCACGTTCGTTATAGCTGAGGATACGCTTCGGCATGGGATTAAGCCAGATGTCAGCATCCAGACCGATTTGGTGCGAGCGGTGACCGGTCAGCATGGGACCGCCCCGCGGTTGGGAGAGATCACCGACAAGCAGTCCCGGCCAGCCGTCATGAGCCCGGGCCTCCACGGCCAGGCGCCGGACCAGCGCGACCATTTTGGGGTGCCCCCAGTTCCGGTTTCTCGACAGCCGCATGGCCTGCCAGGCCTCTCCCGTCTCCTCAAGCCGCTCCGCGCCGGCGAGGCAGCCGCGGGTGTAATAGCCATAAGCGGCCGGCCGCATCTTCGCACCCACCAGGTTCTTGCGCCCGAACAACCGCTTTGCCGCGATCTGACTATCCGCCCTTTTGGGCTTGGGTCTCGGCGTTACCACTTCCTTGATGAGATCACCGATCGCATCGCCCTTCTGCTGTGCCATGGCGGGCGACGGCTGGGCCAGCAGCAACAAGCCGGTCAAAGCGGCGCATGCGAGATGGAAACAGTAAGAGGGTCGGAAGGAAGTGAAAGACGGACTATTGCTTGCGGAAGGCATCAAGGCTGACGACCTTGGCTTCTGAGACATCTTCTTCACTGTCTTCTGCAGTTTCTTGCTCATCGCTGGAACTGGTGGCCTCGTCGGTTTCAGCAGTTTCTTCAACGCCGTCATCAGGCTCTGCTTCTGCGTCTTCTTCTCCGACAACCGAAATCTTGGGCGGATTTGCGGCAAGAGGGTCGTTTTTGTTGTCTGCCGCCTCTTCTTCCACAGCACCGTTCTGGTTGGCTTCTTCCATTTCGAACTGCAGGCCGAACTGGACATGGGGATCGAAAAAGCCGCGAATGGATGCGAAAGGCACCTCAAGCTTTTCCGGAACGTTGTCGAAAGACAGCTCGACGGAAAAACTGTGCTCATGCACTTCCAGTCCCCAGAACTGGTGCTGCAGCACCACGGTCATTTCCTCGGGGTACTTCCGCTTCAGGCGATCCGACAGTTTGGCTCCGGGGAAGTTCGTATCGAATGCGATGTAGAAATGATGATCGCCAGGCAGCCCGTCCCGGCGCACCCGTTCCAGGGCGGCCCTGACCACGCCCCGCAGCGCCTGCTGGGCGAGGAGATCATAGCGCATGAGATCTTCGGGCATGTCGGCCTCATTCCCCTTCAACGATCGAGGAATTAATCTTTAGGACACGAAAGTATACGAAACGTTACGCAACTGTACCAACTGACGCCGAACTGCAAGTCCCGTTCAGCGAAATGGCGGGCTTCTGTTGCCAGGTGCCCGCCGGACCCCGCCTGAGCCTGCTACGGATCAGGGCTTGAATTGAAACAGTCGCACTGCTTACGCAGCGAGACGTGCCTCAGCATAGTTGTCGTTTGCAACTATTAAGGGTGGCCCGATACGGCGGTACCATGCCGAGCGAAAACTTGCCCTTTACACCCTCGTCGATCCTGTTTCACCCCCATCAAAAAGCGCCCCTGATTATGGGCGTTTCGTTCGGGGAGACCACCAACTGGCAGCGCTCAAAAGCGCCTTTTGGTGGAGGTGCCGGGTACTGCCCCCGGGTCCGAATGGTTTATTACGACAGCCATTTATCGCCATAGCCGATCCGAAAACCAGCACCTCCAATATAGGCCGAAATCATGAAGAAAAAAAGGGCTCGCAGGCAGCACATCTGCCGCAACACGGCAGGGCAGCTGACACAGCGGAGATTTCAGGGCCGCGGCGGCACCGAGATTTCGCCCCGCAGATAGGTTACGGCCCGCCCGTACAGCACCACTCTATCCCCTTCGAGTTCACTCATCAGTTCTCCGCCCCTTGCCGAGCACTGACGAGCGGTGAGCAGGCGCTTGTCCAGCCGGGCAGCCCAGTAGGGTACGAGCGTGGCATGGGTAGAACCGGTGACAGGATCCTCCGGTATGCCCGCCCGTGGTGCAAAATACCTGGAGACAAAGTCCACCTCATTTCCTTTCGCAGTGACACAGAGATCAATGTTCCAGGTTTCTGCCAGCGCCGTTAGATCCGGCACAAATCCACGAACCGCAGCTTCGTCTTGGAGCACTGCAAACATGTTCTCAAAATTGCAGAACACATCAACAACCGGCCGGCCGAAAAGGGGCAGCACCCAATCAGGCTCGGTTTCGAACCTCTGGGGAGGATAACCCGGAAGCGACATGGCATAGCCGGCTTCGCCCCGTGCGACACTCAACGGCCCCACCTGCGTGAAGAAAGACAGGGGTCCCGGTTGCTCAAGCTCCGATAACAGAACATGGGCGGTTGCCAGCGTGGCATGACCGCAAAACGCCGCCTCGTGGGCGGGCGTGAACCAGCGGAGCCGGTAGGAATCGCCTTCCTTAACCGCAAATGCCGTCTCCGACAGATTGTTTTCCGACGCAATGGCCTGCATCAGTGCGTCTTCCAGGGGTGCGTCCAATATCAACACCGCTGCCGGGTTGCCGGCAAACAGCTTATCTGTGAAGGCATCGACCTGGAACATGGATAGCACGCGCGACATGTTTCCTCCGCCTGGCGGGTTTAACCTGATGTTTACCCTGACTTTGCACCCTCTTCTAATTGGGGCAGAGGAGTTATGCGCAATGGATTGGCTGAAGCAATATGGCTTGTCCGTCGTCGGAGCGATCGCGGGCGGGGTAATCGCGGCGCACGCGGGATACAACATGGGTGTCGAAGCGCGAACAGGCTGGACAGCCCCAGACAGCAATCCTGCCGCGATCAAGACCGCCAAGCTGGCCCAGACGCCGTCTAGTGCCCGCCATCACAGCAACTAGCGCTATCAGGTACTAAGCCGGCGGCCCCATCAGGCTTGCAGGCGTTGCGTGCCATGAATGGCCCGTGGCGAGGATGCAGGTCTTGCCTGCCGTCGTCGTCACGATGATGGTCCACGATCCTTCGTCGGAAGCAAAGAACTCAAGGGCACCCTGGTCGGCTGACGTGATACCGAGACCGTGCCGCTTCTCCTGATACTTAGAGCCGAGTCGTTCCACCAATGCGCCACGTTCTGCGCAGAACGGGCCATTCGCGGATACTGCGACCGTGCTGAGCACCAGCGCGATGAGGCAAAGCGACCCTGCCGCAAGAACAGCCTTCAGCGTTTGCCGAGCGGTCATGGCAAACCTCCTTTCGGTCACCCCTGGAGGGCCGCGACGGGAGGTGATTTGGTTTTGCTTTTGTCCGCCAGAAGCGAATGGGGCGATCATCGAAGCTTAGCGCAAAGACCGTAAGCCGCCGTGAAGGGTGGCCCCCGCATTTTGCCTAAAATATTAAGCTTCGCGAAATTCGGAAGAATGCGCCTCAGGCAAGACCTGACATCGCGGCCACTTCGGGCCAGCCTTCGTAAAGCATGCGTCCGGAAACATACATCAGCACGAACAAGCCGAGCCACGAGATCCAGGGATACTTGGTCAGCATCTTCACGATGATGGCAGCACAGAAAGCCATCAGGATGATCGCCAGCGCCAGACCGAAGACCAGGAGGAAGGTGTCGTCACGCGCAATGGCCGCCACGGCAAGCACGTTGTCGATGGACATCGACACGTCCGCGACCGTGATCGAGACAAGGGCCGAGGTCAGAGTGCGCCTTGGCGGTCCGGTGTAGCCCCCCTCCTCCGCATCTTCCTGGGCCTCGGCCGCATGTTCGGCCGTTCCGGCGCGGATTTCGCTGTACAGTCTCCAGCAAACCCAGCAGAGCAGCAGGCCACCGGCAAACAGCAGGCCCTGAATTTCCAGAAGATAGGTGGCAAAGATTGCAAAGATGATACGCAGCACGGCAGCCATGACCATGCCGTAGAAAATCGCCTTCTTACGCAGCTCCGGAGAGAGCGAGGACGCTGCCATCCCGATGATCAACGCGTTGTCGCCGGACAGGACGATATCGGCCAGGACAATGGACGCAAAATCGAAAAACGTTTCGAGCATAAGGCCGGGTTCCGGGGAAAGGCGGCGGGAAGGGTGGCTTGTCTTAAAGGGAGTTGAACTTAATGGCGAGGGCCAAAGTTTGCCGGCGCACAGACCAGTTCTGCTTGACCCCCGGAGATGCCGCCGCGATCAGGCTCATCTGAGGCAGCTTGTGTAGGGTCCGATAGAGCTCATTCGCCGTTCGATGCGCCGCGCCGTGCGGCGGGTGTACGGCCCGGGCCGGCCCGCGCTACGCACGATCGGATTGGGCAACGCCGCCGCCAGGCGCGCTGCGTCAGTTCGGCTCAGGCGGGAAGCCTTCTTCCTGAAATGGTGGCGGGCCGCAGCCTCTGCGCCGTAGACGCCGGGCGCCCATTCCACAATGTTCAAATAGACTTCCATCTGCCGGCGCTTCGGCCAGATCAGGTCGATCCAGAGCGCCAGAGGAACCTCGAACACTTTGCGGACATAGGACCGCCCGGGCGGGAAGAACAGGTTCTTTGCCAACTGCATGGTGAGCGTGGAGGCACCTCGTGTCTGCTTTCCCGGATGCTCAAGCTTGTCTTCAACCACTGTCTGCACTGCGTCCCAATCGACACCGTGATGGCTGCAGAACCTTCCGTCCTCGGACGTAACGACCGCCGCCGGCAGGTGCCGGGAGATTTCGGTCAACGGCACCCATGATGAGCGAATCGGCGCGCCTCCAATCCACTTCCAAAGCTGGCTGACCGTTGCGGGAGGATTGACCACCGCCAGCACCGGCACGAGCACGAAGGGAACGAGGGTGAGGGCGAGGACAATAATCGCAATTCGCTTCAGCCAGCCCTTCAAGGTACCTGCTCCGGATAAGTCTCCAAGGGAGTTGAACGAGCCGCGCGAGGTCCGTAAAAGACCCCGGTTCAATTCGTCCTGCCCCAAAAGTTGCTTCCATATGGCCTTTCTAGACGAGCTTGCAAAGACCGCCGATGAGGTGGACCTCCTTCTCGGCGACCTGCTGATGCTGAACGGTGCAAAGGCGCCGAAGGTCGTCGAGGCCATGCGCTATGCTTCCATCAGCCAGGGCAAACGGCTACGGCCGTGTCTCGTCTGCGAGAGCGCAAAACTCTTCGACGTCGAGCCTCTCTATGCAATGCGCACCGGTGCAGCGCTTGAATGCATCCACTGCTATTCCCTCGTCCACGATGACCTGCCGGCCATGGACGATGATGACCTGAGGCGCGGCAAGCCGACCACGCACATCGCGTTTGACGAGGCAACAGCCATACTTGCCGGTGACGGTCTGCTCACATTTGCCTTCGAAATTCTAGCAGATCCGGCAACGCATCCTGATCCCCTCGTGCGGGCACAGCTTGTCGGTGAACTTGCGGCCGCCGCAGGAGCAGCTGGCATGGTCGGCGGCCAGATGCTCGACCTGGAGGCCGAAGCGCGTGAAAGCCATGACCTTGATGAAATCATCACGCTCCAGGGCATGAAGACCGGCGCACTGTTCCGCTTCTCTTGCGAAGCCGGAGCGACCCTCGCCCAGGCAGACGCCACACTCAAGTCGGCCCTTTCCATCTATGCGGACCGCATAGGCCTTGCCTTCCAGATCGCCGACGACATCCTTGATCAGGAATCCACACCTGAAGCACTGGGCAAGCAGACTCAGAAGGACGCGGATGCAGGAAAAGCGACGTTCATAGACTTGATGGGACTTGAAGGGGCAAAACGGCGCGCCCTTGAACTGGTTGACGAGGCGTGTTCTGCCCTTGGCCCGTTCGGCAACAAGGCCGGCATCCTGCAGGAAGCGGCCCTTTTCATCGTCGAACGGAAGAACTGATCAGCCGTTCAAGCGGCACTCTGCCCGCGCGCCCCACGAAACGCGATGACCCCGGTAATCAGCGAGATCGCAAAGTTCCAGCCTGCAAACGAAAGCCCGGCGAACCGCCACTGAACCTCGTCGCAACGCACGACATTCAGGTTGTTCAGGTCGGGTAGAACGCTTTCGGGATTGAGGCCGGCGCCGCCGGAACACGAGGTCGGCCCTGGCCACCAGCCCCATTCCACGCCCGCATGGTGCCCGCCCATGCCGGCGCTGGCCAGCATGATGAGCCCGCACAGGATCAGGCCCCCACGCACGAACCAGGATGCCCCGCCGGTTCTTGAGAACAGGAATATCAGCAAGGCGAACGGAATAACGATGTAATAGGGCCAGCGTTGTTGCAGGCATAACGGACAGGGGATGTACCCGCCAATCAGCTGGAACCCCCAGGCGCCAGCAATCGTTGCAGCGGCAACGAGAAACACCAGAAAGGCTGCCGGGCAGCTGTATCTTCCAACTTCTTGAGACATCCCGGGGTATCTACCCAATTATATACGCGACCGCAGGGGTCCACGGTGTCACAGGAGATACTTTGCAACCACAAACCCGCCGGCAACCAGCACGAAGAACAGAACGGTGAGGATACCGAGATACTTTTCGATGAATGCCTTGATCGGCGGTCCGAAAAAGTAGAGCAGACCGGCGACCACAAAGAAGCGGATACCCCGCGCAACGACGCTGGCGGCAATGAAAACCGGCAAGGCCAGGGCCGTTGCGCCGCTGGCGATGGTGATAACCTTGTAGGGAAACGGCGTAAGGCCGGCACCAAACACCCACAGCGCCCCGTTCTTGTTGTAGTTGGTTGCAAACTCTTCGAAATGCGCCTGATAGCCGTAGAAGTTGAGGAGCGCCGTGCCCACCGTGTCGTAGAGGAAGACACCGATGAGATAGCCGAGCACGCCGCCAAGCACGGACGCGATCGTGCAAACGGTCGCATACCACCAGGCTTTTGCCCGGTTCGCCAGCACCATCGGGATCAGGAATGCATCCGGCGGAATGGGAAATACGGAGCTTTCGACAAAGGAAACCACGCCCAGAACAGCGGTCGCATTGCGGTGCGCCGCCATCTCCATGACCCAGTCGTAGAGCTTCCTCAGCATGGCACGTGCCATACCTCCGGCTCCTCTGATTTGTCCAAGGCAAATTCAGGGCGGGCGGAGTAGAATGACAATGGTTGACGGGCCTCCCTGCCCGCGGCTATGACCGGCGTCCGGTTCATTCCGGCAGAGCCCCTGTGGCGGAACTGGTAGACGCGGCAGACTCAAAATCTGTTGCCTTCACGGGCGTGCCCGTTCGAGTCGGGCCAGGGGCACCATTTTTCTATAGCATTTTCAGATGGTTAGATTCCCATCTACCCGTCAGCTTTATGGCGTTCATTTGCATTTCGATTGCGTGGAAGCACACGGAGTGATTTCGCGCGTTTTCTGCTCTGCTGATGGGCACATCTCCCCAAAGCCTTTTAGTCCTTAGGGGAGTGTGCAGCGTCCAAGATGTCCAATCTCACCAAGTTGGCATAAGATCAATGGGTTACGGAGGGCGCTTTGGTGTCCATCGCCGTCCGGCAAACGTCCAGATTGGCACGAAAACGCTCAACTTACCCCAGCTTGGCACATGTTTGTAAGTTGCTGTACAGGTCCTGGTGGCCTGACGGGGAAACTCAGCAGATGGCAGCTCTGACGTCAGCCCCACCGATCGTTTGCCTGAAGTTAGTTTAGCGGATCTGGACGGGTTCGTAAGCCCTTAGCGTTAGGCCAGCTCTCTCCTTCTCCAGACCCTGGATATCGCACGGATGTTTTGAGCAACATTCTTACTGCTCCCGATCAGCGACCGGGAAGCCAACCGATCAGACTTGAGATTTCGGCTGGTAGAAAAGTCTCTGCGTGGCGCGGCGGCTGGCCAGCTGGAGCCGCCGCTCCGCGGCGTTGGCGGCAAAGCCAGGGCCTGCCTTCGGCGATGCCCTTTCCGGATTGGTCATCAAGGAGACCCTGCTTACCCGCCGTCCAATCTATTGCAATGGACGGGGGACGGTTTGCGGCATCGATCAGCACCGGCAAAATCACGCATGACCCCAGGACATCCGAGACACGAATACCCTTCCGACGACACAGATGGAGGCATTCGAACCATCGAGGAGATCCTCCGCAGAATCCGAACTTTCGACCAGGCGCCGGCCGGCGGCATTTCGGCATGTATGAGTCCGGCAGTCTGGTTTTTTGGCATGGCACCTGCGAAAGTGCACCCACGTCCTCCATGGCTGGTTGTCCTGTTGCCGGGCAATGGCCTGGCTCGGGATGCCATCCCATGACCCATCAGGCAGAGACCGGACATGCATTTCGAAAGAAGGTTGTGGAACTTTACCGATGGCGTCCGGCTGCGGATTTTCTGGGCAGTGGTCATTGGGCTCGTGGCGGTCGGTCTGGGCGTTGCGCGTCTGGCGCTGCTCGGCTGGCTGATCGGCGAGATTTTCGCCGGTCGCGATCTCGAACCTTTGATGCTGCCCATCGCGGCCATCGCCAGCGTTATGATCTTGCGCGGGGTATTCGAACATTGGAGGGCAGTCGTCGCGCACGAAACCGCATCCCGGGTGCAGGTCAGATTGCGGCGAACGATCTATGACAAGATCGCAATGCTGGGACCGGGAAGCGTAGCCAGCAAGCGTTCAGGCGCGCTTAGTCTCTCGCTCATTGAAGGGGTCGAGCAGCTCGAAACCTATTTCGGTCAGTTCCTGCCGCAGTTTTTGATCTCGCTTCTGACACCGCTGATGATCTTTGCGTTTGTCGCATTCCTCGACCTGCCCGTGGCTGCCGTGCTCGTGGGGTTTGCGCTCATCGCGCTGTTTGCGCCCGCGCTCTGGCACAATTTCGACCAGGCCAAATCGCAGGAACGTCAGGATGCCTATGCGAGCTTCGCAGCCGAGTTCCTGGACTCCATACAAGGCCTGGCGACACTGAAGGCATTCGGGCAAAGCACGGCACGCGCAGATGCGCTGGAAGTCAAAGCGCGCGATCTCTTCCGCCGCACCATGTGGGTGCTCGGTACCAATGTGCTGAGCCGCGGCATCACGGATTCTGCCATTGCCTGCGGTGCGGCGGCTGCGCTCGCGCTGGGTGCGTTCCGGGTTGAAGCCGGAGAGATGTCGCTTACCGCCCTGCTGGTCATTCTAATGCTGGGTGTGGAGATTTTCCGACCCATGCGCGAGCTGCGCACGGTGCTGCACCAGGGGATGGTCGGCATGTCGGCGGCGCAGGGAATCTATCGGATACTGGATGACCAGCCCCTGGTGGCGGACGCCGCGCCACAAATGCTGGATGGCGCGCTTGAGCCATCGATTGGCTTTGAGAACGTGCGCTTCCGCTACCCCGGAACACGCCGAGATGTTCACGGCGCGCTCGACTTCCAGATTGAAGAGGGCGCACGCATTGGCCTCGTTGGCACATCGGGCGGTGGCAAGTCCTCAATCGTCCGCCTCTTGATGCGCTTCTACGATCCGGACGAGGGGCGCGTGATGATCGGCGGTCACGATCTTCGGACGCTCTCCTTCGATCAGATTCGCTCGATGATCTCAGTGGTGAACCAGGATACGTTCCTTTTCCACGGCACTGTCGAAGAGAATGTCCGCATGGGGCGACCCGCAGCGAGCCAGACCGACATCGTGGAGGCCGCAAAATCGGCCAATATTCACGATTTCATCATGACGCTGCCGCAGGGGTACCAAACCGTTATCGGCGAAAAGGGAATCAAACTGTCTGGCGGACAGCGCCAGCGCGTGGCCATTGCGCGGGCCTTGCTCAGGGACACGCCGATCCTGATTCTCGATGAAGCGCTCTCTGCTGTTGATGCCGAAAACGAGGCCGTGATCCAGCAGGCTCTGGACCGGCTGATGAAAGGCCGGACCACACTTACGCTTGCGCATCGTCTTTCCAGCGTCATCGGCTGCGACCGCATAATCGTCCTCGACGGCGGCCGGATCGTGGAAAGCGGCCGTCATGAGGATCTCATTGCGGGCCAGGGCGTCTATGCCCGCCTGATGTCGGAACAGGCGCGCGAGGCGCAGTCATCCGATCGGAAGGGGATCGATACTGATACGCAACACGCCGAAACCGTGGCCGATACGCCTGGCGGAGCGGTCAAGGTGCTGACTGAAGGCATTATCAAGGCGGAAGGTCTGAATTGGGTGGAGCTTGTCGTCGAGCTGATGAAGGTCATCATGCCCTGGAAAGGCAAACTTTGCGCTACCTTCATATTCGGCGTCCTCCGCGTCATCGCCTTCATCGGCGTCGGCGTCCTCAGTGCGCTGGTCATTGTTGCGCTGAAGAACGGGCAGGACTTCACGCACTGGCTCTGGGCCCTCGCCGTGGTGGCGCCGCTTTCCGGTCTTCTGCACTGGCTTGAATCCTGGCTCGCACATGACATGGCTTTCCGCCTCCTGGCCGAAATGCGCATCGATGCCTTCCGGCGCCTGGATGCTCTCGCACCGGCCTATCTTGTCCGTCGGCGCACCGGTGATCTCATGGCGCTCGCGACACATGACATCGAACTGGTCGAGTACTTCTTCGCCCACACGGTGGCCCCGACCTTCGTTGCCATCCTGGTGCCGAGCGTCGTTCTGGCGGTCCTTGGCTCGGAGAGCTGGTGGATTGCCCTGACTCTCATACCCTTCCTGATAGCCGTTGGAGTCAGCCCGCTCCTGATGCGCAAGAGAGTGGATGAACTCGGCTCCCAGGCGCGCGAGGCGGCAGGAGAACTTGCCGCTTTCGCCGTGGATTCGGTGCAAGGCATGAGCGAGATCGTGGCGTTTCAGCATGAGGAAGAGCGGGGCAAGCGGCTGGATGAACTCTCCAAGCATCACGTGCGCCTGCGGCTCCCCTTCTTTGGTCAGCTGACGTTGCAGCAGAGCTTGCTGGAGGTCTTTACCGGGCTTGGTGGATTGGCCGTCGTGCTGACCGGCACCTTGCTGGCCTCATCAGGTGCCGTCGATCCGGCCGTCCTTCCGCTCCTGACGCTTCTGGCAATGTCGGCGTTCCTGCCGGTGTCGGAAATCGCACAGATCGGACGGCAACTCGCCGATACGCTCGGCGCCACCCGGCGCATCTACGCGCTGGCCAATGAACCGGTTCCTGTGACGGATGGTGCAGGTGTCACGGAGAAACCAGGCGCCGCAGCGCTCAGGATGGAGAAGGTCTCGTTCGCCTATCCCGGGCAGACGAGGCGGGCACTGTCAGATGTGAGCTTTAACGTGCCTGCCGGCAAAACCGTCGCGCTCGTTGGCACCTCGGGCGCAGGGAAGAGCACAGCCGCCCAGTTGCTTATGCGCTTCTGGGATCCCGATGAGGGCAAGATCTCGCTGAATGGCGAAGACTTGCGCGACTTCAAACTCGACAGCCTCCGGCGCAGCATCGCACTGGTTGCCCAGGACACCTATCTATTCAACGATACACTCAAGAACAATATCGCGATCGGGCGGCCCGACGCGAGCGAGGCCGATATTCTGGCTGCAGTCGCCAACGCGTCGCTCGGAGAGCTGGTCGATACCCTGCCTGACGGGCTCGACACGGAAGTTGGAGAACGGGGCACCAACCTTTCCGGAGGACAAAGGCAGCGCGTTGCCATCGCGCGAGCGTTCCTGAAGGACGCGCCGGTACTGATCCTTGACGAAGCGACCTCTCATCTTGATGCGGTGAATGAGCAGGCCCTGCGGCAAACTCTGGATCTTCTGCAAAGCGACCGCACCACGATCGTCATTGCGCACAGGCTCTCCACGGTCCGTGACGCCGATCTGATTGTTGTACTCAACGAGGGCAAGCTGGTTGAAACCGGCACGCACAGCGTCTTGCTTCAAAGGAAGGGTCTCTACGCCAGACTGGTCTCGCGGCAGCTTGCCGGAGGCCTCGCGACGGCCGCCGAATAACGGCACCCCGGACCAGCATGTCAGCGTGATCCGCAAACTGGGATCGGGACAACTTACCCCGGCGACGGCGTATCGCTGTTTCTGTACTCTGCACCGCAACCTGGAAGCGATCCACTTGGAGATCTGAGATGAACCGCAGAGATGTTCTCGTGTCTTCTGGCGCGATGCTCGGAGTAAGCTGCCTTGGCGGTGCGGGTTATGCCGTGGCGACTGCTTCGCCGGGCCAGAATTTGAAGATTCAGACTGCACGCTACCAGTTCCGCGAAAACATTACGGAAGGTCTCGTCAGCCTCTCACCCGATAGCGCGCCGCCGGTGCTCTATGGCACGCAAGACGAACCCCTTGATCTGACGGTGAGCAACACGCTCGATGAATACACCGCCATGCATTGGCACGGCATCCGGCTGCCGAACGAGATGGACGGTGTGCCGTATCTTACCCAGGTGCCCATTGGCGGCGGTGACAGTTTCCGTTACCGGTTCACGCCGCCTGATGCGGGGACCTATTGGTATCACCCGCACTGCATGACCATGACCCAGATGGCCCGCGGGCTGACCGGCGTTCTGGTCATCCGCGAGCGCGAAGATCCCGGGTTCGATGGCGACCAGGCCATCAACCTGAAGGACTTCCGGCTGAGCAACGACGACGCTCTTGGCAAGGCCTACTCCCTGCGCAAAGCCGCCCGAGGCGGCACCCTCGGCAATGTTATGACCGCGAACTGGCAACAGGCTCCGGTTTACGATCACCCCGCCGGCGGCGTTGTGCGTCTGCGGGTCGCCAATACTGACACGACCCGGATTTACCGGATCTGGCTGACCAGCGCGGACACCCGTGTCATTGCCTGGGACGGGCATCCGCTGCTTGAGCCGGTTGGGCTGCCGACCGAACAGGTGCCAATGGCGCTTGGGCCCGGCCAGCGTGCGGACTTTGCAGTCGCTATGCCATCTGCCGAAGGCCGGCGGGTGCAGCTGATGGCAAAGTCGGTCAAGGGGCCGAAGATCATGGCGGGTCTTCGCGCTGTGGGATCGGGTCCGAAACGTGATCTCAACACGTTAAAGTCCCTTCCGCATAACCCGGTAGCCGAGCCCAACCTTACCGGGGCCGAAACCCATGAGTTCGTGTTCGGCTGGTCGCCGGACGGGACTGCGCCCGACAACGGTTTCTGCGGCAACCTCGGCAAGAACTTCTGGTCCATCAACCGTGAAGCCTGGCCTGGCGACAATGCAAAAGGCACCGGCCCGCTGGCGCAGCTAAAGCTCGGCAGGAGCTATGTTCTGAGACTCCGGAATGAATCTCCCAACCTGCATCCCATTCATCTCCATGGCTTGACCTTCAAACCGATCAGGTCAAACAAGCGCAAGATTCTCGCCAACTGGACCGACACGGCACTGCTGCTGAAGGACGAGGTGATCGATGTCGCGGTGGTGGCCGACAATCCGGGAGATTGGGCCTTCCACTGCCATGTGATCGAGCACCAGAAAACCGGATTGTCCGGTTATCTTCGGGTGGAATAAGCGGCGGCGCCCCAATACTTGACTCGATAAGTCAGGATTGTTATGAATCGGCCGGGCGCGGATACAAAGAAGACGATGGTGCCCGTTGCGCGTCAATAGCCAGCCATCGATCAGCCATCTCCCACTGTCTGATTTCGCCAGCCACAACGTGTTACTGCCGCGTGTCCGGATCGGGATTGCCACATCAGGGCGAATACTGCCTTTCTATACCATAAGGAGGCAGACGTTCACGGTAATTTGGCTGGCCACAACGTTGCAATACTTTATATTTCGTATCGCCAACTTTTATCAACCGATCGCCGCAACGCAGACTATCTGCCAGGGTTGGAACAGAATAAAATAGTATGCTCAATAGAATGAATATGGATGAGGAGATAGTCTTAATACAAGATTCCCAACACACTGAGAGTGCCTCCAAAAATATCAAACGAACTTGCAACTCAATAATAAAGTTTTAGCAACAATCCTAGTTTGTGCCTCCATTCTCAGCTACTGGATATTTGTTGCCATGATGTCTGAAAAGACATTCTATAAAACGCAAGCCCCCGTGTATTACTCGAATATGGGGCTACCAATGGCGCCTTATGAACAAACGCGGAATATTGGCGGTTAATTGTTTCTCAATTCATCCATGTCAAGTCCCTGCATATGTTGGGCAATGTCTTTTTCATTTATATATTAGGCCGTGCGATTGAGCATAGGTATGGTGCAATTATATTCATTTACCTATATATGGTGAGTGGCAGCCTCGGACAATATGCGTGTGTAGCGACCTACCCAGATCTAATCAGTTCTGGCACATCTCAAATATTATGTGGTTTGGCAGGTGTTTGATATTATTGCCCGCAGAATTGTGGAAA
>JBCCEL010000138.1:0-14233 GCA_039030315.1 Pseudomonadota bacterium
AAACGCTGTCCAGAGTGAGACCCGGCGTGCGCACGTCGCCGGCCCTGAAGCGCGGCCACAGCGGCTCTTCGCCCTGGTACCAGGCTTCGCCGAAAGGTTCGTGGAAGCAGGCCATGTCGCCGCGCTGGCGCATCATCCATTCGAACGCGGTGGAGGTGGAGCGGGGAACCGCCCAGAGCGCAAGGATCTTGTGCATGAATTCAGCCTTTGAGTGAGGAGAGCAACTGGCCCTGCCGGGTGAGCGGGGCGAGACCCAGGGTCTTGAAGATGCGCCAGTAGAGGGCGTTGTCGTGACTGATGATCGGTTTTCCGAGCATGGCCTCAAGGCCCACTTCCAGATGGACCGGGCGCTGTGCCAGCCCGTCGCTTTCGCGGCGGAAGTTGCACATGCCGTTGATCAGATAGGCGTCGGCGGTCGGCGCCTTCTCCGCCACATAGGCGAAGCTCTCTTCCGCCAGGTCGCCATCGAAGCACCAGATGCAGGCATTGAGTTCTTCCTGCGAGGAGAACCAGCCCTGGTCGTGGAAGTTGCCCGCCCAGAGCACATCGAAGCCGGCCTCCTTCAGAAAGCCGGCAGTGCCCTGCCACCAGTCCGGCCAATGATACGCCCCGTTCAGTGCGACCTTCTCCACGTTCTGATCACGCAGCGCTTCCACCATGGCGTAGCCGGCCATGTGGAACGGGGTTTCATACTTGTCGCTCAGCATCTCACAGTGCCGGCGAACCCCTTCGACGCCAAGTCCGCACGCATGGACCCAGTTGGAGCCGACCTGGCCGCAGACATCGGCTCCGTTATTGGCCATGCACTCCATGAACTCTTCCAGAAGGTCGAAGTTCTGTTTCCTCTGGTCCAGACGGTGCTTGTAATCCGGCACGTGCAGCATGCGTCCGTGGGCGCCGACCGTTTCATCGCACATGCGCAAGAAGTCGGACACCGCGGCGTCGAAGTCATGCGGCGGACAGGTGAACCCGATCTGGTATTTGAACAGTTTGTTCCTCGGATCGGCCCAGTGGGCAGGTTTGGTATAGGCGCTCATCTGCAGACCCTCTCAGTTCCGATAGATCTTGCGGTCCGGAATTTCCTTTGTAAACTGCTGAATGAGAATGCTGATGATATCGAAATTGATATGATAAGATCCCGATACAGGCTGCCGTCAACCAGCTCGCTTACGGCGTTTGAAGCTGCGGCCAGGCACCTCAATTTCAGCCGGGCGGCGCAGGAGCTGCACACTTCGCAGTCCGCCATCAGCCGGCACATTGCCGGACTCGAGCAGCGCCTGAATGTTCTCCTGTTCCTGCGCAGGCGCAAGCGGCTGGCTTTGACGGAGCAGGGGGAACATCTCTACCGGGCCGTGGTCTCCGGCCTGGACAACATCCAGTCCGCTTTCGCGATGGTCTCCGCCTGGTCGCCGGAGCACGAACTGACCATTGCCTGCACCCACGAGATTTCCCATCTCTATCTCCTGCCGAGGTTCGAGGAACTGCAGGCCCATATGGGTCAGGACGTGCGTATCCGCATCCTGACCTCCGAATACGAGGCGCTTGAGTTCTCCCCCGACCCGCGGATCGACCTCGCCTTCGCCTACGGGAAGCCATCGGACGGGCAGGGGGCCAGCAGGAGCGTCTTCCAGGAGGCAGTCTGTCCGGTCTGCTCGCCACAGTTTGCCATTGATCATGCCGACCGCCTCGAAGCAGGTGTGGGAGCCTGGGCCGGGCTTCCACTCCTGCTGCTCACCAAGCAGAACCGGGGCTGGGCAACGTGGGAGGACTGGTTCGCCCGGGTCGGCGTTCCGGATCCTTCTGCGGCCTATACCGGCATCGACAACTACGTCTACCTGCTCGAAGCGTGCACCGCCGGCCGCGGCATCGCGCTTGGCTGGAAAGGTCTGATAGAGCGCCACATCGACAGCGGTGCGCTGCAGCTGTGCTGGCCGGAATTCATCCACATGGATCAGGGCTTGAATGCCTATCTCACAACGGCAGGCCAGACCAAGCAGCCGGCTTGGGCGTGTCTGGAGTATCTTCATGAGCAGGCGCAGTCTGCGCTAATGTGAGCAAAATCGGGCCGCGGCGGCGTGTGTTGCCATCTTGCCTGCCTCCTCCCGGTTAGGTAGCGTGATGCTGACGGCGAATTCTTGAGGGGACCTGCAAGTTCGATGGCGATCCGTCCGAACAGGCTGAAGCTCGGCACCGGCATTGCGACGTTCGCGATCTTCCTCGTCTTTCTGGCGAGTGTCCTGATCGTTGGCTTCAACTTCTATCAGGGCACGAAGGAAACCCATCTGAGGACCGAAGAGCTGGTGGACAGCGCGCTGGGCCGCACGGAGGAACGGCTGCAGGGGCTGATCGCACCTGTCGCGCCTGCACTCAACGCCATTGCGGTCCTGTCCAGACACGCCGATCTTGCGGCAGAGAATGGTGAGGCCTTGCGTACGCTGGCCCTGCCCATCCTGCGGCGGAGCCCGCAGATCGCCTCGATCTACGTCGGAACCGAGGCCGGTAAATTCACCCAGATCGTGTCCTTCATCGGAAAGGGCGAGAGTTTCCGCGAGCCTTACAAGGTGCCGGACGCCGCCGCCTTCGCGCTTGTGACTTCCGCCACACAAGGCGAGGGAGCCGGTGAAAGATCGACGCGGCCCGTGCTGCCCGACGGACAGTTTACCGGTGGTGTCTCCGACGAGCAGACGAGCTATGATCCGCGGAAGCGGCCCTGGTATGCCCCGGCGCTGGCATCCGATGGTGCACACCGCACCGCGCCGTATGTGTTCGCAAAATCGCGAAAACCGGGACTCACGCTCTCCAGAGCCCTTGCGGGCGGCAACAAGGGCGTGGCCGGCATTGATCTAGATCTCAGGACCCTCAAAGCCTTTCTGATCTCGCTGAAGATCACGCCCGGAACCCGTCTCGCCATCGTCACCCGGGACGGCCAGATCCTGGCCCACAGCCACTATGACGGCGTGGCTGTGCGGGAGGCATCGGGCACGGTGGTGAACCTTCATCTTCTCGGGCTGGAAGAATCAGGCGACCGTGTCCTGCCCCAGATGATTACCGCCGCCAACGGGGGTGAAGGCCTGCGCGACATCACGGTGGACGAGGTCCGCTACCTCGGCCGCTCCATCGACATTGCGTTCGGCAGCAGCGAGAAGGAACAGCTGATCATCGCGGTGCCCTGGAACGAGCTGGTGGGTCCGCTCGTCTCCGCCCGCGACAAGTCCATCATCATCACACTGGGTATCGCCGTCTGCGTCATGGCGGTCGCGTTCTTCGTCGCCCACCAGATCGCCCGGCCGATCGAAATCATGACGGAGGAAGCCAGAAAGATCGGCAATCTGGATTTTGCCGAAAGCGCCGGATCCAGGTCCTTTGTTTACGAGGTGGACCAGCTTGGCGAGGCTGTTCAGGACATGAAGTCCAGGCTGTCCGCAGCCCGCCACTACCTGCCGCGTGCGCTCGTGCGGCAGCTGCTCGAAACGGGAGCAGCCGGCAGGGAGGGCGGCGAGCGGCGCAGCATCGCGATCGCGGTCTGCGAACTCGACGGTCTTGATGCCCTGGCCGATCAGCCCGGGGTGGAAGAGGTCATGCCGCAGGTCTCCGGGTGCCTGGACGGCCAGACCGCAGCCTTTCTTTTGCACAAGGGCGCGATTGCCGGGCAGGCCGTAAATGCGCTCACGGTATACTGGAATGCTCCCGTCCCCGATGAAAACAGGACACGCAATGCCTGTCTGGCCGTTCTGGCCGCGCGCGAGCGACTGGCCGGGCTGAATGCTGGGTGGAATGAGCGCGGGCAGCCCGCGCTTCAGGCCCGGTATGGCTTGCATAGCGGATCCGTGCTGATCGGCAATGCGGGCTCGGCGGACTCGCTGCAGTACACGGCGCTTGGAAAGTCGGCTCGTCTGGCTCCCCGGCTGGCGCGCCTGAACGAGGTTCTGGGAACAGAGATCCTGGCGACTGAAGCGGTCGAGCTGTCAGCGGGTGAGGAATTTCTCTGGAAGCCTTTGGGGGAACTCTCTCCGGATGGTTTCGGAGAACCCGTGCTGGTCTACGAACTGGTTGGGCTCAAGGCGGCCGTTGCCGAACTTGATCATGCAACAGTGCAACCGGCCGAGGTGCTGGAGCGCACCGCGATGTGGACCGAAGCCATGAACCTGTTTCTGTCCGGCGAGTGGGAAGAGGCCGCGCCCTTGTTCGAGCGGTATTCAGAGGGTCAGTCAGATGACGACCTGGCCGCATTCTATCTGAATCGCATAAGCGCGGGCCCAAGTGGCCCGGCAAGCCCGACCGGACTCGAGGCATTCGAAAGGTGGATCACGCGCTAAGGAAGCGGCGTACCCGATCAATTCGCATCAATCGCAACCTGGACGAAACCCGGAACAAGCGGGCCGTCGTTTGCCGCGAATCCGGTAAGATTGTCCGGGGCGGCGGTTCGAGGTGAGACGCAGGAGAGCAGATGGATGGCCGACCTTTCCAACAGCAAGCCCGTTCTGGGGGCGGCGATCACGCTGCCGGACCTGGAGGGTATAGAGGGGCTGGCCGCCTTCCTGCGCGACAGGGACCGCGATGTGGAGATCCAGGATCTGAGCGAGCCGGACGCGATGGCCGGCGGCTGCTCAGACTTCGCCGATGCTGCTGCCCGGGCCTTTGCCGGTCATGCAGGACGGGTCGGTATCCATGGTCCGTTCTGCGGCATTGCCCTCGACGCGCAGGACACGGAGATCCGCGGCATTGCGGCAAGGCGCATGGTGGCCGCGGTCGAGGCCTGTATTCACCTCGCTCCGGTACCTGGCGCAGCGCACATGGTGGTGCACAGTCCGATCACCACCTGGGACAGTTTCAACAGTCCCAACCGGCCTGGCGCCCGCCAGCTCCAGATCGAGCTTGTTCACGACAGCCTCGGCCCGGCGGTCAGGCTTGCCGAAGAGTCCGGTGTCACGATCGTCATCGAGAATATCGAAGATCGCGACACCGATGCCTGGGTGGGTCTTGCGGCTTCGTTCGACAGCCCTGCGGTAAGGCTGTCCCTCGACACGGGCCATGCCCACTATGCCTTTGGCCGGACCGGTGGGCCGCCTGTGGACTACTTCGTGAAGGCGGCCGGCGACCTGCTCGCCCATGTCCATCTTCAGGACGCCGACGGCTATGCGGACCGCCACTGGCGCATCGGGGAGGGCAATATCTGCTGGCCTTCGGTATTCGGAGCCATCGGCGCGCTCAGCGAGCGCCCGCGCCTGATCCTGGAGATGGACGATGCCAGGGACATCATGCCGTCTGCCGCCTGGCTGGAAGGGCAGGGACTGGCGGAGTAGCCGTCAGATCGTCCACGTTTCTCCAGAGGGGCGCAGCTCGACCTCGTTGCTCCAGGCCGATTTCGGCTGGGCGTGGACCCACCAGTAGGTGTCGGCAATCTCGTCAGGATCAGCCAGGACGGCCTCGTCATAGCGTTCGCCGTAGAGTTCCTTCATGATTGGAACATCGAGATCGCAGTCCAGGCGGATATGCGCGATATGCACCCCGTCCTTGCCATAGGCTTTGGCCAGGCTCTGGGAGAGGCCGCGCAGGCCGAACTTGCCAATGGCGTAGAGCGGATGGATGGCTGAGCCCCTGAAGGCCGCGGTGGCGCTGGAATAGAGGATGGTGCCCTGGCCCCGCGCGCGCATGTCCGGCAGCACCGCCTTTGCTGCTGCGAACGCTCCGACAACCTCCAGGCGCAGGACAGCTTCAAGATCGGCGTAGCTCATGTCCAGCGGCTCACAGCGCGTAAATGCGTCGCGCACGTTGTAGATGAGGACATCGGGTTGCCCGAGTTCTGTGCGAACCGTCGCCAGCGCGGCTTCAATCGTCTCCGGCCGATCGGCATCGGCGGAAAAGAATGCCGTCCTGACGCCCTCCGCGCGGGCGGCCGAGGCAGCGGCGCTGCTGCCTTCTTCGGAACGTGAAACGAGGGCGAGATCCATGCCCTCCCGGGCAAACCGCGCAGCCAGCGCCCGGCCGAGGCCTTCGCCGGCCCCGATGATGGCGCATACCTTACCGGCCATTTCACAGTCTCCTAAGAAACGTCAATGGTTCCACCAGGCGCGGTCGGAGTAGGCACGCAGGTCGAGCTCGTGCGTCCAGGCGGAGCGGTGCTGCTGGGCGACGTGGAAATAGGTTTCAGCGATCTTTTCGGGCAAAAGCAGTCCGTCATTCTCCAGGCCCTTGCTCTCGCGCAGTTCCTGGAACTTCTCCGGTCCGAGCATCTTGCCGAGCGTGTCCGGCGCATCCACCGCCCCGTCGATCAGGATATGGGCGACGTGGACACCCTTGGGCGCGAACTCCGCATTGAGGCTCTGGCACAGCATGCGCCGCCCGCCCATGGCCGCAGCATGGGAGTGCTGGCCCGCGTTGCCGCGCACTGCCGCAGTCGCCGAGGTTACCAGTATCGTCCCCCCTCCTCGCTCCGCCATGAGAGGGCAGACGGTGGAGGCGGCGCGGAACAGACCGAATGTCGCCATACGCCAGCCCAGTTCGAAGGCCTTGTAGGGCGTCTCTTCCAGCGACCGGTCGCCGATCTGGGCACCGAGATTGTAGACGAGCACCTCGATCGGTCCGTGATCGGCTTCCACCGCGGTGATGCGGTCCTCGACCGCGTCCGGCTCGACCGCATTGAGCAAGGCGCCGGAGGCCGATCCTCCATCCGCCTCGATCTCTGCCACGAGCTTCATCAGCCCCTCTTCGTCGCTGCGCCGGCAGAGCGCCGCGTGGTAGCCGGCCGTGGCAAAACGCTTTGCCACGTTGCCGCCGATCCCGGCGCCCGCGCCGATCACCATGCAAACCGGTTTCATATCGTTCTCCCGTTCATTGCCAGGCTGACCATAGCCAAGGACGTGCCTGCTTCCAACCGCTTGCCCCGTGATCGCAATCGGTTAAAGTCACCCGCAAAAGGCAAAAGGGCGCGTGTGATGAAGGGTGCAGTCTTTACGGGCAACCGGACGGTGGAGCTGATGGAGTTTCCGGATCCGAGCCCGGGGCCGGACGAAGTCGTGATCGAGATCAAGGCCTCCGGCATGTGCGGCAGCGATCTGAAGTTTTACCGGGCCGCGCCCGGCGAGATGCAGCGCGCTCTCGGCCTTGGCGATGTCAGCGAACCGAACATCGCCGGCCACGAGCCCTGCGGCGTTGTCGTCGGGGTCGGCAAAGGCGTGGACGAACGGCAGGCGAGGGTCGGTCAGCGCGTCATGGACCATCACTATGCGGGCTGCGGCGCATGCGATCATTGCCGCACCGGTTGGGGCCAGCTCTGCGGTGAGGGCATCACCGTTTTCGGCGTCACCGGCCACGGCGCCCATGCGCCCTACATGAAGGTGCCGGTGCGCACGCTCGTCACCTTGCCGGACGAACTCTCCTATTCCACAGGCGCGGCCATTGCCTGCGGCACGGGCACCGCCTATGGCGCCATCCGTCGCATGAACCTCTCCGGCCACGACACGCTTGCGGTCTTCGGCCAGGGTCCGGTCGGGCTGTCGGCCACCCAGCTCGGCGCGGCCATGGGCGCGCGGGTGATCGCACTGGACACCAACGCGGAGCGCCGCGGCCTGGCGGAAAAGATGGGTGCGTCTGCCGTGATCGATCCGACCACGGATGATGCGGTTGAGGCGTTGATGGAGCTCACCGACGGCCGCGGTGTCGATCTGGCGCTGGATTGCTCATCGGCCGAAGCGGCCCGGGTGGCGGCGGTCAAGGCGACCCGCACCTGGGGCACGGTCTGCTATGTGGGCGAGGGCGGGAATGTCACCCTGGACGTCAGCTCGGACATGATCCGCCGCCAGATCACGCTCATCGGCTCGTGGACCTTCTCCACCGTCATCCAGGCCGAATGCGCCCGCTTCGTCGCCGAACGCGGCATAGACGTGGACGGCCTGTTCACGGACCACTACACGCTGGACCAGGTGGATGAGGCCTACAAGAAGTTCGATACCCAATCGACGGGGAAGGGCGTGTTCTTGTTTGGGTGAGGCTTGAGCGGAGTTTCGGGAAATTAGATTTCTGCCATTGGCCCTGCGTGACTTGAACCAGCATTGTTCTCGCAACTATAAGTAAGATGGCTGACAGTATAAGTGCTGCTGCGAGGCCGGTTGCGTATGGCGCAGCTGTATATTCACAAGAGAATCTAGCAGCCGGGGCAACTCCATGTTTGAGAATGTGATGATTTCGAGCACGGCGCAGGACTTGCCTGAGCATCGTGACGAAGTGCGGCTCGGGTGCGAGAGCATCGGCATCAGTGCCGACCAGATGATGGAAAACCTCTCGGCCCGCGATGCCGATGCCGTAAAGGTCTCGTTGGAGATGGTTGAGAATGCCGAGGTCTACATCTGCATTCTCGCCTGGCGCTACGGATATGTGCCGCCGGGCTCGGACATCTCGATCACCGAGATGGAATACGATCGTGCGGTGAAGCTGGGAAAGCCGCGCCTGGTGTTCTTCATCCACGACGACCATCCGGTGAAGCGGAAGGATGTTGAGACCGGGACGGGAGCGGACAAGCTGCAGGCCTTCAAGGAGCGGATTGGACAGGAGAGGGTCGGTGCATTTTTCAAGTCACCCTCCGAGCTGCGCAGCCGGGTCGGTGAAGCACTGGCAAATTTAGCCAAGGAGGCCGCCGCAAATGTCGCCGAGGAAAGTCCAACTGCCGCCAGTGGCGATTCAGACGAACTAACGACTCCCAAGGACACGCTCGAAATCAACCTGCCGCCCTATTTGCGGGCCGTCCCGCGTTATCTCGGATCGCATGACTTCGTCGGCCGCGTCGCGGAACTCAACACGCTGGACGACTGGTGTTTGGACGCCGATCCGAACCCGATGCTGCTCTTCGAGGCGATTGGCGGGACGGGGAAGAGCATGGTTGCCTGGACCTGGCTGACCGGCCGCGCGGTGCAGGCGCGGAACGATTGGGCTGGCCGCTTCTGGTTCTCCTTCTACGAACAAGGCGCGACTATGAATGCGTTTTGCCGGGCGGCGCTCGCCTATATGACCGGCGCACCAATCGAGGAGTTCCGCAAGCAGCGGACCCGGACGCTGATGCCGCGACTGCTGGCTGAGCTGGAGGCGAGGCCTTGGTTGATCGTGCTGGACGGCCTTGAGCGAATCCTAGTGGCCTATCACCGCATTGATGCACCGCAAATGCGCGACGAGGATGTTGACGCTGCAACGGACCAGATCTCCAACCGGGATCCGCGGGCCACTATCAACCCGGAAGACGAGGACCTCTTGCAGCGCTTGACGGCGGCTGCGCCTTCGAAGCTTCTAGTGACCTCAAGGCTGACGCCGCAGGCGCTGATCAACCAGTCCAGCATGCCGCGCCCGGGCGTGCGGCGGGAAATGCTCTCCGGCCTGCGCCCGGCAGACGCCGAATTGCTCTTCCAGTCGTGCTGGGTGAGCGGGGACTCGAAAGCCGTGCAGGGCTATCTGCAGCACAACTGCGATTGCCATCCGCTTGTGATCGGCGCGTTGGCCGGACTGGTGAACGACTATCTGCCGGACCGTGGCAATTTCGACTCCTGGCTGTCCGATCCTGAAGCAGGTGGCAAGCTGGGGCTGGCGGATCTGGACCTGACGCAGCGCCGCAATCACATACTGGACGCAGCCATCCTGGCGCTGCCTGAACCTGAGCTGAGACTGCTGCAAACCTTGTCGTTGCTCCGGGGCGGTTCGGATTACGCGTCGCTGAGAGAACTTTGCGCGCATTCGCCCGCAAGACCGAAGGATGGAGCGCACAAAGAGCCAAAGGAGCGGTTCGACGGCACGCTTACTGAGTTGGAGCGTCGCGGGTTGCTGCAATATGACTCTGGGCTCAAGCGTTACGATCTGCACCCGGTCGTACGCGGCGTGGCCGCAGGTCGGATGGACGAAGCGGAAACGGGCGAGATAGGGGAGCAACTGGTAGACTATTTCTCCGGCCGCCCGCACGATCCCTGGGAGCAAGCGGACAGTCTAGATGATCTTTCCTTGGGCATCCAATTGGTCGCAACGTTGAATCGGATGGGGAGTTTTGATCGGGCGGCAACCGTGCTGAACGGAGGTTTATCCGATGCGCTTGTGTTTAATCTAATGGCGCTAGGCGAGCTTCAGCCCCTTTTACGCGCGTTTTTCCCACAAGGCTGGGATGGCCCACTCGTGGATATCTCGGCGGAGGAACGGTCCTTCATAATCAATTCTTCGGGCTTGGCAGTCGACCGTCGCGAACCAGCAATCGCACAGCGCCTGTTCGAGCGAGCGCTTCAATACGCGCTAAAGGGAGAGAGCGCGCTGGCGATACGAGCGCTGCTGAGTAACATCGCAATCAAACTCGTGATGCAAGCCAAGGTGCGAGATGCTCAGCGGCTGCGAGAAATGGCGCTTGAGTTAGCCAAAACAACGGGCAAAAGGGGCGAAGTTTTTCGAGCTCTGCTTGATTTGTACGCATCCGCAGTGACGCAAGGAGAAATCTCTTCTGCCGACGAAATTTGGTCAGAACTGCATCCGATGGGCCGTAGTTGGCTCCGCGTCACCTACCGACCCGGAGATGCGGAGCACTTGCGAGCTAAAGACAAGTTTCGGCGCGCGGAGCTCACAGACACAGAATTGGTAGAAGTCGTGAGCCTTTGCCGCGAGGGTAGAAACAGGGAAGCCCTTAGCAATTGCCTAGTAATGTGGGGTGAATGGCATCTGTCCCGAGACGAAGCGAATCCAGCGATCGATCGCTTGAGCGCGGCCCTGCGCCTTTACCGGGAGTTTGGTGAGGAAGATACAGAGGGCGAAGCGCTGCTGACACTCGCTCAGCTTCGCGCCGGGCAGCCCTTGGATGTGCGCGAAGTCGCAGAGCGGCTGGATGGTTGGACTGAAGGAAAAGCGTTGCTGACCGTCGCCGAGATATGGCGGGAACTTGGCGAGCCGGAGCGGGCTGTTGCCGCGGCCCTCCGCGCCCATAAGTCCGCCTCCGGAAGTGGTGAGCCCTATGTTGATCGGTATTATCTCGACCGGGCCGATGCTTTGTTGCGCGAGTTAGGCGAAACGCCGCCGGAGGTTCCGCAGCACGACCCGGCCAATGACGAGGTTTTCGAGTGGGAGGACGACGTCCGGGCGTTGATTGACAAGACGCGCAAAGAGCGTGAGGAGCTGGAGCGAGAGCAGGCCGAAAGGGACGAGGCCGATGACTGACCTCTAAGCCGCCCGCAGCCCCAGGATCTCCCGTGCCTGGCTCCACGTCGCCACCGGCCGCTCATACTTCTCGCATAGTTCCGCCGCCCGCTTCACAAGCGCGGCGTTGGACGGCGCCAGGGTCTCCCGGTCGAGGCGCACATTGTCCTCAAGGCCTGTCCGGGCATGGCCGCCGTTTGAGATGCACCACTCATTCAACACGATCTGGTTGCGGCCGATGCCGGCGCCGCACCATTTGGCGTCGGGCGCCAGGCGCTTGACCGTTTTTACGTAGAAATCGAAGACGTCCTTGTCCACCGGCATGGCGTTCTTCACGCCCATGACGAACTGCACATAGAGCGGACCCTTGAGCCTGCCGTCCTCGACCATCTTGACGGCCTGGAAGATGTGGCTGAGATCGAACGCCTCGATCTCCGGCTTCACGTCATGGGCGATCATTTCTGATGCCAGCCAGTCCACCAGTTGCGGCGCGTTCTCATAGATCCTGGTCGGGAAGTTGTTCGAGCCCACCGTGAGCGAGGCCATGTCAGGCTTCAGCGGCAGCATGCCGCCGCGTTCATGGCCCGTCCCCGATCGCCCGCCGGTGGAAAGCTGGACGATCATGCCCGGACAGTGCTTGCGCAGACCCTCGGTCAGTTCGGCGAATTTTTCCGGATCCGACGTCGGCGTCTGGTCTTCATTACGCACATGGCAATGGGCGATGCTGGCGCCGGCCTCGAAGGCCTCCTGCGTGCTCTCGATCTGCTCGGTAATGGTGATTGGCACCGCCGGATTGTCCGCCTTGGTGGGCACCGACCCGGTGATCGCCACACAGATGATGCAAGGCTCGCCCATGGCATTCTCCTTCAGGTTCAGGGTTCGACAAAACCAGTTTACGGCGCCGGCGGCAAGGGCCCCTGCAACGGCCGTCCCTGATCGAGCCACATGCGCAAGGCCCAGCGCTGCACCTCCTCCTCCAGATCCTCCAGCGCCTGGCGCTGCGGCAGCCACTGGATCGGAAAGCGCGGTGCGATTGTCTGCTCCGCCGGGGTGAGCTCGACGGCGAAGAAACGGCAGATCTTCAGATATCCGTGCGGCAGTTCCAGGCAGGGGATCAGCTGGCAGGCCTCGTAGAGTAGGCCGGCCGGCCGGATGGTCAGGCCGGTCTCCTCGGCGAACTCGCGCACAAGTCCGTGCTCATGTGTCTCGCCCGCCTCCAGGCCGCCACCCGGCAGATAGCGCCCCGGGCCCGGTCCCTCCGCGGTCAGGATCTCGCCGCGGGTGTTCGCCACGAAGCCATAGGCGCCCGGCCGGTCGGGATAGGCGCGGCCCGGCATCCTCTCCCCGAACGTACGCATGGCCTGCTCTCCCAATGGTCTGGCGTCTGGTGAGGAAAACCGGTTTGCAAGCCGGAGCGCAACCGCTAAAGCGGCCGGGCCAGTCTGGAGGCCCGGAACATGCCGATTTCCCCCTATCTCAAAACCTTGCGCGAGAAGGTCGGCACGGATCTGCTCGTCCTGCCCTCCACGTCCGTCATCATCTTTCGCGACGATGGCCGCTTTGCCCTGCTGAAGGTGCCGGGAAAGGATGCCTGGATGATGGTCGGCGGCTTCGTTGAGCCTTTCGAGCATCCGGCCGACAGCGCCGCCCGCGAAGCCTGGGAGGAAATCGGCCTCGACGTGGAACTGACCCACCTGATCGGCGTGTTCGGCGGCCCGGAGGGCGAGGTGGTCTACGACCACGGTGACCGTGTCTCCTACGTCTCCACCGTGTTCGGCGCCCGCATCCGTGGCGGCGTGGTCAAGGTAGATGGCGACGAGGCGGAGGACGCCGGCTGGTTCACCCCGGACGAGGCGCGGGAAATGCGGCTCACATCGCTGACCCGCACCGTCCTGTCCCACCTCCAGGCCGACCCCGGCCCGGCCGCGTTCATCCCGGCGCGCTGGCGCCCGTCCGCGGACCATAGACCGTCCGGTTGACTTCAGGATCACCGGTCACGCCCGGGCGGTCTTCATAGACCATGACCGCCATCAGCCTGTCGGTGTCCCCGCGCACTTCGGTCACCCTGTGGACGGAGGTGCAGCCGCGGAAGATCACGAGTGCGCCGGGTTCCCGAGGCACGGTCACCACATCGGCCCGGTCGCCGGAGAGGATCGCGGCAAGCCGGGCTTCCTCGGGGTCCGGATCAAGGAGCGGAACACGCCGCGTATACGGTGCGATCTCGAACTCACCGCCGGATTCGGCCGCCTGCAGCATCAGAGTCATGGTGAAGGCATTGGTGGAATCGAAATGCCAGGCCGAGTTGTCGCCGGCCCCGTAACAGAGCACGTTCGCCGGCTGATACGGGTCTTCGCTCGCAAAGAGTTCATCCGCCCCCACGACCGCCGCAACGAAGGTGCGGAACGGCGCCCACTGATAGAGCGCCCTGAGCAATGAGGTCTCGCCGAAGAGATCATAGGCCAGCATGCGGTAGCTGGCGTCAAACAGCATGTTGCCGGGATGGTCCGCCGGCCTGGAGGGGTCGCCCGCGCGCTGCAGATAGCAGTTGCGGCGCGAACGGTTGGGATAGGCCCGGGGCAGAACCGCCTCGACTTCGGCAACCAGGCGGCTGCAGGCCTCGTCTGCGAGGAATCCGGACATGACGCAGTATTGCTGTTGATCGAGCTCCGCCCTGAGGCGCGCGGCGAGCTCCGCATAGCCATCATCGGCGGGGTCGGAAATGGGATAGCGCGCCAGATCGACAATCTGCTCAGGCTCGGGCAACATTCGCGGCATGATCCTTGTCTCTGTTCCCCGCGCCAGACTTGCATGGACCAGGCGGCTCTGCAATGTGCTGGCCGCGCTCTGCCTTCTGGTTCCCGGTTCATTTGCAACTCTCCGTGCGCAGACCCCTGTGGCGGTGGAACTGGTGCTGGCGGTGGACGCCTCGGCCAGCGTGGACGAACGCGAACGCCGGCTCCAGCAGCAGGCCTATGTGCTGGCCTTCCGAGATCCGGACATCCAGAACGCGATTGCGGCGCTCAGGCCGGGCGGTCTTGCCGTCACCTATCTGGAGTGGAGCTCGCGTTTCGTCCAGGAGCAGGTG